>CAZYID010000019.1:11905-21777 GCA_964646595.1 uncultured Spirochaetales bacterium | reverse complement strand
TTTTTTAATTTTCTAATATTACTATATTTTTTTCTAACTTTTTCTTCATTATCTCCAACCATTATTCCTCTAAGAGTTTTATAAGTATTGTCTCTTACTGAAATATACAATATTTCTTCCCAATATCTCGCTTTTTTAATTATTAATGAATCATATTTATAAGTAAAAAGGTCCCATTTCTCACCTGAACTATTTGGTTTTATATTTGTTGATATTAGTTTTCCTAACTTATCACTAATTTCTGAATACTTTTGATCTAATCTAATTGATAGATTATCTTTTATTCTTATTATCTGAAAATCGTTTTTTGTTAAAGGATCTTTAGATGTTAGCATTTTACATGATTCATCGCTAAAACTAAAACATGAAATACTAATGAGAAAAATTATTATATAGATTTTTATTATTATTCTTTGGTATTTCAAATTAATTATTTTATTACCATTATCTCCTAAATTTCCTTAAAATTTATTATTGTCTACTTACACAGTTTTTTTTACCAATGATTACCTATAACTTATATAAAAATGGCATCTATTGTTACTTAGGTATTTACATCGTTATCAATCTTGATCAACAATAAAGTAATACAAAATGAATACAAAGTAATTTATAATATTTTTAAACAATTTCTGCCGCTTCGTTTAGCATCATAAAGTGCATTATCTACTCTTTCAATAAATTTATCAAGATCCTCATTAAGAATATACTCTGATAAACCAATGCTTATTGTTACTTTTAAAATTTTATCATTTATTTTAATTTTTTCTTTGTTGATTTTTGCCAGCATTCTACCGCCAATTTCAAGAGCCATTTTTTTATCAGTATCCGGTAAAATTATCAAAAATTCATCTCCGCCATATCTGCCGATTAAATCAACTTCTCTCACAATCTCTTTTATATGTTTAATAATATTTATTAAAACATTATCACCTACTTGATGTCCATATGTATCATTAATATTTTTAAAATGGTCAATATCATACATCAACACAACCAGCTTAGTTTTATTTCTTTTTAACCTTAAAATCTCATTTTCTAAAAAATCAAATATTGCATTACGGTTAAAAACACTTGTAAGTTCATCATGAGTAGCAAGATATTTCAATTTTTCATTGGCATCCATTAAACTTTCTGTAAGAAGTTTAATTTTTGAATGTGTTTTAACCCGTGCAACTAATTCTGCACTGAAAAAAGGTTTATTTATATAATCATTTGCTCCTAATTCGAAAAGCTTTGCAATATCATCTTCTGTATTATGTTTTGCAGTTAAAACTATAATAGGTATATGTTCATATTTTTTATTCTGCCTGACCCTTTTTATAAAATCTATTCCGCTTATTTCCGGCAGCATTAAATCAATAATTACTGTATTAAATGATTGATCAATAATTTTTAAAGCTTTTTTTACTCTATCTACTGCAACTACTTCAAAATCAATTGACAAAATGCTTTCCAGTAAAAATAAAATAGATTCTGAATCATCGACAATTAGTATTTTACCTTTGTTTTTTCTCATAAATATAAAAAATATTATTTTTAAAAAATTTAGTATTTTATAGAATGTTAAAGATATGATAATGCTTTTTAATAATTAATACAAATTCTTTTTATTTGAATAAAAAAGATTAATAAAAAAAAATTACATATAAGTATTTTTATTTTAGTAGTTTTTGAAATACACGTATCACAAAGTAAATTGATTGAAGTGTTTTATGTCCAACATGCTTATAGTATAATAGATATTCATCTGTAATATTTTTTTTCTGTAAAATAATCATAGTCATTAAAATAAATTTCTTCAAAAATGGGAATTCATTAAAAATATTATTAATTAAAATTTTCCACTGATTTAATTTAATATTATCTTCTTGATTAAAATTTGTACTCGATAACATCTTATCCAATTCAACTGCTCTTTTATGAATTAAGTTTACAGTTTTATTATAAAATTTATCAATTTGATCTTTTTTTATATTAATTAAATTATTCTTTCTTATTAAGTCCCTATATTTAAAATGTTTCGATTCATTTTCTTTTAATATTATATTCAAATCTTTTTCAATTAAATTATTAATCCTCATTCCATTAAATCTTGAATTAAAAATTTTAATTGATTTGTAAGCTTGTGCAAGATTATTAAAATAAAAAGCATAATTTTGTAATACAAAATCCGTTAATATTAATTTTCCATTAACTTTTGATTCTACATTCTTTAAACTTCTTTTTGATATAATCTTAATAAAAATAGAATCCATTGTATTATAATAATCTGAAGAATTCAAAGCTCTATAATAAAAAGGTGAATTTATACAATGTGTCTGAAGTAAAGGAAATGATAAATCAAGACCGGTGAAATAAATATTATTAAAACCTAATGAAATAGCTATACTTGCAGCATAATCCGATACATTACCGCCGGTAGATAAACCAAATTTATTTAAACTATTATATTTAAAAAAATATTCAATAATATTGTTATCAAAAATATTTTCTGTTACTGTATAGTATATATTCTTATACAACCGTGATATACCGGGATAAGAAACAGCATCAAGTAATAAAGCAGTATCATTATGCATATTTTTAACAAAATCATCAATTGAATAATATTGCCCATCAAGAGAAACAATAAAATCCGGAATTATTTCAGATTCTATAAGAGGTTTTATAGCAGTATCTACAGCAAAAATAGTTATTTTATTTCTATTTTCTTTAATATTTTTTAAATCATTTTTTAAACTGGGACCGGCACACACAATTACTGCAACATTAGTTCCTAAATCTTGTTTTTTAGGATTAAAAAAAGGGAAATTTTCTAAATTCCTAATATTCAATAAAAAATTTTTTGTCCATAATGGTATAAAATTTGATTCAGTTAAAATGTTTTGAATAACTGTCTCAAAATTCATTTTTATTGTATCAAAGTATTCAGCTTCTAAATCCGAAAAAAGACTTTTATATCCTAAATTAGAAAATGTTTTTATTCGCATTTCAGAACAGAAATTATTTTTAATAAAACTAAAAATTATTTCTGTATCAATATTTCTTAAAAAACAAATTTTATTTTTATGAGTTTCAAATAATTTTTTATCAATATATTTTTGTGATAAGTCATAAATATCATGAATAGGTTCAAAGATAATAAAAAATGAATCAGGATTATTTCTGATAATATTATTTACATGATAGGCAAAACCAATTCCAAAAATTACAATTAAATTTACACCTTTAAAATTAAAGTCATTTGCCTCTTTTAAAGGTGTAAATTTTGAATGTATATATTTATCATTAATTAGAAGAATATCATTACCATCTTTTGATTTTTCTATTGAAAAATTACAATGTAATAATTTATCTTCATTCATTCATTTATTTATTGTGTTGGTTCTTTTTTAGGCATTAACATCTGAAAATTAACAAATCTAAAATTATCTACTATTTTAGCCTTTTTCCTTTTATTTTTATAATAATCCTGTTCAAGTCTCTGTGTTTTATTATTTGAATATCTGGAAACTAAATCATTATATAATGTATCAATATTCTCTTCTGTTATCGTATCTTTTTCAATTATTGTAGCAATCATATATCCATTTTCATGTTTATATGGTTTTAATACATCACCTTTTTTACCTTTAAAAACTTCTACCATATAATTGATATCATCTGTTTCATCCGGATTAACATGTGGAATATTATACCCCATAAATAATGATGGGGAAGATGTTATCAATTCATATTTAAATTTTGCACCGGCATTTTCTAAATCATTTTTTAATGCATACTGATAAATATTGTCAGCTTTTTCTTTATTATTTTTATTAATAGTTTCATAATTATCTACTAAATAATCTTTTTTTGCTTTTTCATAAGTTTTAGTTTCTTCAATATCACCATAAATTATTCTTTCAACTAAAAAAATAAAACTGCCCAATTCACTTTCAATTATTTGATCGCCTACTCCATTTACCTGAGTTTGCTTTACTGTTTCACCTAATCGAGGTTCTGTCAATTCATCAATAAAATAATATTCAGCATCATATTTAATATTAATTACTTTATCTTCATTTTTTAACTTCTGACCAATCTCAACGAATTTTGAAGGATCCTGTTTAAGTGTGTTTAAATTCTCAGCAGCTAAATCTTTACTCTTAAAAAATAATCTTATTAATTTATATTGTTTATAATTTTCTTTGTTATTATCATAAAATTCTTTTAATTTATCTTTTGATATTTCATCATTTAATATATCTATATATTCTAATGTTATCTGCGTATTATCTAATTTATAGTTTTCTGACACTTCTTCATATGAAACCGGTAATCCTTCAAAATAATCTTTTTTAAAATTTTCAAATAACAGCTCATCTACTAATTTATCAGCATATTGATTTACTATATTTTCTTCTTTTCTCATTTTATATGTATCTATTTCACCATCTTTATCATCATCATAAAATCTTATCCCTACTTCTTTCGTTAAATAATCTTTTGAAATATCAATATTCATTTTCTTTGCATTATAAAGTCCCACAATCTTATCAATTTCTTGGTCATAAACAGATCTGATCCATTGAATTTTCTGAAAATCCGGAATCCCTTCATAATTTAATATATTATTTATTTTTTGATTTAATTCATCTTTTCGAAATAATTGTATTGTTTTGCCATAAACTTTTGCCATATATTTGTTTCTTGCTTCTTTATCACTTATATCAGCTCCTAATATTTGAGCATCATCCGGGATTGAAATTGTACCGTCTTCATTTTTAATTTTTTCTTTTCCAAGATCACCAAAAATACTGGATAATCCCAACATAGCACTACCTGTAAAAATAAATGTAATTATGATTACTATTATTACAGTAAATACAAAAATATTTGGACTATTTGATTTAGTTTCTTCCTTTTTTAGTTTAATTTTATCAATATCTTTATCTTTATCTTTTCTATTTATTTTCATATATAAAACCTCATATTATTTTATGGAATAGTTGAATAATTATCATTTTATATATTAATTGTCAATTTAAAGAAGCTTTTTTTAAAAAATCAAATTGTAAATAAATTTTATTTTCACTTTACATTGTACTATATTAATGATAAGTATTATATTATTAATAAATTGATTTTTCTTCGGGGATAGGCGTAAGCCTTACCGGCGGTTAAAGCCCGCGAGCAAATCAATTATTGTTTTTTAAAAAATAATAATTGAAAAGCATGATCTGGTTAGATTCCAGAGCCGACTGTAAAGTCAGGATGAGAGAAGGAAAAGCAGGTTATATTATAACTCCTACCTAAAATTCAACCTGCCTAATCCCCGAAGCAAAAAAATTAGGGGATATTAATTGTCAAATAAAGACGAATATTATATGTCTCTAGCCCTTAAAGAAGCAAAAAAAGGTTTAGGATATACATCTCCAAATCCTCTTGTTGGTGCAGTTATTGTAAAAAACAATAAAATTTTAGCTAAAGGTTATCATAAACAGCTTGGCAAAGAACATGCTGAAATAAATGCAATAAATAAACTTACCAGAGAAAAGCTTAATGGCTCAACACTTTATGTTAATTTAGAACCATGCAGTCATTACGGCAAAACTCCTCCATGCACTGATAAAATAATTAACTCAGGTATTAAAAAAGTAATAATCTCAAATATTGATTTAGATAAAAGAGTTAACGGCATTAAATTATTAAAAAAAGCAGGGATAAAAGTAAAAAAAGGGATCTTTGAAGATCAAGCAAAAAAAATAAATTCATTATACTTTTTTTATCAAAAACATAAAAAACCATATATCGTATTAAAAGCAGCATTAAGTTTAGATGGAAAAATTGCTGCATTTAACGGAGATTCAAAATGGATATCAAATGAAAAATGCAGAGAAATTGTACATAAATTAAGATTAAAATTAAAAGCAATTGTAATTGGTAAAAATACAATTAAATCCGATCAACCAAAATTAAATTGCAGATTAAAAAATTATGAAAAAAAGCCAATTGATAAACTTATATTTTCTAATGAAAATATAAGTTTAAAATGTCTTGCGTCCAATCCGGGCAAAACATTTATAATTGATAAAAAAATAACATCAACAAAAGAAAACTTTATAAAATTCTGCAACGAAAATGAAATCGATTCTATTTTAATTGAAGGCGGCGGAAAAGTTTATACCTGGTTTTTAGAAAATGACCTCGTTGATAGAATTTTTCTTTTTTATAAACCTGCGTTTATTGGAAATGACGGTATTCCTATTTTTACAAAAAAAGGTAATGATTTTATCAAAAAACTAAAAGATTTTAAAATTATTAATACTCAAATTATTGATAATAACTTTTTAATAGAATTATCTAATGGAGATCCAATATGTTTACTGGATTGATAGAAGAAATTGGTAAGATTAAAACATTAAAAAATAAAGAACTCTCAGTTTTTTGTGAAAAAATTTTAGATGGCTCTAAAATTGGAGACTCAATAGCTGTAAACGGACTTTGTCTTACAATTACAAATATATCCGGTAATTATATATCATTTCATACTTCTTTAACTACAATGGAGCATTCAAGATTTAAAATTGGAGAAATAAATATTAATGAGCCTGTAAATCTTGAAAGAGCGCTTTTACCTGAAACAAGACTCGGCGGTCATATAGTTTTAGGACATGTTGACGGAAAGGCAAAAATTATTTCTATAAATAAAAAAGGTGAAGATTTTTACATAGAGTTTTTATTTCCAAAAGAATTAAAAAGTTTTATTGCTCCAAAGGGATCTGTAGCAATTGACGGGATTTCATTAACAATAAGTAATGTATTAAGTTCAAGTTTTATTGTAACAGTAATCCCTCATACTTTTAATAATACAAATTTAAAACAAAAAAGAGTAAATGATTTTACTCATATTGAAGTCGATATTATTGCAAGATACGCTTATAATATCTTAAAAACAGGAGGATATAAATGGAATCAATAACAAAACTTCTCGATGAATTCAAAAAAGGCAATATAATAGTGGTTTTTGATGATGAGAATAGAGAAAATGAAGCAGATTTAATAGTATCTATGGAAAATATTTCACCGGAAAAAGTAAATTTTCTTATAACTCATGCAAAAGGACTGCTTTGTGCTGCTCTTTCAGAAGACATTGTTAAAGATAAAGGACTTTGTTTAATGCCGGATTCCAGAACTTCAAAACATTCTACAGCATTTACACTCAGCGTAGATAGTATAAATGTTCATACAGGGATTTCAGCTTTTGAACGATGTCAAACAGCTGTTGATCTAATAAATCCAAGTAAAACATTTAAGGATTTCATCACTCCGGGGCATTTATTTCCTCTAGTAGCTAAAAATGGCGGACTTTTAGAAAGAAGAGGGCATACAGAAGCAGCAACAAGTTTATGCAAATGGACCGGTCTTGTTGAAGGAGCTTTAATATGCGAAATGGTAAATGAAAATGGTAAAATGCTTTCTAAGGATGAAGCTGTTAAATTCGCAAAAAAACATAAACTTCCATTTTGTACTGTTGAAGATCTTGTTGAATATCAGAATAAAACTTATCCAAATGTTGAAAAAATTGTAAAAGCAAATCTTAACACAGAATACGGAATGTTTGATATTACAATTTATAAAGAATTTTATAATGATAAAGAACATATTTTTTTATCAATGGGTGATTATACAAACGGTGTATTGAGAATTCATTCAGAATGTTTCACAGGCGATGTCTTATTTTCAAAAACATGTGACTGCAAAAATCAGCTGCATACTGCTCTGAAAAAAATTTCTGAAGACGGTAAAGGTGCAATAATCTACCTGCGCCAGGAAGGAAGAGGTATCGGTCTTGGAGAAAAAATAAAAGCTTATGCTCTTCAGCAGCAAAAAGGTATGGATACAGTTGAAGCAAACATCGAATTAGGTCATAAAGCAGATAATAGAAATTATCACCAGGCAGCCTGGATTTTAAAAGATCAGGGATATAAAGAAATACATCTTTTAACAAATAATCCTGAAAAGACAGAGGGGCTGCTAAATCATGGATTTAAAGTATGCCCGGAGAATTTAAATGTTTGTATAAAACCGGAAAATTATAATTATTTATATACGAAAAAAACAAAAATGGGACATAACATTTTAATTGAAGGAGATGAAAAATGAGTAAAAATATTGAAGGTAATTTTAACGGTAAAAACAAAAAGTTTGCAATTGTTTTATCCAGATTTAATTCATTTTTAACTGAAAGATTATTAGAAGGAGCTCTTGATTGCTTAAATAGACATGAAGTAAATACTGAAAATATTAAAATAATAAGAACTCCCGGAGCTTTTGAGATTCCATTAATATGTAAAAAAATAGCAGATAAAAAAGATGTTGATGCAATAATTGCTATTGGTGCAGTAATTAGAGGAGATACACCTCATTTTGATTTTGTAGCTGCAGAAGCAACTAAAGGAATCGCTAAAGTATGTCTTGATACAGGTATGCCGATTTCCTTTGGAATACTTACAACAGATACAATAGAGCAAGCAGAAATCAGATCAGGAGCAAAAGGCGCCAATAAAGGTTTTGAAGCTGCTATGACAGCTTTAGAATTAATTAATGTTATTGAGCAAATTTAAATTTTAACAAATACTTAATTAAAAAAATATTAAAAAGGCGATTCGTTTATTAAAAGCCAATAATAACTAAGTGTACTAATAGTTTCAACAAAATTAGTAAAATTAACAGGTTTAACAATATAACTATTTGCTCCTAGTTTATAACTTTTTATTATATCTTTTTCTTCTTTTGATGAAGTTAAAATAACAATCGGAATAATTTTTGTTCTCTCATCCTCTTTTATCTGTTTTAACACTTCAATACCGTCAATTTTAGGAAGTTTAATATCTAATAAGATTACTTTTGGTATATCTTTCATTTTTCGATCTTTATACTTTCCTTTACAAAAAATAAAATCTAAAGCTTCTTCTCCATCACGAACAATATGTATATTATTAGAAAAATTGTTTTTACTTAAAGCACGTAGTGTTAACAACTCATCATTAGGATTGTCCTCAACAAGTAAAATATCTATATTTTTTTTATCTTCCATAATATAATACTTCCTTCTCTATCATATTTTTTTATTTAATACATTTATACTTTTAAATTAGGTATTTGAAAATAAAATGACGCCCCTTTATTAATTTTACTTTCTGCCCAGACTTTACCACCATGTTTTTCAATTATTCTTTTTACCAGAGCAAGACCTATTCCTGTACCTTCAAACTCTTTAACTCCATGAAGACGCTGAAAAACTCCAAATAATTTATCATAATACTTCATATCAAATCCTGCACCATTGTCTTTTATTGAATAAATAATATTGTTCATATCTTTTTTGGAAGAAATTTCAATAATTGATTTCTTTTTATTTTTCGTAAATTTTAAAGCATTAGAAATAAGATTAATAAATACCCTTTTAATCATACTTTTATCACCTTTAAAATTATTAATTTCTTTTAAAACAAACTCAACATTTCTTTTCTTTTCAGAATCTATAAGTTCTTTACAAACTTCATTTATTAATACTTTAACATCAAGAAAAACTTTATTTAATTCTATTCTGCTTATTCTAGAAAAATTCAATAAATCATCTATAAGGTGACGCATAGTATCAATATTTCTTGAAATTATATTTAAATATTCTTTAGCTTGATCATCAAGTTTATCATAATAATCACTTATTAATATCCTGGAAAATCCATGAATGGCTCTTAATGGAGCTTTTAGATCATGAGAAACAGAATAAGAAAAGGACTCGAGCTCTTTATTTGATTCTACTAAAGCAAGTGTACGATCTTTGATAAGTTCTTCAAGATTAGATTTATATTTCATCA
>CAZYID010000019.1:0-11805 GCA_964646595.1 uncultured Spirochaetales bacterium | reverse complement strand
CCATTTTTATGTTTCATTCTATATTGATGTGAAATAAGTTCATTATTTTTTAAATAAGTATATTTCGGAAAAATTTCATTAAAATATTTTTTAAAATCATCAGGATGCATTAGTATAGGAATTAATTGATCCTCCATTTTTTTAATTTCTTCTGTTGTATATCCAAGAACAGTTTGAATACCATCATTTACATAAATATTTTTTTGTTCAACAATATCATATATATATAATATATCCGGACTTAAGTTTATAAGAGAATTAATAAATTGATTTTTATTATTTAACTCTATCTCTGCTTTTTTTTGCTCTGTAATATCCTGATAAGTCCCAAATATTTTAATGCATTTTCCATTTTGCCTGATACTTTTACCAAGAGCACGGCACCATTTAATATTTCCCTTTGCTGTTTTAAGCTGCGCTTCAAAATCTAAAGGAATATCGTTTTTAATTAAATTTTTTATCGCTTCTTCAATAATAGGACGAAATTCAGGCAGATAATAATTTACATGTTCATCAGGACCCGGGATATGCTGCCCTTCTTCGATTTCTACAATATCATATGTTCCTTTTGTCCATTTTGCTTTACGTGTAATAAGATCCATTTCCCAGCCGCCTATTTTTGCAATATTACCTACTTCATTTAATAATGATTCATTTTTTCTTAATAATTCTCCTGCTTTTTTTCGCTCTGTGATATTTTCAACAACAACAAGGATTCTATTAATCCTGTCATTATCGTATAATGGAAAAGTTTTATATAATTGATGCTGATTATTAATAAAAAGCTCAAAAGTAGTTTCTTTTCCTTTAAAAGTCTCTAAATATTTTCTTTTAACTTTTGATGTATGCTCTTTAAATACATCTTTTAATTTTAATCCAATAAATGAATCAGGATTTAATTTCATTTTTTTGAATTCCTGACCTGAAGCAAAACCTATACTTAAATCTTTTTCAATAATTAAAATATAAGTATTTGGATAGTTATTTGATATTTCACGAAGTAAACTCTCATTCTTTTTTAGCTCATTATTTTTATTATTTAATTTAATAGAAATAAAATGTTTCCATAAAAACATATTATAAATCACTAAAATAAAAAAAAACATAAAAATAAATACTTTTTTTATTGTCCAAAAAGTATTTTCTGTTATTTCATTATTAGAAATTAAATCTGCTTCTCTTGATAAAAAAGCTTTATTTAATTCAACCAAATATTCTTTAAGTATATATTTAATTTTATAACCGGATAATGAAGCTATTTTATTCATTTTAATAATAGCAAATCCTTCTGTGTGTTTTTTTATTGTTGTATTATATAATGGATGGAAATACCGAGGAACTATAGTTATTAATTCTTCATTATTATTTGGATAAAGTTGAGATAATATAAAAAATGAAAAAATAATAATAATAAAAAATACATTTTTCTTTATCATATTATTTTCTTTATAACTTTTAAAATAACTAGCATGTTTATTTTATCATTAATTTTATAATATAAAAAAATAATAATCAAAAAAATAATAATTCATATTATTTTATGCCATTTTTTAATAACTAAATATTGACAATTTATAATTAAAAATACATTATTGATTTAATTAAAATCAAGGAGGCAGATAATTATGTTAAATCTAATTATCTCTTTGATTTATGCATCGGTGGTTTAATAACCGCCTTTATATATAAATAGAAGTCAGTTTCAAAAGGAGCTGACTTTTTTTATCTTCCAAATAGTCCTCTAATTACAGCTTTATCTAAAATATGCGGCTTTATAGTAATTAATAATTCCTGTTCACTTACTCTTCCAGTTAATTCTATATTTTCAACATCAAGAGCAAAAATAGTTGTGTCATAATAATGTTTACCTGATCCGGCCGGCGGCTGGGGTCCTCCATAACCTTTAGTTCCAAATGTATTTAGCAGCTCAACACTTCTCCATGGCATCTTAGAAGTATTTGAAACACCTTCCTGCATCATATTACAATTTGCAGGAATATTAATAACAATCCAATGAACCCAATTTGATGCAATAGGATGATGATCAACCATAGCTAAAACAAAAGATTTAGTTTCAGATGGCGGGGCCATCCAATGAAATTGCGGTGAAATATTTTTCCCACCGCTAACCAATGCTCTTGCAAATCTTATAGGCATATCTGTATTATCAGAATATGACGATGAATCAATTACCATATTTAATTCCTCCACATTTATACATTTTATATCAAAAAATAATTATACAATTTATTTGTTATTATTCAATAATTAACTATTTTATTAATATAATAATTTTAGTATAATAACTTTAAATTAACAAGGAAATAAACATGAATAAAAAACTTAATACTTTTTTATTTGTTGTAGTTGCAACAATACTCAACATTTTTATTATGGCAATTATATTTATAATCGGACTTATATTAATTGGTAAAATAGCTCAATTTACTTCTGATTTCATTTTCCAGCTGCTTTTAATTCCTGTTTTATTTCTATCAATATTTGCAACAACATTCATTCATCATCAAATAATAAAATTATTATCAAAAAAAATTAATATGGATAAATATTTTACACCATTATTTAATAATAAAAAATTCAAGCCAGATAATCTAAAAAAAAACAATTAAGGTTTATATGAAAAAAACAATACTTTATTTTTCAATAATATTTTCATCCTTTATCTTTAATTATTTTATAAATTCCACTAAAATTACAATTAGTGCAATTGGTGATATAATGGCTCATTATGAGCAACAAAAATATGCACTTTCTCAAAAAAATAATTATTTATCGTTATTTCAACCTACAAATAAAATATTTTTAAATGATGATTTAACAATCGGAAATTTAGAAACACCTATTTGCGATGAAATTCCAATTTCGGGTTATCCGCAATTTAATGCAAAATCTACTTTTCTGGATGCTATAAAAGAATCAGGCATAGAAGTTTTATCAATTGCTAATAATCATACTTTGGATCATGAAATTAAAGCATTAAAAACTACTATTTCAGAATTAAAAAAAAGAAATATTATATATGCAGGGGCAGGATTAACTCAAAAGCAAGGTAAGGATCCATTTATAATTAATGTTAAAGGAATTATAATAGGATTTTATAGTGCAACATGGGCATCAAATAGAATACAAATTGTAACAAATCATGAAAATCCGTATGTATATATATTACCTATGAATAATGAAATAATGATTAATGAATTTTGTGAGAATTTAAAAAAAACAAAAGAAAAAGTAGATTTATTAATTGTATCTTATCATTCAGGGAATGAATATACTTCAACTCCAATTAAAGAAAAAGAAAAAGTATTAAAATTATTTGCAGAATCAGGTGCAGATATTGTGCTCAGTCATCATCCGCACGTATTACAAAAAATTGAATATTATTCTACTAATGATAAAAGAAAAACATTAATAGCATATTCATTAGGGAATTTTATCAGTGCACAGGCAAGATATATTCCGGTTATTAATAATAAAAATAAATGGATCTATGATACTGTATCAACAAAAACCGCTGAAGGAATTATACTTCAATTTGATATTATTAAATGGAATGAAAAAACATCAATTACTAATACAAAAATAATTCCAATATTTAACATTTGTTTTCCATATTATCATGAAAATAAAAAACATACCGGATTTAAAACTTTTTTTATAGATGAAATATTAAAAATTGATCAAAATAAATTTCTAGGATATTATGATTTTAAAAACAGTATAAAAAAATTAGTTAGTTATAGATTAAATGAAATAACAAAATTAATTAATATTCCTATTATAGCTCCGGATTAATATTCGCCTATTTGATTATAAACTTTGAAAAAAAGATCAATTACTTCTTTAACCTTTTTTATAGCTTCTGTTGGGCTGAAATACCCGGGTATTTTAATTTCATTAAAATTTAACACTAAAACATTTCTTGCATTATAAAAATCAGCCAGATTATTACTTAGCTCATGAATAGCCCATAATCCATTGAAAACTTCTTCAACCAGTTGACTCGAAACTTCATTTATATCGATTATTGTATTTCTTAATGTTCTTGTATAATCGATTTCTCCGGCATTAACTTTTAAATAATTTGTTATTTTCCTGCCATATTCCTTATCAGTTTCAAAATTATCATCAAAACTTCTTAATCTTTGAGGAAAATTATGTAATAGATAATATGTGCTAGCCAAATTGCTTCTAATAGTATCTTTTGTAAAATTACCGCTTAATAATACTTTATTTACTATTTTTTCAATTTCAGTTTTATATTTTGTTTCTAGAAAATATAATATGAGATTCAATCTTTTTATATTTTTTATCTTAAAAGGAGATCTTTTATTAATAAGGTCTGACAGCTCCTGATTAAAAAACTCGAGAGTATTAAAATTATAATCAGGAAAAATAAGATCTAATGTTTTTTTTAAATTCAGTTCTCCGATTCTATCAAAATAAATTGTCCATTCTTTATTTATGATTCTACGTTTATACTCTTTATATAAATTCATTACATCAATTTTAATTCTTAATGGCATAGGAGAAAATAAAATATCATTCTTAAAATATTGAAAAATTAATTTTAAAGGTACAGTTTTTTTAAAATTACTAATTGTTTGAAAAAGTATTTTTATTTTTTCAATATCCTTTCTTGAAAATCCACTTTCACTATCATATGTTAGATTTTGCTGCTTACTGAACTCCTGCATATCTTCTATTAATATTACTTTATCATAATCAAAATCAATTGCTTCCAATAACATAAAAAGTTTTTCGAGTAAATTTTCTACAATAAAAAAATGAATACCCTCTTTTGATACATTCCCACTCATCTGATCTTCTTTAATAAAATCATAAAGTAAACCTTTAAAATCAAAATTTACAAAAATAATAATAAGCTCAAATCTAGAAAATAATCTCTCAAAATTAGCAAATGAATGAAATGATAATTTATGAAAAAAGTCCTTTAATCTTTTATCTTTTTCATTAAGGTATTCGGCTAGTTCTATAAAATCTGATTTTATCTCAAATGTTTCAGGATTTAATCTGTCTAATGATAATGTTAATTCACTGCTAAAATTTTTTTCCAATACTGAACTAATAAAATCATAATAATACATTTCATCTTTAAAATAGACATTTATAATAGGAATAAGATCATTACAAATTTCAGCCAGATTTAATATTTCTTCAGCAAAATGTCTGGATAAAACTCCATTTTTAAAATCAACTAGATTTCCATACTTTAAAATAATTTCTTTTCTAATATCATTAAACATCCATGTTAAAACAACTTCTTCTCTTTTTTTATTTGAAAAAAAAGAAATAATTACAATTATTAATCGTGTAAAAAAATTTGATTTACGAATTAAAGTCTTCGCATAATTAAATTGTCTTTTAACAACATTTTCTTTTTTTAACTCTGGAATTTTAATACTTTGAATTTGTTTTAATTTTCTGATTTTATCTAAAAGGGCTTTTCTTTCATCCGGTTCAAGAGTTCTTGCTAATCTTTCAAATTCTGAATCAAACTTTTTCATATTCTTATAATATTACCATAATATAATATTTTTTAAAATAATTTCATGTTTTTAATTAATTTTATTATATATTTTTTTATTATGTTTTTCGATTTTAGATATATAAAAATTTATATATTCCGATAATAATTATATATTTTTAGTAAATTATTTTGATTTATTTTTAAAATAAATTAGTAATTATCTAAATAATTTATTAATATAATTAACATAACATTTATATAAGGAAAAATAATGATAAAAAAAATAATTTTAATATTAATTCTTTTGCACGTAATTTTATTTAATATTTTCACAATTGAAATTGATTTAGATACTGATGGAGATAATAAAATTGACAGATGGATTAATGCAGCTTTATATAAGGAATGGAAAAAAATAGATAAAAATCAAAATGATATACCGGATGAATCATGTCTTTATGTTTCTGATAAAAATATTATATATTTTATTACAGAAGAAAAATTTGACTATACCAAAAACGGTAAACCAAATATTTGGATAAAAAATACTCTTAAAAATAAAGATTTTCATACTGAAATTAAAGCAGATGAAAATAATGACGGTAAAATTGATTTAATTGTTTATAAAACAAATGATATTATTTATCTGCAAAAAAGTGATTCTGATTATAATGGTATTTTTGAACAGGAAGAACATTATAGTTATGGTCAAAAAATTAAAGAGGCAATAGACAGTAATAAAGATGGTATAATGGATGATTTTTATTACTTTAACGGCGAACTTTTAGAAAAAGAAGAAATTGATTCAAACTTTGATAAAAAACCTGATTTATGGGTTATTTTTAAATATAATCCTGATAATTCTTTATATGAATGTATAATTAAAAAAGATAATAATTATGATGGTAAACCTGATGAATGGCATTACACTGATAAAAAACGAAGAGTAATTAAAGTCGAAAAAGATACAGACTTTGATGGTAAAGTAGATTCAGTTAAAGATTTAAAAAAATAATTTATTTTATTTTTTATCAAAAAAATGGAGTTTTATTATAGTTTCAAAATCAAACTATATTTTTGGCAGAAATCCAATTCGAGAAAAATTAAAAACAATTAAATCCGGTACCCTATTTATCAGAAAGAGTACTAAATTTTCAACTTTAAATGATATTATAAAAAAATCAAAATCTAAAAATATTAATATTTTATATATAGAAAATAAAAAATTTGATCTTCAATTTAAAGACAAAAACCATCAAGGTATTGCTTTAAAAACAGATGAGGATTATACAAAGCATTTAACTTTAGATCAATTTTTAAATAAAATTAAAAATCAAAAAAATTCAAAAAGCATCATACTTATTTTAGATGGAATAAATGACGTTGGTAATTATGGTGCAATATTAAGAAGCGCTTTATTGTTTAATGCTGACGGCGTGATTCTGCCAAAAAATAATTCTACTCCAATTAATGATCATGTAATAAAATGTTCTGCGGGTGCTGTTTTTCAATTAGATATTATTTATGTAACAAATCTTGTTAGAACTATTCAACAATTAAAAGAAATCGGATATTGGATATATGCCTCTGAAAAATCCGGTGATAATATTTCAGAAATAAATTTTAATGAAAAATCTGTTATAATTTTTGGTTCAGAAAATAAAGGTATTAGACCGCTTGTTAAAGAAAACTCTGATTTTACTGTTTCAATTAAAACAAATAATAAATTAGATTCTTTAAATCTTTCAGTAAGTACCGGGATTGTCCTTTATGAAATATCAAAAAATAAATAATTAAAATTTCGACTTTTTTTTCTATTAAGCTCTGTCCCCCATAATAAATAACCGCATTACACTTTTTTTAAAAAATATATTTTTTTTCATAAAATTATAAAGCATTATCATTTTTTAATCATTAATACTTATAGAATAATATTAAATAGGAGTCGTCATGATTAAAAAAGACACCCAATTATGAAGAAAATGTTATTTTCTTTGATTGAAGCGTATGACGACTCCATTAACGAACAATTGTCTTCGACAATTTTCTGAGGAGAAAATTAATGGTTGGACGAACATTTACATATTCAAGAATTGGAATGTGCTGTAAACCTGTTGAAGTAGAAGTTGACATTAAAAAAGGACTTCCAAATATTATAATTTCCGGATTACTCTCTCAAGAAGTAAGAGAGTCACGTGAAAGAATCAGACCGGCTATAACAAACAGCGGACTAGATTTCCCTATGAAAAGAATTACAATAAATTTGTCTCCAGCTGAAACAATAAAATTAGGTACACATTACGACCTGGCAATAGCTGCAGCTATTTTAAAAACATCCGGTTTAATTGATGAAAAACAAAATAAAACTGCTTATTTTGGAGAATTAAATTTAAGAGGTGAAATTAAATGGATTAGAGGAATTATTCCTCTGGTATTAGAAGCAAAAGAAAATGGATTTAATAAAATATATATTCCAATTGATAATTACAATGAAATTTCATTTCTAAATGACAATAACATAATACCTGTTAATTCTATCAGTGATTTAATAAATAAAACAAATCAAGATATTTTTAAAATTGAAAATTATAATAATGAAATAAATAATTTAATAAATCTTGAAATTAATAATGAAGAGTATTCTGATATAATGGGACAGGAAGAACTTATAAATGCATATACAATCGCTGCAAGCGGTCACCATCATATGATATTAATTGGTCCGCCCGGATCTGGTAAAACAATGTCAGCAAGCAGATTGCCAAGCATTATGCCTTATTTAGAAAGAGAAGATATAATTGAAATAAATAAAATTTATTCAATACTGGGTATAACTAAAAATAATAATTGGATAACATTCCGGCCTTTTCGTACTCCGCATAATTCCTCTTCAAGCAGGGCTATAATAGGCGGAGGTCCAAAAGTTGTACCTGGTGAGATCAGTCTGGCTCATAAAGGAATATTATTTTTAGATGAATTTCTGGAATTTAGATCTGATACATTACAGGCATTAAGAACAATTATTGAAAAAAAAGAAGTTTATATTTCATTAAGAAACGGATGCGCAGTTTATCCGGCAGACTTTTTGTTAGTAGCAGCAAGCAATCCTTGCCCATGTGGTTTTTATGGTACAAAAGAAGGATTTTGTTCATGCTCTTTATCTGAAATTAAAAGATATAAAAAAAAGCTTAGAAATCCATTAATAGACAGAATTGATTTACAGGTTAAAGTAGATAGAATAAATTATAAAGAACTTATTGACGGGAAAAAAAATAAGTCATCATTAAATATTAAAAAGCAGGTAATTAAGGCAAGAAGAATTCAAAAAAAAAGATATAAAAACGAGAACTTCTATCTAAACTCAGAAATACCTGCTGAAAAAATTTCTAAATATTGTATTGTAGAAAAAGAAGGATATAAACTTTTAGAAAGACATATGGAAGATAATTTATTAACGGCTCGTTCTTGTCATAAAATTTTACGAATAGCACGTACTATAGGTGATTTAAAAAACCATGACATTATAAAGATAGAAGATATAAATGAAGCATTTCAGTATAGATTTTTAGATATAGAAAATATATAAATAAAATAGAAAACTAAAAAAAATTATTTACTGATACATCTACATCAAAAAACACAATGATTATCTGCCGGTATTATTTGTAAGATATGCTAGTGATAATAGCTTGATCAAGGATAAATCAGTATCAAGAAGTTTCAACAAATTTTACCTGTTATTAGCCATTTAGCACAATCAGATCCCAATTTGCTATAAGCTGTCTTTTCATAATTATATATATCTTCATCTGTTAATATATTTTTCCAGCGTTCATTCGTTCCTTTTTTAAAGAAATCTTTAGCTCCTCCTTTCCATGGTTCTCCTGAAAATGGAGCATATTTTATAGAATTTTTTTTCATATAATCGAATGTACAATGTTTAATTATGTTATTCCATGCTAAATCTTCAATAGTAATATTTAAAAAGGATGCAATTTTTTTTATATTATACGGCAGATCAGCTTTTAGCTCATTGAAGTGTATTAACATTATATTGGTTAAATTTCTTTTATTCCACCAGGATAAAATTTGATCCCAAAAAGACCACCATGGATAACCGTCGTGTTTTAACCAATCACGAAAATATTCTAAAGGTGTATCAGGCACTTGTTTCAGGATCGGGCTTTTAGGTTTGTTAACTTTATTGATATCATCAAGTGCTTCTTTTGTAAATTTTGCATGATGATTATATAAGCTCCATACTACATCTCTCCCATCCCTGGCAATGTATATATATTTTACTTTATCTGAAAATTTAATTAATTCAAATGGAAGGTGAGATTTAAAAAAACGTCTATGTGTCTGTTTTTTTACTATGGTTATTCTTTCTTCTTTTGATGGAAAGTTACAATCGATCCAGGGAGATACTTTTGATAGACTAATGTCTGTATCTCCATTCCAGATTAATTGTGCAATAATCTGCTGAACCCATGTAGTTCCTGATTTTTGATAAGAATTAATTATAATATCATCGTCACGGAATTCAAAATCATCCCAAATACTTTGGTCAAGAATATTATGTTGAAATTTATTTTTTAGTTTTATCATTGTTAACCTGTAAATTTTAAAAAATGTATATTAAGCATTTGCTATTGCTTTTTCTAAAAGCTTTTTTAATTTTATTTTTTCATGGTCTGTAAAATTAGTAAAAATTTTATTCGAAAAATTATTAATAGTATCTAAATATATACTTTTAAAAAAATCGGATTTTTCTGTCACCCGTACAAAAGATATTCTCCTGTCTTTTTCACTTGTTATTTTTATTAGTTGACCATCTTTTACTAAACGTTTTATCATTTCAGTAATAGTTGGTTTTGGTTTAGGTATAGCTTTGTATAATTCATTAATTTGCATTTTACCGCCATTTTTGTAAACTTCATGCATTATTGGTAAACTTTGAGAAACAAAAGCTCTCAAGCCTAATCCTTTTTTCCTCTTTTTAAAATAGTCAGAGAATCTATCATTTAAATTTGATATTAAAAAAATTATTTCATTCATGTTAATAATATTACTTCAATATTGAACTATTGTCAAAAAAAAGTGTTAAACAAAAATATTTTTAAATTTTTGATATTTTTCTTATTGATTTCAATTATAAAATTTTCTAATATAATATAAAAATATCAGGAAATACTATCAAATATAATCTTTATTTTTGAAATAAAACTTTCTTTTGAATATTTTTTAGCTTCCATATTATTATTAATAGCATAATTTTTAAATTTTAAGGGATTGTCAATTAAATTAATTATGGTATTTTTTATACTCAAAGATGATTTTTTTTCAAGCAATAAACCATTTACTTTATTTTTAAATATATCCCCTATTCCACCCTGTTCAGTTGTAATAACAGCTAAACCGGCAGCATATGACTCTAAAATGCAAACAGGCTGTCCTTCAATATCATAATATGTTGGAAGAAATAATACATGTGAATTATGCAAAATATCTTTTTTTATATTTCCTTCAACAAAATTTAAATATTTAATATTTTTATAATTCATGATTTTTTTTAAAAAATTTTTTTTGTCTTTTTCTTTATAAAATAATCCGGCAAATATTATATTACATTTATCTTTATATTCTTCAGGCAATAAAAAAAAACCTTCAAGAAATTCCATATATCCTTTTTGTTTAATAAAATTTGAAAGAAATAAAAGATTAATTTTTTTAATTTTATCCCATTTATTATGAACTCTTTTAATATCCAATAATATTTTATCATCAAAAAAATTGGGAACATATTCAATTTTATTTTCAGGCAATACCTGTGTAGCACATTTTTTTAAAGACCTGCCTAAAACAATTGCTTTACTAACTTGTGATAAAAAATATTTGTTTAACAATTTATTGATAAAAAATAATTTCTTATAAAAATTATCAAATCCTCCGCTATGAAAATGAATAATAGTTTTTCCTCTTAATTTTTTCCCGGCTCTAAATAAAAAAAACAAGTCCTTTAAATTACCTAAAATTGACATCGACAAAGTTATATATAGCATATCTGCTTTATTAGAATATTTTTTAATTAAACATGATAATTTAATTGATTTTATAACTTGTTTAAAATTAAATCCAATTCGTGGTTTTAATTCTTTTCTGGAATAATTAATAGAAATGATATTATAATTTTTTGATAATTCATCAAAAAGTACTTTTGAAATAATTGACTGCCCTGTAAATGGAGGAGGTAATGGAGCAATAAAAATAATGCTTTTTCTTTTTTCCATAAT
>CAZYID010000018.1:9065-23167 GCA_964646595.1 uncultured Spirochaetales bacterium | reverse complement strand
AAAAACTAAATCTCCTGCTCTTAAAAATTGCCCTCAAAGAAGAGGTGTTTGTACAAGAGTAATGACATTAACACCCAAAAAACCAAATTCAGCTTTGCGTAAAGCATGTAGAGTAAGATTAACTTCTGGATTTGAAGTTACAGCATATATTCCTGGTGTTGGTCATAATTTACAGGAGCACTCTGTAGTTCTAATTCGAGGCGGACGTGTGAAAGATCTCCCAGGTGTTCGTTACCATGTTGTTAGAGGAGCTTTAGATACTCTTGGTGTTGAAGATAGAAAACAAGCAAGATCAAAATATGGTGCAAAGAAACCAAAAGCATAATGGAGAATAATAATGGCAAGGAATAAATATATAGCTAAAAGAGAAATCTTAGCTGATGAAAAATATAATGATAAGCTACTTTCAAAGTTTATTAATATAATGATGGGTAGCGGTAAAAAATCTGTTGCAAGAAAAATATTATATACAACTTTAGATAATTTAAAAGAAAAAACAAATAAAGAACCTTTAGATGTTTTTCATAAAGGGATTGAAAATGTAAAACCTCTAGTTGAAGTTAAATCAAGAAGAGTTGGCGGTGCAACATATCAAGTTCCTATAGAAGTTGATGAAACTCGTGGAAGAGCTCTTGCTATGAGATGGATTGTATCATTTGCCAGAAAGAGATCTGATAAGACAATGTCATTACGTTTAACACAAGAATTATTGGATGCATATAATAAAACAGGCAGTGCATTTAAAAAGAAAGATGATACACATAAAATGGCAGAAGCAAACAAAGCTTTTTCTCATTTTAGATGGTAGGATATTGAAGGTAAAGGGAATTTGAGGAATGGAGAAGAAAGTATCTTTAGAAAAAACTAGAAATATAGGAATAATGGCTCATATAGATGCAGGTAAAACTACTTTCACAGAGAGAGTTCTTTATTATACTGGAGTTAGCCATAAAATCGGTGAAGTTCATGATGGACAAGCAACAATGGACTGGATGGAGCAGGAAAAAGAAAGGGGTATAACAATTACTTCTGCTGCTACTACTTGTTTTTGGAAAGATAATAGGATTAATATTATTGATACTCCAGGTCATGTTGATTTTACTGTTGAAGTTGAACGCTCATTGAGAGTTTTAGATAGTTCAATCGGTGTTTTTTGTGCTGTTGGCGGTGTACAACCGCAGTCTGAAACGGTTTGGAGACAAGCTAATAAATATTCAGTACCTAGAATGCTTTTTGTAAATAAAATGGATAGAACCGGTGCTGATTTTTTTTCTGTTTATAAGCAGACAAAAGAAAAATTAGGAGCAAACGCTATTCCAATACAAATACCAATAGGTGCCGGTGAAGCATTTAAAGGTATAATTGATTTAATTAAAATGAAAGCATACATCTTCAATGATGAAGGTGGTCTTATAAATTATGATGAACAAGATATTCCAGAGGAATATAAAGAAAAAGCTTCTGAGTTTAAAGAAATTTTGATGGAAGCAATTTGTGATTTTGATGATAAATTAATGGAAGACTTTTTAGAAGGCAAAGAAATTGCTGAAAAAAAAATTAAAGAAGTAATTAGAAAAGGTGTTATTCAGGTAAAAATATTTCCTATGTTATGTGGTGCAGCTTTTAAAAATAAGGGAGTACAGCAAGCATTAGATGCTGTTGTAGATTTTATGCCATCACCAGTTGATTTGCCAGCAATAAAGGGATTTAAACCAGAAGACGGGGAAGTAATTGAAAGGAAATTTTCTAATGATGAGCCGTTCAGTGCTTTAGCTTTTAAGATAATGACTGATCCTTATGTTGGGAAACTTACTTTTTTTAGAGTTTATTCTGGAGTCTTAAAAACAGGATCTTATATTTTTAATTCTACTAAGGATAAAAAAGAACGAATTGGTAGATTACTGCAGATGCATGCAAATAAAAGAGCTGAAATTAATGAAGTTTGCAGTGGTGATATTGGTGCTGCAATAGGATTGAAATTTACATCAACTGGTGATACATTATGTGATGAAGGAAAGCCGATTATTTTAGAATCAATGGTTTTTCCTGAACCGGTTATTTCAGTAGCAATTGAGCCAAAATCTAAAGCTGACAGCGACAAATTAACAGTTGCATTGCAGAAGCTTTCTGAGGAAGATCCAACTTTTAAGGTGCGAGTTGATAATGAAACAGGCCAAACAATAATAAGTGGTATGGGTGAATTACACCTTGAGATAATTGTTGATAGAATATTTAGAGAATTTAAAGTTGAAGCTAATGTTGGTAATCCACAGGTTGCATATAGAGAATCATTTTCATCTGTTTCAGATGTTAATTATAAATATGCAAAACAATCCGGCGGACATGGTCAATATGGACATGTTATGATAAAATTTGAACCTGTTCCAAGAGGAGTGGGATTTGTATTTGAAAGTAAAATAGTAGGTGGAAAAATTCCTAAAGAATATATTCCTGCTGTAGAAAAAGGATTAAAGGATGCTTCAGTCAACGGAGTATTAGCCGGGTATCCTGTAGTAGATTTTAAAGCTATATTGTATGATGGATCATTTCATGATGTTGATTCTTCAGAAATGGCTTTTAAAATATGTGCTATGCAGGCATTTAAAGAGGGTATGGCAAAAGCAAAACCTGTATTATTAGAACCAATAATGGGTGTAGAAATTGTAACGCCAGAAGAATATATGGGTGATATTATGGGTAATGTAAATGCTAAAAGAGGGAGAATAGAAAGCCTTGAAGATAAGGCTAAATATAAAATTATAAATGCAAAAGTTCCATTAGCTAATATGTTTGGTTATTCTACTGCATTGCGATCAATGTCGCAAGGTAGAGCAAACTATACAATGCAGTTTGATAGTTATGAGGAAACACCAAAAAATATTGCTGAGGAAATTATAAAAAAATAAAAATTAAAATAATTTTAAAGTTTATTTTTAAAAAGGAGAAAAAAAATGGCTAAAGAAACATTTAACAGAAACAAGCCGCATATTAATGTTGGTACTATTGGACATGTTGACCATGGCAAAACAACACTAACTGCTGCTCTTACAATGTATTGTGCTCGAAAAGCAGGAACAAAAGAAATGTCATTTGAGCAGATTGATAATGCACCTGAAGAAAAAGCAAGGGGTATTACTATAAATACAAGACATGTTGAATATGAAACAGAAAAAAGGCATTATGCGCACGTTGACTGTCCGGGTCATGCTGATTATGTAAAAAATATGATTACAGGAGCGGCACAAATGGATGGTGCAATTCTTGTAGTTGCAGCAACAGATGGAGCTATGCCTCAAACAAGAGAGCATATATTGCTTGCAAAACAGGTAGAAGTTCCAAGTATGGTTGTTTTCTTAAACAAAGTTGATGCAGTTGATGACGCAGAGCTTTTAGATTTAGTAGAAATGGATATTAGAGAACTGTTAAGTCAATACGAATTTGACGGTGATAATATTCCAATTATTCGCGGATCAGCTTTAGGCGCAATGAACAATCCTGATGATGAATCAAAAACAAAGTGTATACAGGACTTGTTGGATGCATTGGATACTAGTATCCCACAACCTGAAAGAGATGAAAACCTGGATTTTTTAATGCCGGTAGAAGATATTTTCTCTATTTCTGGTAGAGGTACAGTTGCAACAGGAAGAATCGAAAGAGGTACTATTCTTACTGGAACAGAAGTTGAAATAGTGGGTATTAAAGACACTGCAAAAACAACTGTAACAGGTGTCGAAATGTTCAACAAACTTCTTGATAAAGGTATTGCTGGAGATAATGTTGGATTATTGTTAAGAGGTGTTGATAAAAAGGCGATACAAAGAGGTCAAGTAATTGCAAAAATAGGTTCAATTACTCCACATAAGAAATTTACTGCTAAAACCTATATTCTTAAAAAAGAAGAAGGCGGAAGACATACTGCATTTTTTGAAGGATATAGACCGCAGTTTTTCTTTAGAACAACAGATGTTACTGGAATAGCACATCTTCCAGAAGGAACAGAAATGGTAATGCCTGGTGATACTGTTGAGTTAACATGTGAGTTGATTTCCACTATTGCTATGGAAAAGAATTTAAGATTTGCTATTAGAGAAGGTGGAAGAACAGTTGGTGCTGGAACTATTCTTAGTATAGTTGAATAATAAATATAAATAAAAAAGCCTATTTTTATAGGCTTTTTTATTTATGCTAAATAAAGTGAAAAAATATAGATAAACAGAATTTATAATTAATATTTTTTATGAATTTTTATTTATTCAATAGTATTATTAGAATAAATAATACTATTATTTATTTTAAAAAAACAATAGTTAAGTAAACATAATATTTATAAATTTAATAAAATATTCTAAGAATTCACTTGATTTTTTTTGAAAATATGTTAAATTCTGCAATCTTTGAAAAAAATTAAGGGTTTTTTTGTTATTTAATGAGGAATATGTATGGCAGAGCAAAAAGTAAGGGTTAGGTTAAGAGGCTATGATATTGAATTAGTTGATCAAGCTGCTAAATCTATCGTAAATGCAGTAAGGAAAACAGGGGCTAAATTTTCAGGGCCTATACCTTTACCAACAAAGATTAATAAATATACAATTTTGAGATCTGTTAATGTTAATATTAAGTCTCGTGAACAGTTTGAAATGAGAACTCATAAAAGACTTATAGATATAGAGCCTGTGGATGGCACTTTAGAATCTATGATGAAGTTAGAATTAGCAGCTGGTGTTGATGTTGATATAAAACAATATTAATTAATTTAAATATATTTAAGCAATAAGTTGTTTTATTATAATTATTTGATTTTTGTTCTTTAATGCCAGAAAATACGTGTTTTTTTAAATTAAGTTTAATTTAGAATTATTCATAATATTTTAAAAATAAATGTAAGAATAAGCGAAATTGTACTTTAATTAAATTGTTTTAATATGTTTTATATTAATTAAGAAAGATAGATAGATTGAGGATTACTATGGTTGGATTAATAGGTAAAAAAATTGGAATGTCTCATCAATTTAATGAAGAAGGAAATTTAATTCCTGTTACTTTGTTAAAAATTGAAAAAAATACAGTTATAAATAAAAGATTGATTGATAAAGATGGTTATAATGCATTAGTTGTAGGCACAGGGGAAATAAGTGACAAGAAAACAACTAAACCTTATAAAGGTCAATTTAAGGATGAAATTACTCCAAAAAGATATTTAAAAGAGTTTAGGATTAATGATCCCGAAAAGTACGAGGTTGGACAGGAAATTGGATTGGAGATTTTTACTGATAATGATTATGTAGATGTTATTGGTGTTTCTAAAGGAAAAGGATTTCAAGGTGTTATGAAAAGACATGGTTTTCATGGTGGAAGAAAAACACATGGATCAAAGTTTCATAGACATAATGGTTCTACAGGACAATGTGCATATCCAAGTAGGGTTTTTAAAGGAAATAAAAGAGCCGGTAGAATGGGCGGAGAAAGAATAACTGCGCAAAATTTAAAAATATTTAGTATTGATAATGATGAAAGTTTATTGTTAGTAAAAGGTGCAGTTCCTGGAGTAAACAAAGGGATAGTTTTAATAAATAAAGCTATAAAAAAGATAAAAAATAAATAATTCTTAAAAGGATTAATGATATGAAAGCCAAGGTAATTGATATAAAAGGGAAAGAAAACAATCAAATTGAATTAAATGATTATGTTTTTAATATTGAACCTAATAGAGACGTAATATATGAAGCAATAAAAAATGAATTAGCAAATAAAAGGCAAGGTACTGCAAGCACAAAGACAAAGGGAGAAGTAAGAGGATCCGGAATAAAGCCTTGGAGACAAAAAGGAACTGGTCGTGCAAGAGTTGGTACAAGAAGGAATCCAGTTTGGACTGGAGGTGGAGTCGTTTTTGGGCCAAAACCTAGAGATTATTCTTATTCATTGCCAAAAAAAGTTAAAAGATTGGCAATAAGATCTATTTTATCATTGAAAAATAAAAATGGTAAATTAAAAGTCATAGAAAATTTTAAAGTTGAAAATGGTAAAACTAAAGAAATAAAATCAATCTTTAGTCCAATTTTGAATGATGAAAAATCAGCTTTAATTTTATCAAATAATGATAATGCAACTTTAATAAAAAGAGCCGGAAGAAATTTACCTTGGCTTAAATGTTTTTCTTTTAATAGGTTAAGTGCTCATGCATTATTTTATTCAAAGAATATTACAGTTACTGAAGAAGCAGTAAATGAATTAAATAATTTTTTTAAAAAAGAAACAAAAAAATAATTATATTATTTTTACTAAGGGTAAAACATGAGAAATGATCAAATTATTTTACGTCCAATAATGACAGAAAAAAGCACAATGCTAAAAGATGCTTATAATAAATATACATTCGTTGTACACAAGAGTGCAAATAAAATTTTAATTAAAGATGCTATAAAAAGCCTTTTTGATGTTACTCCTCTTAAAGTAAATATTCTTAATGTTAGAGGAAAAAAGAAGAGAGTAAGATATAAATATGGATATACAGCTTCGTATAAAAAAGCAATTATAACATTAAAACAGGGTGATAAAATATCAATTTTTGAAGGTGCATAAGGAGAAATAAGTGGGGATAAAAAGATATAAACCGACAACTCCAAGTTTAAGAGGAACTACAACATTAACATTTGAAGAAATCACAACTTCAAAACCCCTTAAATCACTTGTTAAAGGTAAAAGAAGAATAAACGGAAGAATGAGTACAGGAAGAATAAGTGTAAGAAGAAGAGGCGGCGGACACAAGAAAAAATATAGAATAATTGATTTTAAAAGAAATAAATTTGACATAGATGCTAAAGTAGCTTCAATAGAATATGATCCAAATAGAAGTGCAAATATTGCATTGTTGTTTTATAAAGATGGTGAAAAAAGATATATTATTGCTCCAAATAAATTAGAAATAGGGTCAATTATAAAATCTGGAGAAAAAACAAAAATTTCTATTGGTAATGCAATGAAGCTTAAAAATATACCAGTGGGAACAATAATTCATAATATTGAATTAGAACCAGGCAGGGGAGCACAATTAGCAAGATCTGCCGGAGCTTTTGCTCAAATTTCTGGTTTTGAAAAAAAGAAAGCAATAATTAAAATGCCTTCAGGAGAATTGAGATATATAAATGAAGAATGTTTAGCTACAATAGGACAAGTTGGTAATTTGGATGTTCAAAAAGTAGATATTGGAAAAGCTGGAAGAAATAGATGGCTTGGAAAACGTCCAAAAGTTAGAGGTGTAGTAATGAATCCAGTTGATCATCCACATGGTGGAGGTGAAGGTAAAACTTCCGGAGGAAGACATCCGGTTTCTCCATGGGGAGTGCCAACAAAGGGTTATAAAACAAGAAATAGAAAAAAACCTTCAAATAATTTTATTATTAGAAGAAGGAATAAATAAAACGATTAATATAGATAATAGGTTTTTTACCTATTAAGGATGATAAAGGAGTACAAAATTGTCTAGAAGTGTTAAAAAAGGTCCTTTTATTGATAAACATCTTTATAAGAAAGTTGTTGAATTGAAAAATTCTGGACAAAAGAAACAGATTAAAACATGGTCAAGAAGATCAACAATTTTTCCAGAAATGGTTGGGCTAACAATAAATGTTTATAATGGAAGAAAATTTATTCCAGTTTATGTAACAGAAAATCTTGTTGGCCATAAATTAGGTGAGTTTTCATCAACAAGATTATATTATGGACATGGTGGTTCAGAGAGAAAAGGTAGGGCAAAATAGTGGCTAGTAATACTGCAAAAGCAAAATATATAAGGATTTCTCCTTTTAAAGTTAGAAGAATTGCTAATGAAATTGTTAAGAAAAATGTTTTAGAAGCTGAAGCTTATTTATCAGTTTTACCTAATAAAGGTGCTTTAGCTCTTAAAAAAGTTATTCATTCTGCAAGAACAAATTTTATTAGTAAAAATACTGATGTAGATGAAGAAAATTTAATTGTAAATAGAATATTGATTGATTCTGGTGCTACTTATAAAAGATATCATCCTATTTCAAGAGGAAGAGCTCAGAGCATACTAAAAAGAACTTGTCACATTTTTGTTGAAGTTGGAGCAAAGGAAATTGATACTGAAGAAAAAGATAAATCAGGATCAAAAGAAAAGGAAGTGAAAAAAGCAAAAACTGAAACAAATCAAAAAAAAGGAGCTAAATAATGGGGCAAAAAGTTAATCCTATTGGATTTAGATTAGGTATTGTGAAATCATGGAATTCTGTTTGGTTTGCAGATAAAAAAAATTATACAAAAGCTCTACATGAAGATTTAAAAATTAGAGAATTATTAGACAATTATAATTTTATTATAGATAGAAAAAATATAAATAAAAAAAGCAGTGCTGAAATTTCTGATATACAGATATTTAGGAAACCAGATCGTGTAACAATAGTAATAAACACATCTAGGCCAGGTGTTGTTATTGGAATGGATGGAAAAACCATTCAAGAAATAACATCTAAGATTTCTAAAATTACATCTTCAAAAGTGGATGTAAAAATAAAAGAAATCAAAAGACCGGAAATAAATGCTCAATTAATTGCTGATAATATTGCTAGGCAGTTAAAAGCTAGAATTCCTTTTAGAAGAGTAATGAAGAAAGCAATAGGCGAAGCAAAAAGAAATGGAATTGGCGGTATTCGTGTACAATGCAGTGGACGACTTGGCGGAGCAGATATGGCAAGAAAGGAATGGTATAAAGACGGAAGAGTTCCTTTACATACTTTAAGAGCAGATATTGATTATGGTACTGCAACTTCTTTTACAACTTATGGCACAACTGGTGTTAAAGTATGGATTTTTAATAAAGAAATTTTAAAGAAAGATATTAAAGAAGACGCGGGTCAATTAATTAGGAAGCCCAAGAAGCCTTTAAAAAAACCTTCTGCGTCAATTAAATAATAAAATAAATTTTGGAGTAATGTTTTATGTTAATGCCAAAAAGGACAAAATATAGAAAAACACAAAGAGGCTGGAATCTTCACGGAAAAGCAACAAAAGGGAATAAAGTTTCTTTTGGTGAATATGGAATGGTTTCTTTAGGATCAAAATTAATTACAAATAGACAGATTGAGGCAGCAAGAAGAACAATAACAAGAGCTTTAAAGCGTGAAGGAAAAATATGGATTAGGATATTCCCTGATAAACCATATACAAAAAAACCAGCAGAAACAAGGATGGGAAATGGAAAAGGCAACGTTGAATACTATGTAGTTCCAGTAAAACCCGGATTGGTTTTATTTGAAATTTCTGGAGTTAATGAAAAGACTGCACAAAAAGCGTTTTTATTGGCAAGACAAAAATTTCCAATTCCTACAAAAATGATTAAAAGAGATATACTATAAAAATATAATTTTTAGTATAAATTAGGATGATATATGAAATTAAAAGAATTAAAAGAAAAAAATGAAAAAGAATTAAACTTAGTTCTTTCAAAATTAATTAAAGAATATAATGATATAAAATTTAAAAAAGTAACAGGTGTAATTGAGAATCCTTTAAGCTTAAGAACAATAAGAAAAGATATAGCAAGGATTAATACTTTGTTACGTGAAAATGAAATTAAGAAAATTAAAGAAGAAATTGAGAAAATGGAGTAATAAAGTGAGTGATGTAAAAAAAAGAAAAACCATGAGTGGATTTGTAGTAAGCGATAAGATGAATAAAACTGTAACAGTTCGTATTGAGTATAATAAATTACATCCGCTTTATAAGAAATATATTAAGAAGAGCAAGAAATTTAAAGCTCATGATGAAAAAAATGAGTGTAAAGTTGGTGATTTTATTAAGATTGCAAGTACAAGACCTTTAAGTAAAGATAAATTCTGGGAAGTTATTGAAATAATAAAAAGGGCAAAATAAAAGGAGCAATAAATGGTTCAGCAGGAAACATTGCTAAAAGTTGCTGATAATAGTGGCGCAAAAATTGTTAAATGTATAAAAATATTGGGTGGATCTAAAAGAAGATATGCTTCAATTGGAGATATTGTTGCTGTTTCTGTAAGACAAGCATTGCCTAATCAATCTGTGAAAAAAGGTGCTTTATTAAAAGCAGTGATTGTTAGAGTTAGTAAAGAATATAGACGAAGTGATGGAACTTATATTAAATTTGATGATAATGCTGGTGTAATTATTGATACAAATAATAATCCAAAAGGAACACGTGTTTTTGGTCCAGTGGCAAGAGAATTAAGAGAAAAAGATTTTATGAAAATAGTATCTTTAGCACCAGAAGTTCTATAATAAATTGGGAGTTTATGCAATGTTGAAATATAAAAAATTTAAAAAAGGTGACACAGTAAAAGTAGTATGCGGTAAAAATTTAGGTAAAAGTGGAAATGTCATAGAAATTGATAGAGATAATGGAAAAATATTAATTGAAGGTATTAATTTAGTTAAAAAGACATTCAGAAAATCTAAAGAACATCCAAACGGCGGGATAAATGAAGTTGAAGCATTTATGAATATATCAAACGTAATGCTTTTATGTCCTAAGTGTAAAAAACCAACTAGAGTTGGGATTGTTATAGACAGCAAAAACAGCAAAAAACATAGAATTTGTAAAAAATGTAAAGGCGAATTAGAATAATAAGGAGAAGTTAATGGAGCCTAGATTAAAGAAAACCTATAATGAAAAAGGAAAAGATACATTATTAAAACATTTTAATTATAAGAATGTCATGATGGTTCCAAGGATTGAAAAAATTGTTTTAAATATGGGAATGGGTCGAGCTATTCAGGATAAAAAGAAACTTGATGATGCAGTTAAAGAATTAACTGCAATTTCAGGTCAAAAAGCAGTAAAAACAAAAGCAAAAAAATCAATTGCTTCATTTAAATTAAGAGAAGGTATGGAAATAGGTTGTAAAGTTACTTTGCGTGGAAATAGGATGTATGAATTTTTAGATAGATTGATTAATATATCTTTGCCTAGCATTAAGGATTTTAGAGGTTTAAAAACAACTGGTTTTGATGGAAGAGGTAGTTATACTTTGGGAATTGAAGAACATTTGATATTTCCTGAAATTAGCTATGAAAAAATAGAAGATATTAAAGGAATTAATATTACTATTGTTACTTCCGCAAAAACTGATGAAGAGGCAAAAGAATTGTTAATTGTATTTAATATGCCTTTTAGAAAGAAGTCAAATTAGGGAGATATATAAAATGGCAAGAAAAGCAATGATAGAAAAATATAATAAAAAGCCCAAATATAGTATTAGAAAGAACAACAGATGTAAAATTTGCGGTAGGCCAAGAGGGTATTTAAGAAAATTTGATATGTGTAGAATATGTTTTAGAAAACTAGCAAATAAAGGATTATTACCTGGTATTGTAAAATCATCATGGTAATTTTAAATAATTAAAAAAGGATAAGAAAGATGGCAATTCATGATCCAATTGGAGATATGTTAACAAAAATTAGAAATGCTTTACTTGTAAAACATGAAAAAGTTGATATTTCTCCTTCAAAAGAAAAATTGGAAATTATAAAAATTTTAAAAAATGAAGGTTATATAAAAAATTTTAAAAAAACAACAGAAGAAAATAAAATCTTTTTTAGAGTATTTTTAAAATATAAAGATAGCGGTATTTCAGTTATTGATAATCTAAAAAGGATTAGCAAACCAGGAAGAAGGGTTTATAAAGGATATAAAGATATACCAAGACTATATAATGGTTTAGGTATTTATATTATTTCAACGTCTCAGGGAATAACAACAGGAAAAAAAGCTAAAGAGAAAAAGCAAGGCGGAGAAATATTGTGTGCTGTTTGGTAAGCTTTTTAATATAATTATTTTAAAGTAATATTTCGGTGAAATATTTAATGAATGTAATATTGAAACAAGGAAGGAATTTACTGTGTCTAGAATTGGTAAAAATCCTATTACTGTACCTAACGATGTAAATATAAATTATAATCTGATTAATATTGAAGTTTCAGGTCCAAAAGGAAAGTTAAATTTAAAATTACGTCCTGAGGTTGTATTAGAAAAGAAAGATGATCTATTGATAGTGAATTTGAGCAAAGAGATAAAAGCATTTGAAGCAATGCGCGGTTTATATAGAATGCTAATATATAATATGATTATTGGAGTAACAAAGGGATATTCTAAAAAATTAGAAATTATTGGAACTGGTTATAAAGCAAATGTTGAAGGAAATAAAGTTGTTTTAAATGTTGGATATTCAAATCCTAATTATTTTTCTATTCCGGAAGGAATAAAAATTTCTGTTGAAGATCAAACAAATGTTCTTATAGAAGGCATTGATAAACAATTAGTTGGAGAAGTTGCTGCTACATTAAGGAAAATACGACCACCTGAACCATATAAAGGTAAGGGAATAAAGTATGCTGACGAAGTAATTAAACGAAAAGCAGGAAAAACAACTTAATTATAATTTATAATAATAAATATTGAGAATAATGGAGTTTAATTGTGAATCAAATTAAATTGCTAAAGAAAAGGCGTTTAAGAAGAAAAAGAATTATCAGAAAAAAAATACATGGAACAGAAAAAAAACCTAGATTAAGTGTTTTTAGAAGCAATAAATTTATCTATGTTCAAGCAATTGATGATGATAATGGTAAAACATTAGCATCTGCTTCTAGTTTAAAATTAGATAAGAAAAAAAGGAAGTTAAATAAAGAAGTTGCTGCTAAAATAGGCGAAGATATTGGTAAAAAATTAATAGAAAAAAAGATAACTACTGTTTATTTTGATAGAAATGGTTTTTTATATACTGGTAAAATAAAAGCTCTTGCAGATGCAGCAAGAAAAACCGGTGTAAAATTTTAAATAAGATTTCTTTGGTTTTTTTGAAAATTTTTATGTAATTATATATTTAATAATTAAAAGGAAAGATGATGAGTGATTTTCGAGGCAAAAAAAACACAGACGATGCAACAGATTCTTTTAATGAAAAATTAATTAAACTGAACCGAGTAGCAAAAGTAGTTAAAGGTGGAAGAAGATTTAGTTTTTCTGCTTTGGTTTCGGTTGGTGATATGAATGGAAAAGTTGGAATTGGATTTGGTAAAGCAAATGAAGTTGCGGATGCCATAATGAAAGCAAATCAACATGCTAAAAAGAATATGATGACAATAAATTTAACAAAAAAGAAAACAATCCCTCATGAAATAATCGGTAGATTTAAAGGATCTAAAGTTGTTATGAAACCAGCAGCACCAGGAACAGGTGTAATTGCAGGTGGTGCAGTACGTTCAATTATGGAATGTGTTGGTATACATGATATATTAACTAAGATTGTAGGATCTAAGAATCAATTAAACGTTGCAAAAGCAGCGCTTGAAGGATTAAAATCCTTAATGAATGTTAAAGAAATTGCTGAAAAACGTGGTAAAAAAATGATCGAATTATTTTAGTTACAGGGGAAACAAATGAAAACAGAAACTTTACAAAAGAAAAAAGGTAAATTATTGATTAAACTTATAAGATCACCCTATGGATTTGCAAAAGATCAAATTGGCACTGTTAGAGCATTAGGCTTAAAAAAAATAAATCAAATTAAAGAAGTTAATGATGATCCTGTAATTAAAGGGATGTTATTTAAAGTAAAACATTTAGTAAAAATTTTATAGGTTATTTATTATATTAAGAGGTAAATAGATATGGAAAAGTTAAAGCCGGCAAATGGTTCTGTGAAAAAGAGAAAAAGAGTTGGCCGTGGTCCAGGATCAGGAATGGGAAAAACCTGTTCAAGAGGTCATAAAGGACAAAAATCAAGAAAAGGTGGCACAATAAGATTAGGTTTTGAAGGAGGTCAAACTCCTCTTTATAGAAGATTACCGAAAAGAGGTTTTAAAAATTCAAGATTTTCGAAAGAATACTCTGAAATAAATGTTTTTATGTTGAATAATTTTAAAGACGGAAGTGTTATTAAGATAGATGATTATTTAATACATGAATTAGTTGATTCTAAAAAAGCTAAGGTGAAAATTTTAGGAAATGGAGAATTAAGTAAAAAATTAGAGGTTTATGCAGATAAATTTTCTAAAAGTGCTAAAGAAAAAATAGAAAAAGCAGGCGGTAAAATAATAGTTACTGAAA
>CAZYID010000018.1:0-8965 GCA_964646595.1 uncultured Spirochaetales bacterium | reverse complement strand
AAAAAAAGGAAGCTAAATAATGGCAAATACTTTAGTTAGCATTTTTAAAATTAAAGAATTAAGATCGCGAATATTTTTTACAATAGGGGTCCTAATTATTTTTAGAATAGGAGCTCAAATTCCTGTTCCGGGGATTAATATTGTTGCTTTAAAGACACTTTTAAATTCTCAACAGGGATCTAATCCTTTTTTTGAATATTTTAATTTCTTTGCAGGTGGTGCCTTCAAGAGATTATCAATTTTTGCATTAGGGATTATGCCTTATATTACTACATCAATTATAATGCAATTATTACTTTTAGTTTTTCCAACATTAAAAAAAATATCAGAAGAAGAAGGCGGAAGAAGAAAGATAAATCAATACACAAGAATTGGAACAGTTTTTGTATGTTTTATTCAAAGTTTTATGATTATAAACTTTGTAAGTGGATTACAAGGTGTAATAGTATTTGAAAATGTTTGGTTCTTTAGGTTTTCAACAATAGTTGTTACAACAACAGGTACACTTGTTTTAATGTGGCTTGGAGAAAGAATATCTGAAAAGGGAATAGGAAACGGAATCTCATTAATTATTTTTGCAGGAATTGTTGCAAGAATGCCTGATGCAATAATTGAACTTTTTAGTAAAGTTCAGGGACAGCAGTTGGATATTCCTATTGTTTTATTTATTTTAATTATGTATGTTTTTGTAATATCATTGGTAATTTATGAACAACAAGGTCAAAGAAAGATTCCTGTTAATTATGCAAAAAGAGTTGTTGGGAGAAAAGTATATGGAGCTCCAAATACTTATCTGCCTTTAAAAATAAATCCATCAGGAGTTATTCCAATAATTTTTGCAAGTGCTGTTTTAGGATTTTTTCAAACAATACCTAATTTACCTTTGTTAAATAAACTTAGCTGGGTTAGTAATATAAGTAGATGGTTTGCACCAAATACTGCTCCGTATCTCATAACATATACTTTATTTATAGTGTTTTTTGCATATTTTTATACACAGGTAACATTAAATCCTATTGAAATAGCAAAAAATATTCGTGAAAATGGCGGTTCTATACCTGGGATACCGATAAATAAAGTTCAAGAATATTTAACAAAAGTATTAAATAGAATAGTTTTACCGGGATCAATATTTTTAGCTTTTATAGCAATTATTCCTTCAATAATTGTTAATTTAATTCCTGATTTTCCACCAAACTTTGCTTATTTATTAGGGGGAACTTCATTAATAATTATTGTTGGTGTTGATTTAGATACGATGAGTCAGATTGAAAGTCACTTAAAAATGCATCATCAAGATGGACTTACAAAAAAAGGTAGAATAAGATCTAGAAATTTTTAATTGGAGAATAATATGAAAGTAAGAGCAAGTGTAAAACCTATTTGTGCTAAATGTAGAATTATTAAACGAAATAGAGTAATAAGAATAATATGTCAAAATCCAAGACATAAACAAAGACAAGGATAGGAGATAAAAAATGGCAAGAATAGCTGGAGTTGATTTACCAAATAAACCTGTAGAAATTGCAATAACTTATATTTTTGGAATTGGTCGATCATTAGCATTAGATATTTGTAAAAAAGCTGGAATAAAATTAGGAACAAGAATAAATGACTTAAGTGAAGGCGAGATAAATTCAATAAGAAAAGTTATTGAAAATGATTATATCTTTGAAGGTCGTTTGCGCGGAATTGTTCAGATGAACATAAAAAGATTAATGGATATTGGTTCCTATAGAGGATTAAGACATAGAAAAAGCCTTCCTGTAAGAGGTCAAAGGACAAAAACCAACTCAAGAACCAGGAAGGGTAAGAAAAAAACAGTTGCTGGAAAGAAGAAAGTAACTAAATAATAAGGGGTAAAAATTGGGAGCAAAAGCTAAAACAAAAAGCAAGAAAAAAGAAAAAAGAGTAATAGGTTCTGGAAGAGTTTATATTCAAGCTTCTTTTAATAATACAATTGTAACTGTAACTGATTTAAAAGGAAATGTGTTATCCTGGTCATCTTCTGGTTCTTTAACTGGATTTAGAGGTGCAAAAAAATCTACACCATTTGCAGCCCAATTAGTAACAGAGGATGCCGCAAAAAAAGCAATTGCTGCTTATGGACTAAAAGAAATTGAAATATATGTAAAAGGACCTGGAATTGGACGTGAATCAGCGATAAGATCATTAAATAATGTTGGATTAAATGTTACATTGATAAAAGATATTACACCGATTCCACATAATGGTTGTAGACCAAAGAAAAGAAGAAGAGTTTAAATAAATATTTTTGGAGAATTTTTATGGCAAGGTATTTAGGGCCAAGATGTAGATTATGTAGAGCGCAAAAAACAAAATTAATGCTTAAAGGGGATAGATGTCTTTCCTTAAAATGTCCAATAGATAAAAAGGACAATTTAAAAAGAAAAGGACTTCCAGGTAAAGCAGCTTCTGCAAGAATGAAAAAGATATCAAATTATGGAATTCAGTTAAAAGAAAAGCAAAAATTAAAAAATATTTACGGCGTTTTAGAACGGCAATTTTTTAAATATTTTAAAATTGCAAATAATAAGAAGGGAATTACTGGAGAGAATTTAATTACAATATTAGAAACTAGATTAGATAATATTCTATTTCGTATGCATTTTGCAGCATCACGGACTCAAGCAAGACAATTTGTTAAACATGGTCATATTGAGGTTAATGGAAAAATTGTTAATATCCCTTCATTTAATGTTAGAAAAGATGATGTTATTGCAGTAAAAGATAAAAGTAAGAAACTGAAACAAATATTAGAATCTTTAAAAAGAGTTGGTTCCGATGGAGTTGTTCCATGGCTTGATGTTAATCCTGATGATGTAAAAGGAACAATTAAGCAGATTCCTAGAAGAAACGAAATTAAGGATTTAGAGACCATTAATGAACAACTTATTGTTGAATTATATTCTAAATAATTTTTAAAGAGGTGAGCATCAGTGAATCAAAGAATGTTATTAAAAGGATTTAAGAAACCTAAAAATATCTCATATGAAAAAGAAGAGCAAACTCTAAATTATGGTAAATTTATTGTGCATCCTTTTGAACGTGGTTTTGGACATACTATAGGTAATACATTTAGAAGAGTATTATTTTCATCAATGCCTGGATATGCAATTTCAGCAATAAGAATTCAAACATATAATAAAAAGAATGATATTAAAGTGCTAAGTTCTGCTTTCGAATCTATTGATGAAGTTTTAGAAGAGACTCTTGAAATTATAAGCAGTTTAAAAAATGTTAAATTAAAACTTATTGATGATATTGAATCGAAAACAATTAGAATAGAAAGAAAAGGTGAATGTGTAATTACTGCTGGAGATTTAATTGTAGATGATACAATTGAGGTTATGAATCCTGATTTAAAAATTATGACATTAACAGATAATGCAAATGTTGAAATTGAGTTACAAATTGATTTGGGAAGAGGTTATGTTGATGCAGAAAGACAGGAAGAATTTATTGAAACAGTAAATACAATTCCTATTGATGCAAATTACAGCCCGATTGAAAAAGTAAGATTTGACGTTCAAAATACTATTGTTGGGCAAAGATCAGATTATGATAAATTAATTCTTGAATTATGGACAGACGGCACTTTAAAACCAGAAGATGCTATTGCAGGAGCAGCAAAAATATTGAAAGATTTATTTCAGATATTTATAAATTTTGAAGAAGAAGAAGAAGAAGAAGAATTAGAAGAAAATAAAGAAGATGAAGAGTTAAAAGTTTTATTAGAAACTCCTGTTGATGAGTTGGAATTATCTGTTAGAGCATCAAATTGTCTTAGAAGTTCTAATATTAGATTAATTGCTGATCTTGTTTGCAAAACTGAAGATGAAATATCAAAGATTAGACACTTTGGTAAAAAATCTTTAATTGAAATTAAAGAGAAATTAGGGAAACATAAACTTTCATTTGGCATGCAGGATCTTATAACAAAAATATTAAATAAAGATTAAAGAGAAAGGTAAAGGTAAAGAAAATGAGACATTTAAAGTCATTTAATAAATTAAGCAGAACTCATTCACATAGAAAAGCATTGTATAAAAACATGTCTATAGCACTATTTAGGCATGGCAGAATAAAAACAACAAAAACAAAAGCTAAAGAAATAAGAAGAATTGCTGAAAAATTGATTACAAGAGCAAAAGAAAGATCATTACATAATATAAGAATTGCTTCTAGATTGATACAAGATAAAGAAATTTTGATGAAATTATTTGATGAAATAGCTCCAGTATATGTTGATAGAAACGGCGGTTATACGAGAATAATAAAATTAGGTAGACGAAAAGGTGATGGAGCAGATATGGCCTATCTTGAATTAATTCAAGAACAGCATGTAGCTAAGAAAAAGAAAAAGAAAAAAATAATTGAACCTGAAAAAGCAACAGATAAAGAAGTTAAAGAGGTAAAACCTGAAGTAAAAAAACCTGAAGTAAAAAAGCCAGAAGTTAAAAAAGTTGAAGAGAAAAAAGAAAAAGTTGAGGAAACAACAAAGGTAGATCTTAAAATAGAACTTGATTCAGTAAAAAAAGATAAAAAAGAAGATGAAGAAAAAATAGAAGAAGTAAAAATTAAAAAGGGTGATGCTAAAGTAGATAAAAAGAATAAAAACAAGTAAAACTAAATAATTTAAATATATATATATATGAATAATAGTAATAAAACAGGGGTGACCAAAAAGTCATTATTTTTCAATAATAATGGACTTTTTGGACACCCTTTTTTTTTATTTATAATTTTATCAATAATTCATATCATATTATTATTATATATTAATTTTGATATTAAATTTGCTTTTTTAACAATTGTTGAATTTTTGTTTTTTTTATATTTTAGTAAATTTAATTTAAAAATAATTATAAGAATATTTCAAATTACAATTTTAATATTTTTATTAAATATATTTTTTACAGAAGGTAAAATAATTTTTAATTATTATTTTTTAAGAATTACAGAACAAGGATTGATAAATGGCTTAAAAAAAGCAGGTGTTTTAATGAGCACCCTTTTTTTTACAATAAATATTTTAAAAGATAAAAATAATGAAATTTTATTAAATTTATCAAGTAAAAAACAAAGTAATTTAATTCTTAAATCTATTGAATTCTTTTTGGTTTTTGTAAAAGAATTAGGAGAAAATAATAATATAAAATTATTTTTTTATAAAATAATAAAAATATATAGAGGTGAAAAACAAGTAATTAAAGATAATAAAGAAAGTAAATATTTTATTAAAATTGATTTTTTTATATATAATTTTTTGATTTTTATTATTTTTATTTTAATATACTTATTTTTATAAATTTTCAGATAATTGTTTATACATTAATGTTGATAAATTAGATGAAGATGATTTTGCACAAATCATAGAATATTCATCATATAAAAAGTCTGAAAAAATTTCTTCAGCTTGTCCGCCGTCAATAAGTTTATATTTGTTTATTGTTTTTTTCATAGCATTCAGTACATTTTTCCATAAAAAACTTTCCATTTCAACACATGAGTTATATAATTTTCTTTCACTTGAAGAAAGTTTTTTAGTATCAATATTACCGTTTCTATCTATTTTGTCATCAAGCATTTTTTTGAATGTAAAGTTTTCTGGTTTATTATTTTTATTAATATTAGATTTAACATTATTCATATCTAATTGTTGTTTAGACCAAAAAGCATTATCTATATTCATTAATAATTTATTCATTTTTTTACTCCTAAATTTAAAGTATTAAAAGTTTTGCATTAATTGCGCCAATTTTATGTATTGATTCTATTAGTGAAATTATTTCATTAGTTTGTAATCCAGCGTCATTTAAAATTTTAACTAATTCTCCTACGGTTTGACCAGTGATTTCAAAGTTGTTTTCTTTCCTTGATCTGCCAACTGTTACCTGTGCAAAAGGTGTAGAAATAGAACAATTTTGAATACTTATATCTTCACCAATTACTATTATTCCGGTTTTCTTATCTATTACTACAGTAGAAACATAATCAGGAGTTACAGTTAAAACCTCAAGCTGAGCAATAAAATTAACAGGATTTTCCATTTCAAGATCAGTCAATGTTATTTCAATCATACCGGCATCTAAAGCATTAATAATTAATTCTGGATTAATTGTTAATATTGTTTCTCTAATTTGATTTGCTGTAACAAAATCAGGATATTTTAAAATTAATCTAATTTTATTATTTGTAATATAAATTGAAGATATTTCTTTTTCAACAATTGCTCCGTCTGGAATTGATGCAGTAGTTAAAGAATTTTGTTCTTTATTTCCTGCAATAATTTTTCCTTGTGCAACAGCATAAATATTTCCATCAGCACCTTTTAAAGCTGTCTGTAATAGAATTCCACCTTCAAGTGATCTGGAATCTCCAATTGAACTTATAGAGATATCAACTAAATCTCCGGGACGCGTGAAAGGTCCAACCTGAGCAGTAACAAGTACACTTGCAACATTTTTACTTTTTAAATCATCAGAATTGATATTATACCCATGATTAACAGCAAGATTTAGCAGCATTTTACTTGTTAATTTAAAGTTATTAGAATCTCCTCTTCCATTTAGACCTGTTATAAGCCCAATACCCATCAATTGATTTTCTCTTAAACCGTCAATTACAACAATATCTTTAATTCTAACTTGATTTTTAGAAAATAGAGCATTGTTAATTAAAAAGATAATGATTAAAATTATAAAAAATTTATAAAATTTCAATATAAATCTCCCCATTATTATTTCGTAAAGTTCCGATGATTTCTTTACCATTTGTAAGTTTTACTTTTACTTTATCATTTTCATATCCATTATATAACATAACACAGGGTAGAATAATTTCGATTTGATTTTTCAATAAAACGGCATTTAATGATTCTCCTTTTACAGCAATCGGATTTTTCTTTATATATTTCCATCTAAGAATTTCTCCAGGAGAAATATTTGTTGTAAATATTGAATTAGTTGCGTTCTTAATATCAAAAACAAGATTATCAAAATTATCGATTTTTGTAATATCAACATTATTTTTTAAAAAACCTTCTTTATTTAAACTTTCGCCTTTTTGAAATGATTGTTTTGCGTTCCATATATTTGAATAAATTTTTACTTCAATTGTTGCATTGTAATTATTATCATCAATGACTAATATAAGTTTTTTTAATTTTTTTAAGTCAGATAGATTATAATAACTTTTATTTAACTTCCAATTAAAATTATTTCTAATTATTTTTACATTAATTTCCGGGTCAATTTTTTTTAGAACAATTTTAACTGTAAAAATATTTTTATCTAAAAAGGATTCAAAATATTCTTCTAAGTATTCTAAAGGATCATTTTTATAAAGATTTATTTCTTTATTTTGATTAGAGTTTTTATTTATTTTTTCTTGAAAAAATATAGTAGTATTTTCTCCAATTAAAGTAACATCGAATAAAGATTTGTTAAAAAGTGATTTTAATATTTTATTACTTGAAATAGTAATTGTATTTTTATCTATATCAGTAATTTTAAAGTTCGGAATATCATCCGGTAATTCATTGAGAATTATATCCTGTAAATTGATTGTATTTTTATCTATAAAAACCTTTTCTTTTAATACAAACGTATGAGAAAATGAATATAAGCTAATAAAAATGAAAAAAATTACAATATATTTTTTTAACATATTTTTTATCGTTTTAAATTTACCGCTGTTGCAAGCATTTGATCTGTTGTAGTTATTGCTTTAGAATTTAAATCATATGCTCTTTGGGCAACTATCATATTTACCATCTCTTCAACAACCTGAACATTACTCATTTCAATAAAACCTTGATGAAGTTTACCCATTCCGTCAAGGCCTGGCTGACCGTTTATTGGATCACCTGAAGCTTCTGAAACTTTAAATAAGTTTCCACCAATACTGGTTAATCCTGCCGGATTTACAAATCTATTTAATTCAATGGTTCCAACTTCAATTATATCATCATTATCGCCGGTTTTACATGTAACTATACCATCTTTACTGATAGAAATAGAATCATGTAAAAAACCTTCAGGGAAAATAATTTCTGGATCCAACAAGTAACCGCTATGATTTACTATCTGACCATTACTGTCAATTTTCCAGGCACCATCTCTTGTATACGCTTCAGAACCATCATACATTAATACTTTAAAAAATCCTTCGCCTTCTATAGCAAGATCTTTATTGTTATTAGTGTTTTGAAGAGATCCTTGAACAAATATTTTTTGTGTTGCAGCAGTTTTAACACCTAAACCTACATGAATTCCTGTGGGAAAATTACTTATTGAAGTAGAAGGAGTCCCGGCCATTCTTAAATTTTGATATAGTAAATCTTCAAAATCAGCACGAGTCTTTTTATAACCAGTGGTATTTACATTAGAAAGATTATGAGAGATAGTATCAATATTAAATTGCTGTCCGGTCATCCCGCTTGCTGCAGTCCATAATGATCGCATCATAATATTTTTCTCCTTAATAAAATTATAATATAACCACAGAGAATATTAAGTTCACTGTGGTATATATTATTTAAAATATTTTTTTCAAAATTCTTTAAAAATCTGAGTTTACAGGGTACTCAGGTGGTCCATGTTTTTTAATTTTTAAAATTAAAAATTTAATTTAATGAACATTATTTAAATCATCGGTTAATTTAAAAATTCTATTAAAAAAAATATTATATAAAAAGATGATAATATACAAATTAGAGTGAGAAAAAATATCCTAAAATGCATTCAAAATGAGTATAAAATAATAATGAGATTTCTTAAAAATATTGTAAATAAAATAAAATTTAGAACAATTTTATAATAGAAAAGTTGCCTATTAAAAGAAAAAATATTATAATTAAATTAAGAAAATAATTAAGGATTAAACATGAAATGTAATATTTGCAAAAATGATAATGCTATAATTCATATTCGTGAATATA
>CAZYID010000017.1:8603-23172 GCA_964646595.1 uncultured Spirochaetales bacterium | reverse complement strand
TTCTTTACTAAGACCATCCCAATTAGTAAATCCCAATTGAAATAGTTTTAATAAAGGATAAACTACAAAAAGAATTAAGAGAATCGAAGGTATAATAAGAAATACAATAAGCGTAATATTTTTTTGATTTTTTTGTGTAATAAGAATCGACTTCATCATACCCCTTAAATTTTAAATAAATTAAAACAGAGCAGCCATAAAAGCCACTCTGTTTTTGATAATAAAAAATTAAATAGTTATTATTTGTTTTTAGCTGCTTTCCATTTTTTGTTTAAATCATCCATCATTTTATCAAGATTAGCGCCTGTCAACATTTCTTGACCAAGTCTCTTAACATCAAAGCTAATAGCATCTTTAATGCGAGTGAATTCAATGTCTCCACCTAAATAAACAACATAATCAATTTTTTGATTACCTAATATATCAGCTGCTTGTTTCCAGAATGGATCATTTAATTTTACACCTTTCATTGTTGGATAAAGTTTAAGAGTATTTACAAAGTCAGAATAATAATCAGTAAAAAACCATTCTATAAATTTTTTTGCTTCATCAATATTTTTACTATTTTTTGGAATACCATAAAATCCATCAGCCATTGCTGTAGCTATAAAAGGATCTTTTGCAGAATCTCTTGCAGGTAAATAAAAAATACCTAAATCATTGCTGTCCCCGCCACCAGCTTCATAATTTCCAACTTTAAACCACTGCCCAGCAGCTAACATTGCAGCTTTTTTAGCAATTAACATTTGAGTTGATTGATCAAAACTCACACCAAGTGGAGCAGAACCAAAAGGTTGTACATCATACAGCTTTTTGATCTTTGCATAAGCTTTATAAAAAGGCTTATCTTTATTAAATGGTTCATCCTGCTTGGCCATTACATCCCAGTAAGCTCCATCATTTGCTTCAAGACATGGCATAAATTCATTAAATGGATAATCAGGCCAAACATCTTTAGCGCCTAAAGCGATTGGTATATATTTCCCATTAGATTTAATTTTTTTTGTTAAATCAACAAATTCATCCCAAGTTTTTGGAACACTTAAACCTAATTCTTTAAAAATACTCTTTCGATAATAAACAAATTCATTAAATGATGTTGTAGGAATACCAAGTACCTTGCCTTCAACACCGTATTGAGATGCATAAAGATTGTTTTTTGCTGCTTTTAAATTATTTAGAGGCAGCATTACATCTTTAAAATTAACAAGCATATAAGGTTTTAAAGGCATAAGATCAGGTAACTCATTAGCTGAATTTCTAATCTTCATTGCTTTTTCATAATCTTCAGTATCCTTGAATTTTTCAAGTTCAATAGTTACATTAGGATTTACTTTTTTATAAGCTTTAACAATGGGATTGGTTTCTGTAAAATACTCGTAATCATTAGCTGCCCAGAGAGCCATTTTTAAAACAATATTCTTTGACGATTTTTTCCATCCCCAATTAATTGCTAAAAGACAAAAAATCAAAATTAAAACAGTGAAAATTAAAATAAATTTTTTTTTCACATTTTCCTCCTTTTTTTATTAATAACCAATATAATAATAGGATTAGAACTAATTTAGAATGATGGATTTTTTCATTTTATGATCTTTTATGATTAAATTTTTAAATTTTATTATAATTTGTAGGTGATATACCGGTTACTTTCTTAAACATTCTGCTGAAATGTTCAACATTATCATAACCAACCTTAAAACAAACTTCATAGACCTTCAAGTTAGTTTCTTTAAAAAGTCTCTTAGCCTCATTTATTCTTACTTTTGTTAAATAATCAGAATAATTTTTACCAGTCTCTTTTGAAAATAAACGACTGAAATGAGATGAACTTAATTCAACAGATTCGCTAACCAATTTTAAATCAAGATTTTTGTTGTCAAAATTTTTCTTTATATATTTAATTGCTTTAATTACTGCTCTTGAATTAATAAAATTTTTTTTATTATTTAAATATTTAAATATCTGATTGGATATATCTTGTGTCCATTTTTCTATTTCATTAGAAGTCTCAAACTTTGTTATCTCTTCATGAAATGAAATATTTGCATCAAAAATATCATTAACATCTTCGTCTATTTCAATTAAATAATTTATTAAGATAAAAATAAGTCTGAGATAATTATCATAAATTTTTTCAATAGTATCTAATTTTATTTTTTTGATCTGACATAATAAACTGAGAAATTCTGATTTAGCTTTCTCATATTCTCTGTCATTAAGGTAATTTTTTATACTTTTTACATCAAATGCTGTATCTAACTTATTGTTTTCAATCGTCTTAATTACATCTTCATAAAATATTATTTTGTTCTTACCTGCTATATATCTATGTCTTGCACTTTTTTCAGACTCTTTAAATAATGTATTTAAATTTTTATAGTTTATGGAATGCGAACTAACACCAAGTGACACTTCAATGTCAAGATAATTTTTTAATGAATGCTTAATATCATTTAAAACATCCAGTACTCTTTTTTTGTCTTTATCAACTTTTTCAAAAGACAAAAAAATGATATATTCTTCAGGTGACAGTAAAATAACCTCACCACATTTTCGTCTGGACATAACCTGTTCTATTGTATTTTTAATAGAATCAATAAACATTTCTAGGGAATTATCCAGATATTTATTTTTTATTTCATGAAAGTCATCAATCCATAAAAAACAAACTCTAATATTCGTTGAATATAATCTGACATTAAATTTTTTTAAATCATCTTCAGATATTGAGTAAACAGAACTTGAGGATAAAAAATCTCTTAAAAAAACACTTTTGAAAATATTGTCGTTATCTATTTTGTAATAACCCTTACTTTTTTTTCGTACTTCTATCCTTTCTTTAGCTTCTTTCAGCAATAACAATATTTTTTCTGTATTCATTTCTATTTTTAGAATATAATCTATAATACCAAGTTTAAAAGCTTTTCTAACAAAATTATAATCGTTATAGGCGCTTAAGACTATAATCGGGACATTTTCATCAATTATTTTAATTTCTTGTATTAACTCTAATCCATGCATTACAGGCATGTTCATATCTATTATAAAAATATCTATATCTTTTTTTTTATTAAAAATATTTAAGGCTTCTTTTCCATTAGATACTTCATATTTAAATAAAAAACCTTTTTTCCCCCAATTAGTTAGTGATTTAATTGCAAGTCTTACAAATGGCTCATCATCAACTATCATTATATTATACATCATTTATCTCTTTTATAATTGGTAGTGAATAAATTATCTTAGTATATTTTCCATAAATACTTTTAATCGATAATCCATAATTATCTCCGTGAAATAATTTTATTCTTTTATCAACATTAATTAGTCCTATGCACTTTTCCGGCTGATTATCATTAGTATAAGTTCTCTCAAATATGTTTCTAATTTCTTTTTTATTCATTCCTTTCCCATTATCAGATACTTCCATATTTAGAATATTATTTTTAGAGTATACATTAATCCTTATAATCCCGTTTTCAGATACTTCACTTAAGCCATGAAGAATCGAGTTTTCTATAATAGGCTGTATAATCATTCTTAAAATAAAAAGCTTTTCGAATTCTTTTTTAATTTTATAATGAATATTAAATTTATCTCCAAATCTAACCTTCATCATATATATATAGTTTTCAAGATTTTCTATCTCATCTTTAATAGTTGTCATCTCACCCTTATTTTTAAATACATTTAACATAAATCTAATTAATGCTTCTGTCATGTTCTGAATATTTTGCTTTTTTGACATCATAGCCATTAGTCTTATAGAATTAAGTGTATTAGATATAAAGTGAGGATTTATCTGATACTGCAGAGCTTCTATCTCAGCTTTGACTTTTTCTTTAGTAAGATTATCTATTTTTTTGATCATTTTATTAAATGATTCATTCAAGATGTAAATCTCATCAAATCCATCACTTTCCAGATTTACGTTAAAATTACCTTTTTCTACTTCATTCATCTTTTTAGTAAGTTTTTTTACAGGATTGATTATATTGATGAAAAAAATAAATGAAAAAAGTAAAAATAATATAACAAAAAAAATAAAAACAACTCTAATTAAATTATAAAAATTATCGACTTTGCTGGTTATATTTTTATAATCAATTATACTAATTAATTTCCATTCGGTTTTTGAAATATTATAACTTGTAAATAAAATTTTTTTTTCATTTTTAGCAGTGATTATTTTTTGAATACCGTCAATCTTTTGAAAATCCTCATTATTAGCAAATAATCCAAAATTTTTATTAATATTTTTTTTATTATTTGAAATTAATATATCATTCTTACTATCAACAAGTAATATTTCTTCTGTATCACTAAAATTGCCATAATTTAATTCATCTAAAAAATTCAATCTAAAGGATAAATAAACAAGTTCAATTTCATTTTTTTTTATAGAATCCGGTATTCCCATTACAACTGATGCCAGATAAATATCTGTAGTATTATAAGTGAAAGTCTTAACAAAACTCAAAACTTTTGTTTTACCGGCATTATTAAGACAACTATTATACCAATTTAACTCCCTTATTACCGAGTCTTCCAAAACAGGATAATTTTTATAATAATAATATCCGCCTTCTTTATAAAAAAAAATTACAGAGTCAATTTTGTTTGAATAATTAAAAATAAAATCTAGATTAGAATCAATCTTTTTTGAATAATTAAACTTTTCATTATCGTTATTAATTTGATGATATTCACTCAATAATTTTAAAATTTCATCATTATTAGAAATAGTAGAAGCTATTAAGGACATTGTTCTTATTTCATCTTCAATATTAGCAACTGTTCTTCCCAATGATTGATAATAAATTTCTGAAGTATTCTTTAAAAGTACGTCAATATATATCTTGTTTAATATTATACCAATTAAAAAAGTTGGAATTACTATAATGAAAATAAATGCAACAATATATTTTGTTGCCATGCTTTTTTTAAAAAAGGAAAAAAAATTTCCGATGTTTTTCATATTTAAAAAATAATACACTATTATTAAAAAAAAGTTAATGTCAATTTAAAAATTATAACTGACTAATATTTTACTTTTTTATTTATTAAACAAATAAAATTTTTAGGAGGTTTTTTCAATTATAATTATTTTCAAAAAAACCTCTATCCCCTGATTATTATTATATAAATTTATTTTTTTTCCACTTGCCTTTAAGAATTTTCCAATTTGCATAAGTATAAGATCTGGTTTGAAATAACATGTCTTCTTGTAACTATTTATTCGGTTGAGATTGAAATGATTAAAAATATGTGTAAGTGTATACTTGATAATATTGGTGATATATATCCAATTCATTTTACAAGATTTAACAGTGCATATAAACTTAAACGTTTGTATCCAACACCGCTTTTTACACTTGAGCAGGCATATCAAGCTGCTAAAGACGAAGACATTAAATATGTATTTATTGATAATGTTCCACGCATACATGCACAAAATACGTTATATCCTAATTGCAGTAAAATTCTAATTGAAAGAACAGGACTTAAAGTTATAACAAATAACCTAAAAAAAAGGAGTTTGTTATAATTGTTATACTAAAATTGTAGGTCAATGGTAATATAAAATCATTTATTTATAAAAAAGTTAAAAAATTTTTTGCTTTTCTGAATAAAATCTATTAAACTGGGTTTCAATCAGCTATATTTAATTTTAAAAAAAAGAGTAAATATTATGATAAAGAAGATAATATATCCTATAATAATTATTACACTAATTATTTTTTTATCCTGTTCATCTTTAACAAGCGGCCTTGCAAATTCATTATATAAGCAAGAAGATATAAAGCTTGTTGAAGACGGAGCACCGGCTTACTTAATACTTGTTGAAGCATTAATTGATGCTAAACCTAAAAATAAAAAAATGCTGGTAAGCGGGATACAGATGTTCTCTGCATATTCAAGTGCTTTTGTGAATGATCCTGAACGCTCAAAAATATTTGCAGATAAGACTAAAGCCTGGGCATTAATGTTGTTAAGAACCTATCCAAAGTTTAAAGAATACGAATACGCAGAAATTGATATATTTATGAAATGGGTAAATACAATTCAAAAAAAAGATGTTCCTTATGTTTTCTGGGCTGCAAATGCATGGATCATGTGGATAATATCAGATTCCGAATCCATTGAAGCATTATTGGATTTGCCAAAAGCTAAAGCAATTATTGATAAAATATATGAAGTAGACAGTACTTATTATTATGGAGCGCCTCATTTATTTTATGGAATATATAATTGTGTGATTCCGGAATCCATTGGCGGAGATTTAAAAAAAGCAAAAGAAGAATTCGATAAAGCATTAGAATATTCTACAGATAAACTTTTAATGACAAAAGTTTATTTAGCACAATTTTATTATAAAGCAAAGTTTGATAAAAAGAATTTTATTAAAACTCTTAGGGAAGTCATTAATGCGGATATTGAGAAATATCCGGAAGTAAGACTTTTAAATTCAATAGCTAAAAATCAGGCTAAAGAATTGTTAAAAAAGGTTGATGAATTTTTTCATTAATCTATATTATATTTAATCAAATTATAATGGAGATAATTCATGAATAAAAGAAATATACTGATTATGTTTTTTATATTTATTTTTATTGTTTCAAATATTTTGATTTTATCTGCTAATAATCCAAAATATTTAATAAAAATAGCAACTGATAGTCCGGACAATAGCATCTGGGTAAATGGTATTAAAGAAATAAATCGCGCGATATCTCAAAAGACTAATGGTGAAGTACAAATAGATATTTATACCGGCGGGACAATGGGCAGTCAGAGTACAGTACTTAAAAAGATTAAACTAGGACAGGTTAATGCTGCTACATTTAGCAGCGGCGGATTAGGATTAATTTATCATGATTTTGCAATAATGGGTTTTCCAATGATTTTTCAATCTTATGAAGAATATGATTATGTCAGAGGGAAAATGGGATCTTTTTTTGAGAAAAAATTTGAAGAAAATAATTATGTTTTATTATCTTGGACAGAAGTTGGATTAATATATATATTTTCAAAGAAAAAAGTAAACTCTGTTGTTACTCTACAAAATGCTAAACCTTTATTGATAGACGGAGATATAATAAGTTCAGCTCTTTTTAAAGAAGTTAATGCAAATCCAGTGCCAATTCAATTATCAGATGTTTTAACAGGTCTTCAAACAGGCGCAATTGATACTGTTTTTTCTACTCCTTATACCCTTATATTAACCCAATGGCATTCAAGAGTTAAATACATGGCTGATACACCTATTACACTTATGATTGGTGCTATTATGATTGATAAAAAAACTTTTTACTCTATGCCGTCTTCTTATCAGAGAGATTTAAAAAGTTTATTTCAAACGACTTTTGAAAAATTAAATCAAAAAATAAGAGTATATAATAAAAGTTCACTTGAAGGATTAAAAAAAAGAGGACAGATAACTGTTTTACCTGTAGATCAAAAAGATACAGCAATTTTTACTAATGCATGTATTAAAGTTGCAAATCAATTAACAGAAAGAGATTATTCAAGAAATTTACTTAATTTAATTAGAAAATATACTGATGAATATAGAAGGAAATAAATAAGCAGGTATAATGAGCGTAAAAAATATTTTAAAAAAAATTACTGATATAATTCATATAATTGAAGATTCTATATTAGTATTTTTTTTATCATTAATTATTATTATCACATTTTTACAGATAGTTCTACGAACCTTTTTTAGATCTGTAGAATGGTTTGATCTGCTGGTAAGATATTCTGTATTATGGATAGGATTACTTGCAGCGGGAATTGCCACTTATAAAAGCAAACATATTAAAATTGATATTATTGGAAGATTTGCTAAAGGCAGGTTAAAGTCTTTAACATATTTAATAACTAATTTATTCGCTTCTATTATAAGTTTAATTCTTTCATATTCTTCTTATATTTATCTGGTAAAAATAGAAATGACTGCAAATGACCCTGCGCCGTTTTTAAATATCCCAAGATGGTTTTTATTAATAATAATACCTTTAGGTTTTGGATTTATCGGATTTAGATTTTTATTAAAAACTGCAGTTAATTTATATGATTTTATAAAAAACACTAAAAATGTTGAAGAAGAAGAGTATACTTAATGATAGTTGTTTATATATTAATAGTATTTATAGCAATTTTAGGTGCCCCGCTTTTTACAGTTATTGCATCAACTGCAATTCTTAATTTTTATAATTCCGGCACAAGTATTTTAATTGTTCCGCAGGAGATTGCCGGGATTGCTGACACTCCTTTACTTCATAGTATTCCTTTGTTTACTTTTGCCGGATATCTGTTGGCTCACAGTAAAGCTTCGCAGAGACTTGTAAAATTAACAAAAGCAACTTTAGGGTGGATGCCAGGAGGATTGGCAATTGTCACTTTATTGACATGTTCTGTTTTTACAGCATTTACCGGTGCTTCAGGAGTAACAATTGTTGCGTTAGGAGGACTTTTACTCCCGGCTTTGCTGAGTGAAAAATATGGAGAAAAATATTCACTTGGTCTTGTTACTGCTTCAGGCAGTGTTGGTTTGCTATTTCCGCCAAGTTTACCAATTATTATTTTTGGGGTTGTATCAGGTGTAATAATTGATGACCTTTTTCTCGCAGGGATAATACCCGGTCTTTTATTGATATTTGTTCTCAGCTCTCATGCTATGTTTATGAGCAGTAAATTTAAAGTTAAAAAAACCAAGTTTTCATGGAAAGAGTTAGGAGCAACACTATGGAACCCGGAACCAAAGATTGAACCGGAAATTTCATTTGGAGAAAAAATAAAAAAAGTTATAGCTAAAATTCAATTCTGGGAATTACCTCTTCCAATTTTTTTATTTGCCGGAATATATTCAGGTAAACTTGTAATTTCTGATGCAGCTACTTTTACAGTTATTTATCTTTTAATAGTTGAATTATTTTTAACAAAAGATATCAAAATTAAAGAACTGCCAAAAATCATGAAAGAAAGCATGCTGTTAGTTGGTGCAATTCTCATAATATTAAGTGTTTCATTAGCAGCAACAAATTATATTATTGATGCACAGGTGCCTCAAAAAATATTTAATGTTATTCAAACATTTATAACAAACAAATGGATTTTTTTAATATTATTAAATATTTTATTATTAATTGTCGGTTGTATAATGGATATCTTTTCAGCATTAGTTGTTGTAGTTCCTTTAATACTGCCAATAGCTCAAGCGTACAATATTAATCTTGTACATCTTGGAATTATTTTTTTAGCTAATCTGGAGATTGGATATTTAACACCGCCGGTTGGAATGAATCTTTTTATTTCATCTATTAGATTTAATAAACCGGTAATATCTTTATATAGAGCATCATTAATATTTATTGGATTATTGATGATAGCATTAATGTTAATAACATATGTGCCGGGATTAAGCACCTGGTTCCTGGATAAACCGTCAATTGTCGGTAAATGGGAATATCAGTATGATGACGGCAATGTTGATCAAATTAGTATAAAAAGCAATGGTAAGTATTTAAGAAGAAAAGGTGATATACTTGCTTTAATGATGGATGATCCGTATTACGGGAAATATGAGATTAAGAAAAATGTTTTAATATTATTTAATGATGATGGAAAAGAAGAATATAAATATGAAGTATTTAAAGACGGTAAAGAATTATTATTAGATAATTTAAATAAACAAGAGATGAAAGCCGTTAATGATTTACTAAAAGATAGTGATCCGGCATTGCTTAAAAAGGGAATTAAAGGTCAAAATAGAATGTTTTATAAAAATACAGTTTCTACACCAATTAATGAAAAAACAGGAAAATTTATTGGCAAATGGGAAAACAATCAAGGATTTATTGAATTTCATTTTAATGGTTTATGCACATGGTTGAATGAAAATGGTGAAAAAAAATATAGATATATTATGGATAGTAAGAAAAAATTAACTTTAATTGAATATAATGAGGACGCTGAACAAAATATTGAAAATAAAAAAATCTTTAATTATAAATTTACAGAAGACAGTAAGCTTATATTAACAAATAAAATCGAATCTTTTTCATTTGTGTTTACGGATTCTATAAGTGATGAGTAAACATGATTAAATTTTTAATATAATTATAATAACAAAATTATTTTTATTTAATCGCCTGAAATTTTGTATGAATAAGCTGTCTCTTTTATTAATTCATTGTCTTTTTTATTTTTTTAGAATATTTGTTATAAATATCATATTAACAGGCGAGACACCTGTCTTACTAAAAGTAAGATTAGAAAGGAAATAGGAATAAATATGAATATATTAAGCTGGAATGTAAATGGTATCAGAGCTATAAGTCAAAAAGGCTTTTTACCATGGCTTGAAACTCAGTCACCGAATATACTTTGTTTACAGGAAACAAAAGCAAGACCGGAACAATTAACAAAAGATTTACAAAATCCGGAAGGATATTATACTTATTGGAATTGGCCGGAAATTAAAAAGGGTTACAGCGGTGTTGCTGTTTATACTAAAAAAGAACCGTTTAAAGTTGAAAAAGGATTTGGTTCAGAACAATATGACTCTGAAGGAAGAACTTTAATTTTGCATTTTGAAAATTTTATTTTATTAAATATTTATTTTCCTAACGGGCAAAAAGATGATGAACGTCTTCAGTATAAATTAAATTTTTATGATGCTTTTTTAGATTACTGCAATAAACTTGTCAGTGATGGTAAAAATCTTGTTATGTGCGGTGATTATAATACTGCTCATAAAGAAATTGATCTTGCACGTCCAAAAGAAAATGAAAAGCGTTCAGGATTTTTACCTATAGAAAGACAATGGCTGGATAAATATACTGCAAATAAATATATTGATACTTTTAGAATATTCGAAAAAGGTGAAGGACATTATACCTGGTGGGATTATAAGACCAGAGCAAGAGAAAGAAATATAGGCTGGAGAATAGATTATTTTTTTGTTAATAATGCTTTTTCTGATAAAGTTAAAAGTTCTTTTATACTTAAAGATGTTATGGGATCTGATCATTGCCCGATTGGAATAGAACTTAATGTTTAAAGCTGTTATTTTTGATTTAGATGGAACACTTCTTAATACACTCGATGATCTTGCTGATTCTATTAATGAAATGCTCTCAAACCACAAATATCCAATTCATTCTGTCAACTCATATAAATATTTTATTGGTGACGGAGCAGAAATGCTTATAGAACGGACATTACCTTCTGATATGCGAAGTAAAGAACATGTGAAAAAATTAACCAAAGAATTCAAAGAAATATATCAACAGCGAATGTTTTTAAAAACAAGACCTTATAAAAGTATTGTTGAATTACTAATTGAACTCAAAAAGCGGTCTATACCTATGAGTGTGTTGTCAAATAAACCTCATCAGGAAACAGTAAAAATTGTAAATAAAATATTTAAAAACATAAAATTTGAGATGGTTAAAGGCGCAGTTAATAATATCCCACGAAAACCTGATCCAATACAGGCTTTGTTGATTTCTAAACAATTAAATATATCTCCTGATAGTTTTTTATATATTGGTGATACAGATATTGATATGAAAACAGCGGTAAATGCAGGGATGTTTGGAGTTGGAGTATTATGGGGATTTCGAGAAAAAAATGAACTGGAAGAAAACGGCGCAAAAGCAATCGTTGAATATCCTGAAGAACTTTTAAAATTTTTTATAACAAAATCATAGTTTTTATTAATTTATTGACTAATCATAATATTAAAAAATATAATTATGTTATTCATGTTTTCTTTCAGGAGATAAAAGATGATAAAGAAAATATTATTTATGTTTACTTTAATTATTATATTTATTTTTTTAGCGCAAATTATTTTTTCTAAAAGTATAACAATAAAGAGTATTCCGACCAATATAGATGATTTTCTTCAAATAAGAGATACTATTGCTAAGACTCCTGAAGGCGGGGCAGCAATCATGATATTAGCTTTATTAGTTTATGCTGAAAATGAAGATTTGGGTAAACAATGTTTAACTATTGCTATTTCATTGGATTTATTAGAAACCGGAAGCTATTATAAAGGGTATCAACTCAGGAAAAGTAATATGAGTCTTATTAGATCTCAAATAAAAAAAGAATCACATATTCCAAAATCATATATAAAAGGATCTACTCCGGAAAATGGATATAATATTCCTGAAGGAAATTTAATGTTAAATTTTTTTATAACAAAATACAGCGGAGATATGGGAAATGATTTATTTAAAGTTTTTGTTGAATGTTCCGGAGCAAGTTCACGTCCTGTAACATTAAAAGTTAATGATAAAGGACTCTGGAAAGCATATGAATGGAGCTCTTTAATTGTTGGAGTAAGAGCGCCAAAAAGTAATAAAAAAGATGATTTGTGATTTTTTTATCTCAATATAATTTATACAATTCATATTTGAAATATTATTAGACAAATATCATTTTTTTTGTTTTTATATTGAAAATTATATTAATTAGAGAAAAATATGCAAAAACTAGATCACATTGATAATGGAAATCCTTTTGATTGGGGAAAAACTTCACAGGATTATCAATTATATAGACCGGGTTATCCAAAAGCATTTTATGAAATTTTATATAAATTGGGTATTGGATTAAAAAATCAGAGAATATTAGACATGGGAACCGGCACCGGTGAGCTGGCAATTCAATTTGCAAAGCAAGGTTCTATAGTAACAGCAAATGATATTTCTGAACAACAAATTGAAACAGCAAAAAAAAATGCTGAAAATAATAATTTGTCTATAAAATTTAATGTTGCTGCAGCAGAAGAAATTATTTTTGATGAAAATAGTTTTGATGTTATATCAGCAAGTATGTGCTGGTTGTACTTTGATAAACAAAAAATGATCCCAATAATTAAAAAGCTGTTAATTGATAATGGATTGTTTCTAGTTACATCAATGATCTGGCTGCCATTTGAAGATAATACAGCAAAAAAAACTGAAGACCTGGTTTTACAATATAATCCAAAATGGAAAGGCGCCGGATTTACCGGATATTATGATAAAAAAAATCCTGTACCTGAATGGTCAAAAAATGATTTTTATTTAAAATCATTTCATACTTTTAAAACGGGAATTCCATTTACTCATGAAAGCTGGAGAGGGAGAATAAGAGCCTGCCGTGGAATTGGCGCAAGTTTACCTAAAGAAGAAATTACTAAATTTGACAATGAGCATTCTAAATTATTAAAAAATATTATTCCTGATAAGTTTAATGTTTTGCATTTATTAACAATAAGTATTTTTGAATTAAAATAAATTTCGTCATTGCGCTTTGCTCGCAAAGATGGTTAAAGTAATAATTTAGGAAAAAAATATGAGAAGAAAAGAAAAAGAAATCATTGATTTAAATGAGATAGAATTAATATTAAAAAGAAATTATACTTGCAGGATTGCCTTATCAAATAATGATTTTCCATATATAATTCCTATGAATTATAGCTATAAAAAAAAAGCATTATATTTTCATTCGGCAAAAGAAGGTACAAAAATCGATTTAATAAAAAACAATCCAAATGCCTGTTTTGAGATAACAGAAGATATAAAAATAGAAGAGTCAGAACAAGCATGTTCTTATGGTACAAAATATAGATCTGTAATTGGTACCGGTAAGATTAAAATTATTAATAATGAAAAAGAAAAGATTGAATGTTTAAACATAATAATGGAACAGCATACAAAAAAAAATAATTGGAAATATGAGGAAGAATCACTTAATAAAATAATAATTTTAAAATTAAAAATAAATGAAATAACAGGTAAACAATCTGGTTATTAATTATTATTATTTATTTCAATGTAATAAAAATTAAATCAGGATCAGCATTTATTCTTAAATCTAGGCCAGTGGTTCCTATTCCTTTTGAAACATATAAAATTAAATTGTTATTTATATATTTACCTTTTAAATAATTTCCACATCCATCAGGCAATAATAATGGTTTTCCAAAAAAAGTAATTTGTCCGCCATGAGTATGTCCGCTTGAAACAATAATATCTTTATCATGATATATTTTACAAATTTCATCAAAGTATACCGGGCGATGAACCATTATTATATTTATTAAATTTTCTTTATATTTAAATTTTTCAAAATCCGGATGATAATCATCTGCACCCCATAAATTAATTTTTGTTCCTTTGATTGTAATTTCTTCTCCATTATTGATTAATAATTTTACTCCATTTTTTTCAAAAATTTTTTTTAAATCATTGACATTAACATTACCTCTGTATTCATGATTTCCGAGTATTGCATATTTTTTTATTGGTTCATTTATTTTAGATAAAAGCTTATCTAATAAAGGAAGATTTTTATTGTTTTCAATAGAGTCTCCTGTGATTAATAATAAATCCGGTTTTATATTATTAATATTTCCAATTAAATCTTTATAAATTTTTTTATCTCTTTTTATATGTAAATCACTGATATGCACTATTTTAATTTTATTTTTTAAATTTTTGTTGATTTCATCTTTTATCACTTCTATATGATAGCATGATAAAAAAAGAAATATTATAAA
>CAZYID010000017.1:0-8503 GCA_964646595.1 uncultured Spirochaetales bacterium | reverse complement strand
TTTTATTTAATTTAAAATTGTACCTTTTTTCAGAAACTCACCCCGATCTTGTAGTAAATTTATAAATAATTTATTTAATTTATCCCCTCTCTTAAAATTAAGAGAGGGGAAGTCGTTAAAACATTATAAACATGAAAATTACTAAAGCCAGAGGAGAGTTCCTATTATTTTATATAATTTTATTTATCTTCAATTTTATTAAGTTTAAAATTGTACCAGTCAATTTTTCTGGTAAATATCATTATAAAACTTAAGATTAAAAATAATCCTATACTGCCGACTAATAACGAATAATCTTCCAGTTGTAATGTAAAGAATAAAAATCCATATAAAGAAATTAATACTGATGCAAATATCAATGTTAATGCATTCTTTTTACATAAACTTTTTCCGTAAATTGTTATTATCGTAACTATACTTAAACTTGATATTAAATATGACCAGTTAAAAGGTATATGTTCAGATAATGATATTAATAATAAATAAAAGATTGATAGAGAAAATCCTACTAATAGATATTGAATCGGGTGAATTCTGTTTTTATTAAGAATTTCAAATAAAATAAATACTGCAGCAAATGTTAAAATAATAAATAGAATAGCATATTTTGTTGATCTTTCAGTTTGTTGATATTCATCAACAGGTAAAAATAATTCTACTCCAAACTCTGTTGGTAAAAATAATTCTGCTACAAATGCTGTGTTATTTTCTGGTGTGTTTTTTTCTGTCCATGATTGAGGGAATTCTCTGTTATAATCAAGTATTTCCCATTTTGCATTAAATCCTTCATCACTGATTGTTCTTTCTTTAGGCAGGTATGCTCCATTAAAACTCGGGGAAGGCCAATTTGATTTTATTTCTACAAGTGTATTTTTACCCAGAGGTAGAAATGAAAGTTTTGTGCTCCCTCTAAAATTAAGTTTAATATTAAAAGTTTGAGTTGAATTTTTTATTTTTTTTATTATAACCGGGCTATATATTCCTTTTGTTACAAGAGGATTATTTTTTACTCCGGGTGTAAGTGTTGTTTGAGAGTTATTCCATTTCATGTCAATTGTTTTATTTATTCCCCTCATATCATTTATGCCAAAAGAAATAATTGCATCATCCCATAAAATATTGTTTGATGCTATTTTCCATTGGGAAAAATCAGGGAATGAAAATTCTCCATTGATTATTAAATCAGTAGTATAAACAACTGTAGAATAAATACCTCGTTGTCTATGTTCCGGGAAAACGTCTCCATTTATATTAAGATTATCCGGCAGGAAGTATGCATGTTTTACTTCTTTAATAATCCTTTCTCTTTCTACATTATTTTTATCATAATATTTTTCAGCATGATAAGAATTATATGGAATAGTTAAAACAGGTCCAAGCAAAGTTTGATTTAAAGCCCATTTTGAATTTATTTCGTTAATTACATCCAGTCTTCTGTATTTTCTTTCTTTTATAAGTTTACTAACCATACCTGCCGGAATTAATAAAATTAAAATTAGAATAGTAATAATAAATATTCTTACTATTACAGATGACTTAATAGATTGATTTGTTGATTTGACAAAGTCTGTTAGATTATTCATAAATTAAACTCCTTATTAAATATATAGTAAGAAATATAAACCTTAATCATGTTATAAATATTATATAATTAAGGATTTTTTTAGAACAATTATGGCAGAATTGTGTTTAATGACTAAAGTAAATAGTTTGTGTTGACTTTTAAGTACTTGTAGATTATAAAAATGTCTACTTAAATAAATATTTAGTTAAATTATTTTTTATTATAAATTTTAGGAGTTTTGCTGGTTTATAAAAATTAGCAGAAAAATAATTTTAAGAGATTATAAGAGATTAAATGAAAGAGGTTTTTTTATGAAAAAATATTTATCTAAATTTAATTGGTTTTTTTTAATTATTGGTTTCATTTTTTTATCAGTATGTATGTATTTTATTCATTATCTAATATTTAAGGATTACCATCATATTTTTATTTATTTAATTGCAGATATTGCTTTTATTCCGATAGATATTATTTTTGTTACATTAATTTTTCATAAAGTTTTGGCAAAAAGAGATAAAAAAACATTATTAAAAAAATTAAATATGGTAATAGGAGCATTTTTTAATGAAGTTGGTACAGATTTGCTGCGTTTGTTATTATTTTTTAATGAAAAAAATGATTTAATTGAAATATTAAATATTGAACAGAAGTGGGATAAAAAAAGATTTTTATCTATGATAAATTATATTAAAGATTATAATTTTAAAATTAATTATAATAGTAACAAAATGAATGATTTAAAAAAATTTTTAATTGGGAAAAGAGAGTTTTTACTTAGATTACTTGAAAATTCCAATCTTTTAGAACATGAATCATTTACTGATTTACTTTGGGCTGTTTTCCATTTAACTGATGAGTTATATCATAGGAAAAACATCGATAAAATAAATATATTAGATACTGAACATTTAGTTATTGATATTAAGCGGGTTTATAATAATTTATTGAAAGAATGGTTATATTATTTGCTTCATCTAAAAGAGGATTATCCTTATTTATATTCTCTTGAAGTCAGATTGAATCCATTTAATAAAGAATCAAAAGTAGAAATTGATTAGCAGTAAATTATTTAGCTTACTATGTCAAATTCTAAAAACTCCATTGTAAAACTTCCTTTGCCCTGAGTCTGGCTTCGAAGTGTTGTTGTATAGCCAAACATTACTTTTAGAGGAGCTTTTGCAAATATTATATCCTGATTTACTTTTTTAATAATATCAATAATTATTCCATTTCTGCTCTGAAGTTCGCCTATCACAGTTCCTGTAAAATTAGTCGGAGTGTCAATTTCGAGTTTCATTATAGGTTCCAGCAGATCAGTACCTACTTCTCTTAAAAGATAAGAAGTACATAGATTTGCTGCTGCTTCAAAAGCAAGAGGTGATGACCTTGAGGTTTCATAATCAACGGATTCGATAATTATTTTACTGTCTATAACCGGATAAGCTCCTTCAGGCCCGGATTTAAGAGATTCGTTTATGCCCTTTTCTATATTGGGAATAAATTCTTTATCTTTTTTATGTAATTTGTTTTCAATTTCATTTCCAGTGTTTCTTTTTAATGGTTCTATTGATAATTCAATTTTTACATGCTGTACATTACCATCGATTTTTTTATCAAATTCATATTTATATTTTCCTGATTTTTTTGGTGTTTCTTTATATGCAACCTGAGGAGATCCGCTTTTTAACTCGATTCCGTAGGTTTTTTTTATTTTTTCTAATAAAATTTGAATATGCAGTTCACCCATTCCCCCGATTAAAGTCTGACCTGTTTCCTGGTCTTCTCTATAAGTAATTGTTGGGTCCTCAATTAAAATATTCTGCTTTGCTGCAACAAGTTTTTCTTTATCAATTGCATTTTTTGTTTCAACTTTAACATATATAACAGGTTCAGGGAATTTTAATGATTCTAAAACAACCTGGTGATTTTCAAAACATAGCGTATCACCTGTTCCAATATTTTTAAGCCCTGCAATTGTAACAATATCACCTGCAGAAGTAGATTCTAAACGTTCATGTTTATCTGCATAAATTTTTAAAAGGTCTTGAATCCTTTCTCTTTTTTTTGTTCTTGGATTATATAAATTATCACCGTTTTTGATGCTGCCGGAATAAAGTCTTATAAATGCCAAAGGGCCTTTTTCTCTGTGAAATTGTACTTTAAAAATATATGCAACAGTATCACCTTTAGGGTCAAATAGTAATTTATCCCATTGATTAGTTTTTACATAAAATGCTTTAATTGACGAAATGTCGTCAGGAGAAGGTAAAAAATTATCAATTGCGTCTAATAATAAAGGCACACCAATGTTTTTTAAACTTGTACCGGCTAATACAGGAATATAATTTCTTTTTATTGTATTGATTCTAATTGAGTCAATAATTGCCTGTTCATTTATATTTTCTTCAAGTACTTTTTCTAATAATTTATCATCATATGAAGTTATAATATTTATAAGTTCTTCTCTATATTTTTCAGCTGCAGAAATAAAATCTTCCGGAATATCTGTTATATCCTGTACTTCTCCGGAGTCTTTAAAAGTAACTTTTTTCATTTTTATAATATCTATTACACCTTCCAGATTATCATTATTATAATAAGGAACAGTAATAGGAATAGGTGTTACATTTAATTTCTTTTTTATATCTGAAATGGCATTATCAAAATTAGCACCAATTCTATCTAATTTATTGATATAAATAATTCGAGGAATTTTATATGTATCAGCCTGTTTCCATACAGTTTCGGATTGAGTTTGAACACCTGCAACTCCGCAGAATACTACTACAGCACCGTCAAGTACTCTTAAGGATCGCTGTACTTCAGCAGTAAAATCAACATGACCCGGAGTATCGATAATGTGAAAGATTGAATTTTTCCAATTGCAGCTTACTGCTGCAGATGTAATTGTTATTCCACGATTTCTTTCTTCTTCCATCCAGTCTGTTACTGTTGTACCTTCATCTACTTCACCAATTTTATAAGTAGCCCCGGTTAAATATAATATTCTTTCAGTTGTGGTTGTTTTGCCTGCATCAATGTGAGCAATTATTCCAAAATTTCTGATATTTTGACATTCTATCAAAAAATGACTCCTTTTTTATATTAAGATGTATATTTTACTCTATAATGCTTTTTATTAAACTGGTACATTGTTCTATATTTTTATCGTTAGCTTCATCTATAATATTAACAAGAGCTTTATTATTATTTTGATTAATATAGACGATTGGGTATTCTTTTAATTTTATTAAAATATCTTGATCAATATTGTTTTTTAGTAAAATATGACCTAAAGGGGTTTCGTCAAAATTGATATGAGAGCCGTCAATATTAAAAACAAAGTCCATCATGTCAAACATTGCCATGATATGATTATTTGAAAAATGATAAGTTCTTTTAACTTTTTCCTTCCAATGTAAATTTGTAAATTTATTAATATTTAAATCAATTATTGGTGATTTACTATCACTCATAATTTCTTTTGATATAGATTGATTTAAGTCAGAAAAAGAAAAATCAGTATTCTTTAATTTTGCAACAACAACAAAAACATTTACTGTAGGATTATATTTTTCTATCAAAGCAGGTATATCATAATTTACAATGTAATAATTTTTTACTTTTTTTATTGTTTGCCCGTAATATCTTAAAAAATTTTTATCTTTAACAAAAGTTTTAAATAATTCGTCTTGAGTTATTTTTAATTTTAAGATTGCATCAAAAGCGCCAATTACTTCTGCTTTTTCAAAACTTATATTAAAATAATTTTCAAATTTTGTAACCATTTCCGGATACTTTGCTATTTCTGATTTACCAAATATTGCAAAATGATATTGCGATGAATGATGTTCTAAAATTAATGCATCTTTAATAAATAAAATGCCATTTAAGTTTGCCATATAAATTATATCAGTATGCTGATGAATACCCTTGATTATTGCTTTTTCATATGATAATTGGTTGCTTTCAGGTCTCACATAAATAACTGTTACAGGTGTAAAATTATCAAGGTTTTTTTTATATTCAATAAGAATATCTGGCTTTGGGGAAATTTTATTTAAATTTAAGTTTTTATTTTTATTATTATTCATTATTTATTCATGTAAAGATAGGGTAATTTTTCTATTTATTATATACTTTTTATCCTAAAAAATGAATATATAAAATTTATTTATTATAAATTTAAAATACCCCGCATTAAAACCACGGGGTATTTTTATCAATTTAGGTAATTTAGACTATTAAGCATTAAGTAGCTGTAAAACTGTCTGCGGCTTTTGATTAGCTTGAGCCAGCATAGCAAAAGATGACTGAACTAAGATATGATTCTTAGTATTTTCAACTGTCTCACCAGCCATATCTGCATCTCTTATTATAGATTCTGCAGCTTGCATGTTTTCAACACCCATTAATAAACCTTTTATAGCATGTTCCAGCCTATTTTGATAAGCTCCTAGATCAGCTCTTTGTTTATTAATTATTTTTAGAGCTTCATCAACTGTACCAATTGCAGCATTTGCTTGACCGGCACTTGATAAAGATAAAAACGTAGCTGTATGAGGTAGCCCGTTTGGACTCCTTAAACCTAAACCCTGAGTTGACATTGTACCAATGTAAACTCTTTCTCTTTGGTCCATATTTGCTCCAATATGAAACCACATACTACCAGTAATGTTGTTTAAACCGGTTTCTCTTGAGAATCTTCCAGTTAACATATTCATGCCGTTAAATTGTGCGTGGGATGCTATTCTGTCGACTTCGTCAATTAATTGACTTACTTCGACCTGGATATACATCCTGTCTTCAGAAGAGTAAATACCATTAGATGCTTGAACTGCAAGTTCTCTAAGTCTTTGGATAACATCCTGACTTTCCTGCAAGTAACCTTCAGCTGTCTGGATAAAAGAGATACCGTCTTCAGCATTTTTTTCTGCTCTTGAAAGACCGCGTATCTGTGATCTCATTTTTTCAGATACTGCCAATCCAGATGCATCGTCACCAGCTCTGTTAATTCTTAGACCTGAACTTATTTTTTCTAGACTTTTACTCAAAGCACGGTCATTGAATTTAACTCTGTGATTTGTAAAGATAGCACTTAAATTATGATTAATTATCATATAATCCTCCTTGATTATTTAATAAGGAGACATCCTTATCTCCTTGTGCTTCTATTATAAAATTCGGTTTATTAAAAAATTCCTTAAATGGAATTTGTTATTATTTTTATCCAAAAATCCTGATGTTTTTGATAAAATGAATAAAAAGTATTTTTTTATATGATAATATTATTATTTTAAAAATTTTAATAATATTGTATAATATTATTAAAATTTTTATTTATTTAGATAATATAATAATACTAAAAAATATATTATTGATATATTAATATTTAATCAAGGATTTTAAAATTGGATCAAGCACAAAAAAATATAAATTTTAAATCAGAAAAAAAGAATTATCCTAAGGGTCAGGTTCTTGTTTTACAGGGAAATGTCAATAAAGATATATATGTTCTAAATAGTGGTTCTGTTGTAATAAAAAAAATTTCAGAAGACTCCCAAAATTTCAATACAAAAGATGTAATTGCAAAAGGTTCAAAACTTGGCATTATTGAAGCTCCTTCAATTTTTGGTGTGAATAATCTGTTAAGTTCAAATATACAGGATTGTTCTTATATAACTTTAACTGATTGTATGATAACTAAATATGTAATTCAATCTGATGATTGTATGAGCTTTTTAAGAATGAATCTGCCAATAGCTTTTAATATATTATTAACAATGCAGGATCAGACAAGAAAAAAATTGATTAATTTAAAAAAATTTTTAGACTTTTTTGGTTTAATAGAAAAAGTAAATGATAATTTTATGCTTGTTTATTTGCATATTACTCAAACCAAAAGAGATAAAATATATCAAAAATTTATTTCTAACGGAGGAGTATTTCCTCAGGTTATAGATTCATCATTTTTAACAACAGATAATTCTAGTTTATTAGATAAGCAATATGTTAATCCTGGCAATGATCTTGATATTAAGTTTGAAAAAAATAAAATTGAGTTTTTTAGAAATTTATTAAAAGCTAAACCTCCTTCTTTTTTATCAATTATGTCAGCAGATATCAATATTTTTAAATATATATATGAGTCAATTTCTTCAATAGATAATTCTTTAAATATTGAAATAGAAAAAAATATAAAAGAAATGAATAATAAATTATATCATTTTTTTGACGATAAAACATCACCATTTAACTTGATTTATGGAATGATGAATAAAATAAGAGAGAGCGGAAATGTTAGTCAGGAGTTCTCAAAATCAATATCAAATATCTGTAAGAATATTGACCAAATAAACAAACAGCTTGGAGGAAATGAATATCCTGAAGTTTATCCGAAATTTGACACAATGGGTACAGCATCAGCAGTCTTTAATGTTAAACAGGAACATAAAGGTTCAGCGCTTGGCAAATATAAAAAGTTATTCAAAGATTCTACTAAAAAGATATTAGCTTACTCAACTTTAAGTAATGATGTTAAAAATAGAATATTGAAGAATATAAGAGCAATGGATAAAATAAATCCGGAAGAAATTCTTTCAAAAGAAGTAAGGGCGTTTATAACAGTGTTGCAGGATGATTATTATGCATTGTATTTGAATTTATTTTTAAAAACTATTAAGCATCCGGACAAAATACCGCCATTTGTAAAATTATTTTTTTATTTTTCGTTTATTGATGAAAAAATGATTACTGAGCAACAGCTTGAATTTATCTATAATTCATTAACCATCTATACAACAGATCAAAGCACAAATTATTCAATTATAACCCTTTATGACTTCTTATTAAAAATTTATAACAAAGAAGAAGAACCAAGTTTGTCAGAACGAGGTGAATTTAGAAAATTAGTTACAAAATATTTTGGTAAAAATCAAA
>CAZYID010000016.1:0-23979 GCA_964646595.1 uncultured Spirochaetales bacterium | reverse complement strand
TTTTCAAAAATATTTCTTAAAACAATCCTTATTCTTTCTTTATCAAGCAGTAAAAATAAATTATCTGGTAATTCCTTTAAAATAATTTTTATTTTATTATTTTTAAAATCTTGATTAACATCATTAATGATTTTAATTAGATTATTTTTCCCTAAACTAGTTTTACCATGATTACTATTTAACCTTTCTGTTTCTAATATTTCAACAATCATACTCTCCATCTCTGATAAATCTTCTTGTAAACTTTGTTTGATTGTTTTATCTTTAATAAATTCAATGCCAACTTTCATTCTGGTAATTGGAGAACGTAATTCATGACTGACATCAAGCAGAAGTCGATCTTTAGTTTCAAGCATTTTTTTTATTATTTTTATCATAGAATTATATGACAAAATAAGATCACCTAATTGATCATTAGTTGTGATTGGAACCTGATGGCTAAATTCTCCATTTTGAATAGACTTTACTCCAATCAATAAGTGTTTAATTGGTCGGAATAGTATTCGTATCAAAATATAAGCCCCAAAAAATATGAAGCTGATACTAAATATTACAATAAATAAATAGATTTTTTTTACATAAAAATCAGTAGGAGGGAAAAAGAAAATAAAAAAGCTATCGAATTTGTTTAAAATAATAAAGAAATTTTTTTTATACTTGCCAAAATTTTTTGAATTATCGACTATATAAGGTTTAAGTTTTTCTACATTAGGAATAATATCAGAAGTTGTCCAATTTTTATCCTGGCTTTCATAACGTATATGAATTGATAGCTCATCTGAAATATTTCTGGCTTTATTAATATCTGGATCCTCACCTAGTTTTTCTATAATTGAATTAAGATTAAAATAATAAAAATCACTATACTGATAATAAAAAGAATAAACATTTAAACGGACCAATATAAAACTAAAAACAAATACAATTAAATGAGTTAAGATGGTAGATGTGATGATAATAGTAATTAATTTAAGATAAATTGAAGTTTTAATTTTAGAAGAATTTTTAAATTTCATATTTATGTTTCATTTCCAATAAACAAGTATCCTGAACCCCATATTGTTTTTATGAATTTTGGATCTTTTGGATCATCATTTAATTTTTGGCGCAATCGGCTTATAAGTACATCAATAGAACGATCATATGCACTCCAATCAATCCCTTTTATATTATTCATAATTTGATCTCTATTAAAAACTCTACCCGGATTATTTACAAATATTTTTAGGATTTCAAACTCCATTGAAGTCAAATTAAGATTATTATTTTCTAGAGAAACTGTATGTTTTATAAAGTCTATCTTAAGATTACCATAATTTCTAATATCCTGTACAACCGACTCTTTATTCCTTCGTAATATAACTTGAATTCTTGTTACAAGTTCTCTTGGTTCAAAGGGTTTTGGAAGATAATCATCTGCTCCCAATTCAAGTCCAACAATACGATCTGCGACCTCCCCTCTGGCAGTAAGCATGATAATAGGTACCGAATATTTTTTTCTGATTTTTTTACAGACATCGAAGCCATTAATATCAGGAAGCATGATATCAAGAATAATAATATCAGGAGTTTTTGTCTTTAAATATTCTAATCCATCGGCTGGGTGTAACACGCTATCAACATTAAAATTATAATTTGCAAAATAATCGGTTAGCAATCTATTGAGTTTTTCATCATCATCAATAATTAATATTTTTTTATTCATTGAATTCTCATTTAAGTAATATTAGGGATTGTCCACTTTAGATAAATGTTTAAAATAGCAAAAAAGACAATCCCATTAATAAACTAATTATAAAATAACTTCATTAGTAAAATCAAGGCTAATGACATACTACTATATTTTTATTCATTTTAATAATATTTAATAATATTTTATATACATTTTCCTTCTATCACCTTATAAATATTATTAAATTTTATATTTTGCTCAAAATTGAGTTTAAGCTTACATGAAATTATTTTTTAAGAAACTCACTTTTTTGAGATTTACTTTGACATTTTGCTTTTATACATGGACAAAAGGTCAAAGGAATTACTACAAACAGCAGTATTGAAGCAGCAATAATAATAAATAGATATTTTTTTTTCATTTTTTTCTCCTAATATTCTTTTAGATTTTAGTAAGCATATTGTTTACTATTTAAGTTGAGTTATAATTAATTAATGTTAATGAAATATTTTAGAAATGTAATAAATTGTAACAAATGGTTTTTTAATTTATTTTTAAATCCATTTTTTATATAACATTATAAATTCCTTAGCAAACAAATCCATATAATTTGGAGCAATAGATGAAGCATGAGGCATGATAAAAATATTTGGGCATTTTCTTAATGGAGATGAAAGACTTAACGGTTCATGTTTAAATACATCTAAAAAAGCGCCGGTAATCTTTTTATTATTTATTGCATGAATCAATGCATTTTCATCAATAGAGTTTCCTCTGCCAATGTTATAAATATATGCATGCCTGGGCAGCATTTCAAGTCTTTTTTTATTAATAATGTTATCTGTAGATTGGCCGCTTGGTAAAACCAGTACAAGATGATCTGTTTCCGGAAGTACTGCATCAAGATTATCAATAGTTATAATTTTATCATCTTTATTAAAAAAATCCGGATTATTTATGGGTTTTCTTTTTATTCCTGTGATCCTTACACCAAATGGTTTTAATAATTTGGCAATATCATATCCAATTGATCCAAATCCTAAAATCACAACATGTGATTCTGATAGATTTCGCATTGTTTTATCAAGTTCATTTCTAGGCCATTCTATTTTATTTTGTAATTGATAAGAAGTTAGAATTCCTCTTGATGCGGATAATATCATTCCAATTAAAGTTTCTGCCATTATTCTACCATGGAAAGAACCATATGTTATTTTTATGTTATCAGGCAGATTTAATTTAAAATAGTCTTTACCTGCTGCCGGGGTTGCAATCCATTTTAAATTTGGCGCTAATTGCAGCCATTCTTGCTTAAATACCCATACTAAGACAATATCTGCGTTTTTTAGGCTATTTTTAAAGGATTCTGAAGTATTATGAATAGAAATTTGAATATTTTTAATGTTTTCTTCTAATATAATTTTTTGTTTTTCTGTAAAATTAAAACATCTGGCATCCTTGCTTGTTAACCATATACTTATTTGCATTTTTATTCCTTAATAAATTTTACTAATGTTATTTATATATTTTTTACGATAATAAATAAAATTATTCTTTATTTTATTATACTTTTTTTACTTTAATAAAATAAATTAAAGATTAATTATATTATTTATGGTATACTTTTTTAAATTTAAAAAATTATGGAGGAAAATATGGGCGAATTTTTAGATCAAATTCCAGAAAAAGTAAAAAGTCATATTAGAGACATAACAAAATCTTCTGGATTGGAAGAAGCAGATGAATCTGTAGAGATGATAGCTGAAGGATGGCTTGAAAAGAATAGAGTTTTTGAAGAAGAAAGTGTAAATCAAAACATGGAGGAAGTTGAATTTTTTGAAAGAAATGATGAAAGAGGTGCAATTGCCTTAACATATTCTGGATCACTTATTAATATTGGTCCAATTTCAGAGGGAACAAGAAAAGCAGGGTATGCAAGTATCGGTTTGAGAAAAGATGTTCCGGATTTACTATCAAATGACGATTCAGAACTTGGAGACGACATTAGCATTGATAAACCAATAGAATTTGCTAAAGGACCTGTTAAGAGAACTTCTCCTATATATAAAATCATTGTATGTAAAGATGATTTAAGTGTTGAAGAACAGGAAGAAAAACTTGATGAAGCAACAATGGTAATGATGGATGAATTTGTAGAAGTTAATAATAAAACTTTATTTATAGATGATTAATTTATAACAATATTGTATTTCACAATTATATTATTACATTATATATTTGTGTGATTGATAATTGTTTTAAATTTGTAAATATATAAATAATTATTTTAACTTTGGTAGATTTTTCCATATTAGAGTTTTAAAATAAATATATTTTATATTTTATTAACAGGGGCAGAATAAAAAGCAGATTTTAATAGATTATATTTTACATTATATAAATCATTAGATTATATAACAAAATTAAAATATAAGAATTTCTACTTTTTAATCTCCCCTTTTTTGGTAAAAAAAATTAATGAGAGATGTTATGACTGTTAGTGATTTATCTTATCCTCAAAAAAACAAGGTAGATAAAGTAAAATCAAGATTAATTGAAATATTTAAAAGGAAGAATCCTCCTGTTGAGGGACAGTATGTAAAGGTCCTTGATGAAATAAATGAAGTATTAAAAAAAGAGAATGAAGAAATACGTCCTTATGCAAGATGTGATTTACCCGGAGGATTGGTATATTTAAAAAAAGATATCCCAACAATAATTGTTCCTGATATTCATGCCAGATTAGATTTATTTTTAAATATAATGTTTTTAAAATATCAAAATCATTTAACTGTTTTAGAATTATTGGCATTAGATAAACTTCAAATAGTATGTGTTGGAGATGGATTTCATGCAGAAGCCAGAGCTTATGACAGGTGGCAAAGAGCTTTTGAAGAATATAATGATCAATTTATAAAACATAAAAATATGGATGAGGAAATGAAAGAGAGTTTGGGCATTATGGAAATGGTAATGACCATAAAAATAAATTTTCCGGATAATTTTCATTTTCTTAAAGGAAACCATGAAAATATTTCAAATGAACGCGGAGAAGGAAATTATCCATTCAGAAAGTTTGCTTATGAAGGACCTATGGTCTTAAGTTATGTTGAAAAGTTTTATTCAGAAGATTTTTTACTGAAATATTATATTTTTGAAAAAAATCTTCCTCTTTTAGCAGTTGGAAGAAATTTTATTGTTTCTCATTCCGAGCCTCAAACGCTTTATAAAAAAGACGAATTAATTGAATATAGAGAAAATCCGGAATTAATAAAAGGACTAACATGGACAGACAATAATCAAGCAGATAAAAACAGTGTTTTTCATATGCTTGAATATTATCTGGATAGAGATGTAGTTAGTACAAGTTTTTATTTTGGTGGGCATAGACCTGTTCCTGAATTATATAACACAAGAGCTTCGGGCAAATATATTCAAATACATAATCCAAATAAATTTATAATTGCTAACATAAAAGCTAATAAAGATATTGATTTGGATGTAGATGTTATAGAATTATATAATAGAATAAAAGAAATATTAAAAAGTAATAAAAACTAGTTTTTTGTAGTATTAATTTATTTAATAAATCAATAAAATCAATTTGAAGTAAAATGAGCAATTTATGGCAGTAAAAAGATTAAAAAAAATAGGAAAATATCAAATAATAGGTAAAATTGGTGAGGGGGGAATGGGCGCTGTTTATAAAGCAAAACATCCTACCTTAAAAAGACTTGTAATTATTAAACAGTTAACTCTTAGAGGGAAGGCAAGTCTTATTGAAAGATTTAAAAGAGAAGCAAGAATAATGCTTGATCTTAGAAATGATAATGTCGTACAGGTTTTTGATCATTTTAAAGAGGGCAATTATTATTATATTGCTATGGAGTTTGTTGACGGAATACCATTAGACAGACTTGTCCATAAACGAAGATATTTATCAAATGAAGCTGCTATTTTAATTTTTTCTGAAGTATGTAAAGGATTAAAATATGCTCATGATAGAAATATTATTCATAGAGATATAAAACCAGCTAATGTGCTTATTTCAAAAGAAGGAGAGGTAAAACTTACTGATTTTGGAATTGCTACATCAAAAGAAGATCAAACTTTTGGTTTAACAAGAGCCGGCACAACATTAGGCACACCAGCATATATGCCTCCTGAACAGATTATCAATTCTAAAAATGTTGATAAAAGGGCTGATATATATGCAATGGGAGTAATGCTTTATAATATGGTAACCGGTAAATTACCATATCCAACAAATATGTCTCCACATACTATTGCAAGGATTGAAAAAGGAAGTTTTGTATCACCTAGAGAACTTAATCCAAGGATATCTCCAAAGATCCAAAAAGTAATAAGAAAGGCGATAAGGCCTAATAGGAAAAAACGTTATAAAGATTTAAGTGTAATGTTATTGCAGTTTAAGCTTAATTTACTTAAATATAGAGATTCAAAAACAATTCATCATACTATAAAAAAGTATTTAAGCGGAAAAGAAATCTCTTCAAAAAGGGTAAGCGGGAAAAAATTTAATTTATTATCCTTATTCCCTATTAAATCAAAAAAGTTTGTAATATTTTTAGTAATTGCATTAATTGGTTTTAGTGCAATTTATCAATTAGGTTTATTCCATGATATATTATTAAGGAATAAATATGGAGCAGTAAAAGTAGTAATTGAATCTCAAAAAAATCAGCCAATAAAAAATAATGATATTAAAACATCAATTTATTATAAAAATAAAAAAGGAAATCTTGTAAAAAAAAGATTTAAATTCTTTTTGTTTAGAAAAAATAATAAAAAAAGCACCAGTAAAAAAAATTATTACGAATCTCAAAAAATATTTTTAAAAACAAATCATTATTTTTTAGATGTTGAAGTTAAAAATGAGAAATTTTATAATAATTTTATTGTAAATTCAAGAGCAAAACAAGCAAAAAACAAGAGTACAAAAGACGCTAAAAAGTTAACTTTTAATTATTATAACATTCCTTCTTTTCCATTAAAAATTAATTTTAATTTTCATGATATTAATAATAATGCAAATTTATCAAATGTTAGCATTAAATATTGGTATGATTCGGGCTGGATTGACTGGTATTCTTATGCAAAACGAAATTATAATAATATAAGGTCTGGTAAAACTTATTATTTTCTTTTTTCAAGAAGCGGTTATTTATCAGAAAAACATCAAGTTGAAGTTGATCCATATCAAACGGATTTAAATCTTGATATTGAAATGACTCATATACCGGGAGTATTAAATATAAATACGAACGGCGGTAATTATAATTTATCTATAAATAATTCTAAATATTATTTAAATGGCGGAACTGATGCTAAGTATTTGAGAATACAATCAAATTTTTTTGATTATATATTGTTTAAAATTTTACATTTAGTTACTAATAAAGAAAGTAAAAAATATAAAGAACTAAAAAATGCTGTTACAGGAAAGAAAAAGTTGGTTCTTCCTCCAGGTAAATATACATTAAAAGCAAGTAAATTTTCTTTATTTTCAAGTATTTCTAATTCTCGAGCAATAAATATTATACCAAATGGTATAGTTACTTTAAGTATTAAATATGATAAAAAAAAGAAAATTTTAAAAATATATTAATTAAATGATATAATTATTAAATATATTTTTTCCTAATTATATTAAGAAAAAGCATTTAAATTTATAGAGGAGATAAATAATGTCATCATTTATGAAAAGGGTATTTTTATGCCTTATAGGAGTAATAGCGGGTCTTGCTGCATGGCCTTTTGCAGAGACAGCTATGATTTATCAAGCATATTTCCCATCTTTTTTAATTTTTAGTATTGTTGTTGGACTTATTTTTGGTCTATTTATGGGAAGTTTTTTTGCATCAAGCGAAGGAATTATATTAGCTGATAAGTCAAAGATTTTTAAAGGAATGATTACCGGAGCTTTTGTTGGTTTAATTGGCGGAATAATAGGCTTTTTAGCAGGGCAGTTTGCATTGTTTATTATAGGACAGACATTGATTCATTCTATGAAAAGTTTTAACAAAATCGGACTTCCTATTTCAAGAGCTGTCGGCTGGTCTATTTTAGGTATATTTATCGGTATTACTGAGGGGATTAGATCATCTTCAATGAAAAAAATAAGTATCGGTATTATTGGTGGATTTTTAGGAGGAGCAGTCGGAGGATTGACTTCGGAATTTTTAAAACAAGTTATACCAAATGTACTATTTGCGCGATTAATAGGACTATTGATTTTTGGATTTTTTATTGGATTATTTTATGGATTTGTTGAAAAACGTTTATCATATGGTGTTTTAAGAGTTTTAAACGGTATATACAAAGGTAAAGAATATTTAATAAATCAAAGAAAAATGAAAATGGGATTTTCTTCTAAAAATGATATTACATTATCAGAATATAGTGAAATTGATGAGAATCATGCTCAAGTTTATATTAAAAAAGATGATGTTTATATTAAAAGTCTTGCAAAATCAGCACCAGTTAAAGTTAATGACGAAACTATTTCGGATCATCTTCTTAAATTTGGAGATGTAGTAAAAGTCGGTGAAGCAAAGTTATTATATAAATATCAATAAAGGAGTTAAAGATGATAAAGAAAATAATTTTATTTTTATATATATTTTTTTCATTGCAGATTTTATTTTCTGATTCGGTAAGAATCTCACAGATAGATACTTCAAAATTATTAATTAATCAAAATGTAGATGTATATGTAAGTATTACAAATGATCAGGGAAACCCAATTAAAAATCTTAGTAAAGAAATGTTTACTATTTATGAATCTACAGATGGAAAAGATTTTGTGCAAATTGATAAAATAACGGATTTTAATAATGAAGTAAATTCTCAAAAGGGTATAAACTTTTTATTATTAATAGATAATTCCGGAAGTATGTATCAGGACATGAATGGCAGAAACACAAGCAATGAAAATAATATGAGAATAACCTCTGCTAAAAAAGCAGTAAGAAATTTTTTAGATAATATTAATATTGATAAAGATAAAGTAGGTTTGGCAGTATATAACTCATATTATACTGCATATACAAAACCAATTGATGATAAAGAAATTATTAATGGATATCTTGATAGTATAACAAAACCACAACAGGGTGAGGGTTGGACTGAAATATATTCCAGTCTTTATTTAGCTATAGATGATTTTAGTACAGTTAAAGGAAGAAAAGCAATAATAATATTATCTGATGGTGAGAATATGCCGTATTATACAAATACAAAAAAAGAGCATAAAGATTTTGGTACAAAGATTTTTACTTATGAAGAACCAATTGAAGAGAGTATGAAAGAAGGAATTTCAATATTTGCAATTAATTTTGGGAGTTCGGCTGAAAGGAAGGATGCTAATTTACGTCAGATAGCAAAAGAAACTGGAGGAGCCGTTTTTAATGCATATGATGAAAGAGAACTAAGCAGTGTTTATTCAAAAATTAATAATCAAATATTAAATGAATATTTAATATCATATAGAGCAACTATGTTCCCTAGTGACAAGAAGTTTGTAAAAGTAAATTTGAATAATAAAAATAGAGATTATAACTCAACAAGATATTATTTTTCAAGTACATTATTCGGGCAGCCATTAAACAAGTTTGCGCCATTATTATTTCTTTTATTTTTATTAGCTCTTGTATTTTTATGGTTATTGTCATTACTAAAATTCGAGAAAATAAATGCCCCACCTTCATTAGAAGTTTTATCAACACAAGTCGGAAGACCTGTAACCAAACTTTTATCATTAGGTAAAGGCGGAAAAACTATAATTGGTAGTTCAGAGAATTCTGACATGACTATTGTTGGTGCGCCAACAATGAAAAAAAATCATGCAACAGTTCAGTTTGATAAAACAAAAAGTGCTTATACAATTGTTGCAGATGGGGATTTAACAGTTAATAATAGAAGAGTAAAATCAAAGGTATTAGAGTCTGGAGATGTTATTTCTGCAGGCGGAAGTACAATTGTTTTTGATGAAGGTATGATGACCAAAATGAAAACTAAAAAAAAGAAAAAAAAGTAAAATAATTAAAAGTATATTAACACCTATTTTAGCAAAGATAGCAAGCCTTGTGCTTGCTATCTTTTTTTTGATCTCATTAATTCATTAATATTTATGTTGCCAATTTCGGCATCACGAGGGCTATTAAGCACGAAGCGATCTATATTAACAAAAATAAATATACTATAATAAATATAGATTGATTCGTTTCACTCGCAATGATCAATTCGTATTGATTTATTATTTGTAAAAAGCTTTTATATTTTTTTTAATTTATGATAATAAGGTAAAAGCTTTATATAACTGAGGAAGTTATGGGTAAAATTATTGGTGGATTTTTAGGATTAATTTTTTTTGGCCCTTTTGGGGCTTTGGCTGGTTTTTTTATAGGTGCTTTATTTGATTCTAGAGTTAGAATTTCTACAGGCGGTTTCTTTTTTACAAATTTTGGTGCAGGAAATATTTTGAGAGATTCATTTCCTTTATTTGCAGCTGCAGTTACAAAAGCCGGGGGTATAACAAAATCTTCTGTTTTAACAGTAAAAAATATTTCTACTCAGCTTTTTGGTATCGAGAATGCGGTTTTTATAATGCAGAAATATAAAAATTATGTAGAAAATGGCTTTAATAGTTATGATTTAGAAGAAGTATGTGAAAAAGTTTTATACAATCTTAATCATCAATCAAAAATATATATTATATCTATACTATTTACAATAATAAAAGCAAAAGATACATTTACACCTGAAGAAATATATACAATTCAAAGCATTTCAAGGGATATTGGTATTTCAGGATATGAATTTGAAAGTATGCTTAATCATTTTAAAAGCGGGAGCTTTCGAGGACAAAACTATTCACAATCAAGAGTATACAAGATAGATCCTTATCAAGTTTTAGAAATTGATAAAAATGTTGAGAATGAAGATATTAAAAAGCAATTTAGAAAACTTTCAAAAAAATATCATCCTGATGTTACAACAAATTTATCTGAAAATGAACAAAAAGAAACTGAAATCAAGATGAAAGAAATAATAAATGCTTATGAAATTATTAAAAAAGAAAGAGGATTTAAATAAATTTTTTTGTTATTAAATATGGTATTACAAGAAAAATATAAATTATAAACATTTTAGAATTTACAAATTAAAAAGAATAATGTAGTATTTAATTTGTTTTATTTATTATAAAAAGTTATATGTATTAATGAATTTATCTGATCAAAATAGAAAAAGTCTATATTTTTATTTAAATTTTCAGATAAAATAAATTATTTAATTTAGGGTAATGAAGGAAATGTTTTCAAAATTAAAAGATATAAATATAGATATTAGTATTACTAAAGAATCAAATGAATATGATAAAGAAAATATTATATTAGATTTTAATAAGGACTTTAAAAATATTTTAAAACCGGGATTTACTATTGTTTATCTTAATTGTAATAATTATTCTTTAATAAAAAGAATTAATAAAGTTTTAAAAGACGAATGTAGAATTATTATATATCTTTCTAATGCAGATGATTTAATAAAAGCAAAAAAGTTATTAAATAAAAAAAATACTATAATTCTGTATTCTAATTTTGAAATTAATAATTTAAAGTCCCATGTAGCAGATTTGGTTTTATGTGAGAATCTTCTTGGAACAAATGGGAATAATATATTATTAATTAAAGAGATTAATAGAGTTTTAAAACAAAAAGGATATTTTATGTTTTTTGAATCAATTTTTTTAGATAATCCTTTTTATTCAATAAAGACTTTTTATAAAAAGCGAATGGAACCAAAAATAAAATTGATACTAACTAATATGTTAAAAAAATTAAAGAATATTAAAAATTCAGAGTATGAAATTAATCTTTCTGGAGAAAGTAATTTTATTTATAGTTCAAATGATTCCGGATCTCTAAATGATTTTTATAATTTTTTAATAAATATAAATAATGAAAATAGAAAAATAATTTTAAATGACATAGATATAACTATTAAGGGCACTCGTGGTATTTAAAATTTAGATATTATTGATTTAATAAATTTAACTTGTCTGGATATAGTTCAATCGTTTTTTTATAAAATTCTTCAATTTTTTTTGAATGATTTTCTGCTGTATAAGATTGAGAAATTATTTGACTCATTTTTGAGAATTCTTTTAATTTGTCTTTATCTTTTAATAATCCATTTAATTGTATTGTTAAATCTTCATCCCTATTAACCAGATATCCATTTTTTCCGTTTTGAACAAGGTCAAGAATACTATCATCCTTTCTAGCGATAATTGCCAATCCGCACATACTGGCTTCAATTAAAGTCATTGGGTGTACTTCACTGAGAGATGCAGTAACAAATATATCAGCAAGACTATATAATCTATAAATTAATTCCCAATTAACAAATCCTGTAAATACAAATTCTTTATGCATATAGTATTCTGTTGAAAGTTTAATTAATTCTTTTAACGCTGGTCCTTCACCTACAAATATCATTTTTGTTCGAGGATTATTTTTTAAAATTGGTAAAACAGAATTAAATAATTCTATTACTCTTTTTTCTTTTCCAATTCTTCCAACAAAAATTAAAATTTTATCATTCTTTTTTAATCCAAACTCTTTTCTAAGCTGTGTAATTTCTGTTTTTGTAATGGGACTGGATTTAAATTTTTGAATATCAATACCATTATGTATTATAGTAGCAGGTATATTTGGCATTAATTCATGGTAATATTTTTTTGCTTTTATAGAGGGGCAGATAAAAGCATCAGTTTTTCTTAAAAAGGCTTTTAGAATATTCCTGATCATTTTTTTTGAGACTAATCTGCCGTTAAGTATATAATGATTATATTCTTCCCACATTGTATGAGTTGTATGCACATGAGGAATCTTTAGTTTTTTTGCTGCCCATTTCCCTGAGTATCCAATTGAGAATTCTGTATGAGTATGAATAATATCAATATTTTTCTTTTTTAAGAAACGATTTATTGGAGCTTGATTAAAAAAAGCAAATCTCTGTTCAGTACCTAATCCTGCTTTTAAAGAAGGAAGTCTGTAAATATTTTTGTCTTTATCAATATAATTTGGAACATCTGAGGTTATTATAATAACATTATGACCTTTGTTTTCTAAACTTTGTTTTAATTGAAGAATTGATGTAACAACTCCATTTTTTATGGGGATAAAACAGTCAGAAAAAATGGCAATATTCATATTATAATTATTCCAATAAAAAATAACTTTTAAATTATTTCATCTGGGTTTATATCAAGATATTTAATTAATAATCCCCAGAAATTAAATTTATACAAATCTGCTTTTGATATTTCATGTTCTTCTTTTTTTAAGTTTTCTTTTATATAATCGACAATTGATTTGTTAAAGTTTTTGTTTTTGGGGAAATTTATTTTAATTTTTTCCAAACTTTTATTAAAAAAAGATTTATAACAATTTTTACTTTTATAAAATTTATAACGTAACAAATAATGAATTATTAAGCCTAAAATCATTAAAGAAAAAAGCATGATTTTAATTAAAAAATTATTATAAAATATTACCAGATATTTTTGAAATAACAATATAGTTAAAGCTACTGAAGAAAAGTATATTAAAATAAAAATTAAATGCAGTTTTTCAATCTTTTTTTTTAAAGTATTAAAATCATTTTTAAGTTTAAGTAATTCAGTTTCTAGATTTTTCATAGAAGAATAATTTATATATATTTTTAATTAAGGTGGTGTGTTTTTACTATTTTAGTAAATTTATTTTTTAAGTTATCAATTAACTCATCATGAGAATAAAATGTTGCATTTTTTAAATGAATTAGTTCTTTTTCACTATTTTTTAAAATTTCCACGTAAATTTTAATTGTGTCCTTTTCATAACTTCTTTTCATTATACGAAGTTTATCTTTATATCCTAGCATACAGGTGTTTATCAGCTTGAAATATCTTTCTTCTTGTTTTAATTCTAACTCAGATTTTACTTCTTTTTTGTCTTCAGTATTTGTTGGATTTTCTTCATTTTCATTTGTATCAAATTTATTTTCATTTATATTCATTAATAAACTCATAAAAACTTCCCCCCCATGTTATTATATTAAATATATATCATATTTAATATAATAATACTAATAAAATTATCGTAATAAAATGAAATTTTCAAAGATATATTTGATTGAATTTTAATTTTTATATAATAATGAAAAGGTTTGAAAATAGATTGTAAAAAGAAATTTGGAAATTGTTTGTTTTTATGATATAAAAATTTTAATTAAAATTAATGAGGTGAAAAATATGAGTTTTGAATTATTTTATAGTTTAAATGATGAGAAAAAATGGAAATCTTTGGAAGGTAATCAAAAAAATAGAATAGTACATATGGATAATACGACTGTTATTTTTTTTCAAGCACCAAAAGGATTAATTACTCCTTTAGATCATGTTCATTCTAATGAACAAGTAACGTATCTGGCAAAAGGAAAACTAAAAATAGTTATTGGTGATAAAGAAAAAATCATAGAAGCAAATGAAGGATATATGGTGCCTCCAAATGAAAAACATCATATAGAAGTTATTGAAGACAGTTTAATAGTTGATTTTTTTAGTCCTAAAAGAGAAGATCTAGTTGCGACAGAATAAGAAAATATAGTTTATGCTTAGTTTAGTATTGACTTTTAAAAAGCACTTTATTTTGTTTTATGATACAAATTTATATTCAAATAAAAAAAATTGGGAGAATTAGAATGAAAAAAATTATTATTTTATCTTTATTACTTACTATTACTTTACTTTTTGCTGCGAATGCAACTAAATGGATTAAGTATACTTGTGATAAACTACCTGAAGAATTTGGATTCAAAGCAACAGGAAACGGCGTGTCACAAGTAGAAATTGTTGATGATCCGGATATATCAAAAAATAAAATTTTAAAATTTGAATCTGAAGAACCATCAGCTCAATGGCAATATTCTATCAAACCAGTAGATGCTCTTACAATTGTATTTAGAGCAAAATCTATTATTGCTGCTATTAATTCATGGGAAATTGAGTGGAAAGCAGATAATGGTTGTGAAAGAATTTATGCTACACCACTTATGGTTGTTGTTAATAAAGCTGGTGAAAAAATTGATATGGTTGAGAATGGAAAATGGCATATTTGGAGAGTTACTATGACTTTTGCTGATAAAAAAGTTACAACAACTATTTATAAAGATGAAGATCCAACTCCGATTGCTGAAAATTTAGTTTCAACTAGCAGCAATTCTTCAAATACATTAAGATTTGGTGATGGAAGCAGCAGCCAATTTTTTTCTGCTTATTATGACTGGATAGTTTGGACAACAGATGGCGCTTTAGATCCAAAAAAAGGTAAATTACCAAGATCTTTAAGATTAACAGGTCTTAACTAATAAAGACATATAAATTATATATATAAGTTTTAAAAGCTAAATAAACATAATGCTATTTAGACTTTTTTATTATATTAGAAATGAGGATTAAATAATAATATATAAGGAAAACATAAAAAAAAGGGACTGCCTAAAAATCACATATAGGAAGGAATTCTTTAGGCAATCCCGAAATTGATTAATTTAATGTAAGATTTTATTCTAAATCTTCATCAATCATTATAGTTTTATTCACTTCTACAAAATCATCCATTATTACTGTTGCGGTTTTCTTTAATAATTCTTCTTCTTCTTCTTGAGTAATATCCGCATCTTTACATATAGCGATTTTAAAAATCTGAGATGTGCTCTTTACAGGACGAGCATTTTCAAATTCTGCTACTTCATCAATAATTAAATCTGATTTAAGTTTACAGTTTTCATTTGTTAGAATATCCGGTACATCTTTTCTTAAGCCTACGCTTGTATATTCTACATTTCTTCCGTCTTCTGTATTTGGTCCTACATTTAAAAGAGAACCGGAATAAGTTAATACTATTGCTCCTTTATCGCTGTCTTTTTCCAGGGTGTCAACTTCTTCCATATTCATGCTTTCAATTTTTTCCTCAAAACTGTTCTTTTTTTCAATCCAAGCCATTGCAATTTGAGCCACTGACTCTTCATTATTTGGTAAACCGGATGATCTTGTAATATCACGAATATGATTTTGAATGATCTCAGGTATTTGTGTTAATACATCACTCATAATTTCCTCCTTAAAATAAAAGTAATTTTAAAATAAAAATCTAAAAACTTTTTTTAGAATATTATTCATACTTTTATTATATTTATACTCTCAAATTTGAATTTAATAAATATACCTTTTGGTATGCTTTTTAAATATTTATTATGTGAGTAAAGAAAATTGTAAGAATTGATTAATGGAGAATTATTAAAATAAAGACAGGTGAGGCAACCTATCCTCTAAAAGGCTTAAATATTTTAAGCCCATTCCTTGCTTATGAATTTATTTAATTCTATTTCTTTTGTCGGATATAAATTACAGACTATTTCATCTGGTTTAAACCATAGTTTTATTTCTCGTTCAGCTTCTTCCGGACTGCTTGACGCATGGATAACATTCTCAAATACACCAGTTGTAAGTATTCTTCCATAAGCACCTCTTATACTAACAGGATCTGCAGCTTCCGGATTAGTATCGCCACAGATATTTCTAATTTTTTTAATTGCATCCTCACCCCAGTATACCATGGGCATTACTCTGTTTTCTCCATGAATTTCACCTGTAATATATTTAATTAATTCAGTAAAAAATGGTTTTTCTTTTAAGTGTTCATAGTGTTTTTTTGCCAAATCTTCATCGACTATTACGACTTTTGAACCAATTATTTTTAATTTAGTCTCTGATAATCTGGTTAAAATATTGCCGGTTAGTGATTTTCTTAATCCGTCCGGTTTTATTATAACCAAAGTAGATTGATTGTTCATTTTTTAGCCCTTTTTATAATTTTAATTTATTTTTCTTTTATATGAAAAAGATTATTTTGAGTCAATAAAAATATAGTATTTTTTATTCATCTAAATCATTTCAAAATATTATTACAGTTATATAGTAAAGATTTTTAAAAAGATTTGACCTTTTCTAAAAACAATAGTAGAAATATTAAAAAAAGTAAAGGATTACCTTTTTTATGAAGAAAATACTGATTATTATAATGATAGTTTTAATTCTATTAGTTATAATTGCAGGAGAATTAATTAATACAGGGATGATATGGTTTGTTTATCCAAGTAATAGGAGATTCCCGGTACGAGGTATTGATATTTCACATCATCAGGGAGAAATTGACTGGAATAAAGTAAAGGCGGGTAATTTTAAATTTATTTTTATTAAAGCAACTGAAGGACATGATTTTGTTGATGAAGATTTTATTGATAATTGGAATAATTCAAAAAAAATTGGTTTAATTAGAGGTGCTTACCATTTTTATTCTTTAAGGATCCCGGGAAAAGATCAGGCAGAAAATTTTATTAGAATAGTTCCAAAAGAAAAATATACTCTTCCGCCGGTAATTGATTTAGAATTTGGAGGAAATAGTAAAAAAAGGCCAACAAGGAAAGATTTTAAAAAAGAATTATTAACATACATAAGTGGAGTTAAATCACATTATAATAAAAATCCAATACTATATATGACTTATGATTTTTTTAGTATGTATATAAAAAATGATGAAGATTTATTAAAATATGATATTTGGATAAGAAATATTTATTTTAAACCAGGTAAGATTGCGAATAAAGACTGGCTTTTTTGGCAGTATAATTGCAAGGGACATGTTAACGGTATAAATGGATTTGTTGATTTGAATGTTTTTGCATATGGCGAAGAGCAATTTAATAAATTATTTAAGCAATAAGATTTATAATGAGTTTTAGAATTAAAAGAAAACAATTATCAATATATAATTTTTATAATAAAGTTATAATTCATTGTCCAAAATGTCAAAAAATGGCATTTATTGAAAAAATTAAAAAAAACGAAGAAAGTAAAAATGATTTATTTTCCGAGGAAGTTTTATTCTGTAATAATTGCGGATATAATAAAAAAGGTACTTTATTATATAATAGTGAATTATTTGAATTATGGTTAAAAACAGAATGTAACGGGAAAGAACTCTGGGCATTTAATGAAGAACACTTAAAATATTTAAAGGATTATGTACAGGCAAAATTAAGAGAGAGAAAAAAAGATGAAAAAACAGGCTGGAGTAATTCGAGTATTGATAGCCGGCTTCCAAATTGGATAAAATCATCAAAAAATCGTGAAAAAATTTTAAAATGTATTCAAAAAATAGAAGATTTATTAAAAAAGTAATGTTTATTGTTAATAAATTACTTAATACTTTATTTAACCTTGGATATTGTCCAGGTTAATTCTACTTCACAGGATTTGTCTTCTTTTTCTTTAATTGTATGAACCTTATAAATTTCATCATCTTTATAATTATATCTATAGTGTTTTTTGTTAATTACATAATCATCCTGTTGGTTTTCCATAAGCCAGCCGTCTTTTACTTTTGTGTCTAAATCTATAAGATTTACTATTACATCAAAATAAGAAGTTTCTTTTTTTGGAAGTTTGAATTCTATTGTATTATCAAAACTAAACTCTTTACCGTCAACAAATGCTCTATATTTTTCTCTGGTACGTTCATGAATTATAAAATGTTCTCCTGTAGATGTTTCTACTTCGATTTTCCAAATTAATTCTACACCCCAGCTTTTATTCTCTTCAAGAACTTTAATGACTTTTAATTTATCAAATCTTATTTGAATAGTATCTTCATTTACTAAGGTTTTTATATTATGTTCTATTCCATTTATTGAATATAAAGGGGAACCGTTATTTATTTTTTTAGTAAATATTTTATAATGATAAACAGTGCCTTCTTCTAGAGTATTGTCAATATATGAAAAAGTATTATTTTTTACTGTTTTTAAAACAACAATTTCACTATTAGGGATTTTTTCCCCTTCCATATAATTAACATTATTTTTAAGATTAAAATTGATAGGTTCATTTTTATTTCTTAAAATTACAACTTCATCAAAACTGCTTTCTTGAGCTTTTGCCCATGATAATAAAGCTGTAGAATATTCTTCTCCAATTTTCAGAGAGATTTTAAAATTTACAAGATCTTTTAAGCTTTTTATATTTTCTGTAATTGAAACAGATTCTATGTTTTTTGGTTTTATAAAATAAGTTGTTAATGCCAGATCTCCGAATTTTTCTCCATAAATTTTCGTATAAGGTTTTTGTTTCCTGTTATACTGTAAAGAGTAATTACTGACCGAGTCCTGTACAAAGTTTTCTATTTCTGAAAAGCTGACTACTTTATCATTGTTTATATCAGCGCTTCCATTTAATCCGTCTATTAAAAATCTGGTAAATACTCCATATTCAGACTCAGTGTCTTCATAACTAAACCATCCTGCTTTTGTGGAATAAAAAGCAGCCGCTACTTCAGAGCCTTTAAACTTTTCAGCTAATAGTCCTTTATTACCAATGCCTTTTGTTTGGCTTATTTCTTCTCTGCATGCATCAAGGATCAATAAAGTTTTTTTAATTTTAAAATTATTAAATTTATTTACTATATCCTGTACTTTAATGCTGGTTTCAAATTTTTTATTTATATCAGTGTCCTGAGTAATTAAATATCCATTCCCTTTATCATCAGATATGCCGTGTCCGGAAAATGTGAAAATTATTAAATCTTCCGGAGAAGAAAAATTTAAAATATAATCTAATTGTTTTTCAATATTTGTTTTTGTTGGAAGCATTTTATCTGTAAAATGTTTATAGTCATCAACAAGTGTAATTACTTTATCAAATTGTCCGTTTTTATTAAAAATTTTTCCTATATCAATAGCATCATTTGCAGCATTTTTTAAATCAACAATATTATCATCATTATAATCATTTATTCCAATGCAGATTGCCCATCTTTTACCTTCATTGCCTTTTATTTTATTTATCTTTAATCCTTTTTCATTCTCTGCGTATAAAAATGAAATATAAAAAAGAAATAATATGAATAATAATTTTAATATTTTCATAGTAAATTCTCCTTGTTAATACCTGATAGATGAGATACCTTTAATTTTGTTATATATAATTATATCACTTTTTTTAAATTTATTATTACAAAATTAATTGAAAAAAAAATAATTTTTTATAATATTATAAGTATGTTATAATTTCCTGTTAATTTTTAAATCTTTATAATTATTTTATTATTAATCATTATTTAGGGTAGGTGTTATATGAAACAAAAGGATAAATTAAATAAAACTTTAACAGGTGTAAAAATTATTACAATTGTAAATGCTGCAGCTGCTTTGCTGCATTTAATGTTTTGGACTTTGGCTTTTATTCGGCTGCAATCTCCATTTTCAGATATTTCTTTTTATGAAAAAATTAACCTGGCAACAACTTATGGTTTTGGGATAGCAGACTTGATATGGTCATTTCCTTTATTGGTTATAAGTGCAATTTTTTTATGGCAGTTAAAACCTTTTGGATGGCTTACTGCTCAAATGGCTAATGTTCTTTACTGGTACTCATTAACAGTTCTTCTTGTACGTGATATATTAACTAATACTGTTTCTCCCGGGATCTTTATTTTTATGCCTTTCTTCTTATTTGCATTCTGGGCAGCAATTTATTTATGGAATAATCGTAAAAAGTTTTATTGGTAAAAGGTTGAATGGGGGACAGAGCTTTTTATCATTACAATTAAATGATATATTATATTAAAAGGAATTATGAACTTAAAAATAAGAGATGCAGTTGAAAAAGATCTGAATAGAATCAATGAAATTTATAATTATTATGTTATAAATTCAACCTGCACTTATCAAACAGTACCGGAAACAATTAATGATAGGATTAAATGGTTTAATTCTCATGGAAAAGAGTATCCGGTAATAGTATGTGAAATTAATAATGATATTATCGGGTGGGCATCTATTTCGCCTTTCCATAAAAGACATGGTTATAAACCAACAGTTGAAAATTCGATTTATATAAAACACGATTTTCATAGACAAGGATTAGGAACTATTCTTTTAAAAGAAATAATAAAGCGAGCTAAGGAAATAGGATATCATAGCATGATAGCAACTATTTCCGGTGACCAAAAATCAAGTATAATTTTACATGAAAAGTTTGGTTTTAAAAAAGCTGCTGATTTAAAAGAAGCAGGTTTTAAATTTAATAAATGGTTAGATGTGGTTTATTTTCAATTGATTTTATAATAAAAAAGATAATAAGGTTGTTAATCTAACAGAGATTGTTAAATAGTAAATTACATATTTGATGCTGTTTATGCAATATATTTTATTGATTCAATAATTTTTTCATTCCAGACTCCTGCATTAAGTCTAAAAAAATTACTATATTTTTCTGAAACAGAGAAAGTAACACCAGGTATAATAATTATACCTTTACAAAGTATAGTTCATAGAGTTTTAAAGAGTTAATTTTTTTTGGTAACTCAATCCAGAGAACAAAACCACATTTTAGATCACTTTCTTTTGTTTTTTCAGGAAAAGTTTCTAAATTTATTAATGATAATAAATATCCTTATCATAAAAGGTTGAAAGTAAAATAAAAATTTAAACTCAATTACTAAAATCAATCAAAAGTTTAGCCTCAGATTACTAAAATCAATCTAAAGTTTAGCTTTTTAGCCATAATTTCAATCTAAAGTACAATTGATTAGTTTTCAAAATTGATATATTTTTGGATTAGACAAAAGCTTAGTCGGGGAAAATATAATTTAATAATTTCCATAATTATGGAAAAGAGGATTTTTTTTGAAAGCTATAATATTGAATACCAATTACATTATTAGAGCAATTATCTGTTTTATTCTTTTATTATTATCAATCCAATTTTATGCAGAAGATAATTGTAATTCTGATTTGACTGATGATAAATATGAGTGGATAGATAATAGCAGCCTGAAAAGCAAAATAAAAAAAATAGATAAAAACCGAGAAGAAAAAGCAAGTAAAGCTTATTTCTCAGGAAGTACTAATTTTGTATTTTTTTATTATTTTGATACCTGGCAGGGAATAAAGAATGATAAGACAGGAGATTTTGGTTATAAAACCAGAGATTTTAGCGATGATGACTATCATAATAAAGATAATGATGGGAGGATTATTAAGGATCCCTGGGGTAGTATAGAAACCGGATTTTTTGGAGATATCTCTATTTCTACACCATTATTTAAATCAGATAAACCATTAATTTCTGATAATAAAATTACTTTTGAATTCAATTGGGAATTTAATTGGATGCAGGCAGGAGCAGGGCTAAAATTTACATTTAGTCCCTTACCAATTTTTTATACATCAATTGGATGTAAAATTGGTACAGGCTGGGAATTTTTGTGGAAAAATGATTTTAGCCCTATATTAGTAGGATTAGGATTGAGTACTGAAAAAGGGCATATAAGTATGCCGTTAGCAGGACCTGTGATAAATTTTGATATAACAACAGGTATTCAAATGGATTTTTCAGCATTGCCCGGGATAAATAAAAAAGCAAAAAGATGGCTGCATATTATTGCAACAGCATCAACTACTTTAGAATATCAAGGTTTAATCAACTTTAATCAAAATCAACCATACATTTATATAGAAAGAAGGAATCAATTAAGCGGATGGTATTTTAGTTTTCAGTCAAATTTGGGATATTTAATCCCAATAATCGAAGATGAAACAAATATGCAGTCATTTAGAAGAATTGCACATAGAAATTTTAGTATTATGCCGCTTTTGCAAACAACAGTAGGATTTAATATTACTCATTATAATGATTCTAAAATGGCTGAAATGGGTTGGGGGAGTGATTTTGTTGATATTGCTTTAAAACCATTATTGCTCTTTAAGTTTCCATTCAATTTTAATCTAATTGTGTATTCAGGTTTTGTTAATGGAAAAAGGTATTATATGGATACTATTGGGAATTCATACTATCAGGACAGGGAATATGAAGATTGGTATTTTAAAGCAGATTGTATTGGTATAATTTTTGGTTATGAATTTTAAAGTAACAAATAAAACTATTTTTGGAGTTTAAAAATGAATGAAAGAAGATATGAATTTGATTGGTTGCGTGTTTTGGCAATTATAAATGTATTTATTTTTCACTGTGTACTATTTTTTTCAAAAGGCAGCTGGCATCTTAAAAATAATATTCAAAATGGGGTATTAGATATTGTTCCTATTGGATTAATGTGGATGTGGATGATGCCTATTATATTCCTTGTTTCCGGCTTTGGTTCCTGGTATGCCCTTGAAAATAAAACATCGGGTAAATATATATTAGATAGATTTTTTAGGCTTATAATTCCTTTATTTACTGTTGGGATGTTTATAATGCTTCCACCACAATTTTATTTTGATCTTATAACAAATAGTAATTTTACCGGAAGTTTTTGGCAATCGATACCGTTGTTCTTTAAGAATTTTGGTATTGCATTACATAAAGGGCCATATATTATTTTAACTTCATTTTATGGACATCTCTGGTTTTTAATATTTCTTTTTGTAATGAGTTTAGTAATTTTACCATTATTAAAAATTTTAAAAACCGAAAAAGGAAGAAAATTTATATCCGGCTTATCAGAAATTTGTAATTTGCCCGGTGGTATATTAATTTTTTTGATTCCGATTTTTATAGTAAAGTTAATTTTAACAGGTTTTTTTCATAATCATGATTCATGGGCAGATTTTGGATTTTATCTTATTTTCTTTTTAATTGGTTATATACTACCAGCTGATAAAAGATTTACACTATCAATAAAAAAACATTGGGTTTTATTTTTGATCATGGGTGTAGTCGGTTTTGGAGGTGTTGGAATTTTTAAAGGAGTATTTGGATATGGTTATCCAAACAATGAAGTTTTTACAAACTGGCAGTACTATCCTTTTCAATTTATTGTAAGTACTACTCAATTGGGATTTGTATTATTTTTTATAAGCATAGGAATGAAATTTTTAAATTTCAACAATAAATTTCTAACTTATAGTAATGAAGCTGCTCTTCCATTTTATATACTTCATCAAACTATAATTTTACTGATTGGATGGTTTATAAGGTTATGGAATATTATGATATTACCTAAATTCTTAATATTAATAATTGTCTCATTTATACTAACAATAATCATTTATGAATTATTTATTAGACATTTTAATATTGTAAGAATTTTTTTTGGTATGCGAATGATAAATAAAACAAAGGAGGATTAAAATGTTTTTACTAAAAACTATAGGTATTGCATTAGTAACGCCAA
>CAZYID010000015.1:0-25925 GCA_964646595.1 uncultured Spirochaetales bacterium | reverse complement strand
TAATATTGCCACATTATAAATATATAAATATTACAAACATTTTATGGAAGAAATATGAATCTTGAAAACAAACAAAAACATATTAAATACATTTCATTTGTTTTAATAATAATTTTACTTCTTTCTCTCAAATTTTTCAATAGAATATTAAATATAAACTCATTTACCTGGCTTTTAACGCCAACAACATTTCTTATTGAAATGTTCACTGGATATAAATTCATTTATGATAATGAGACTGGTTATATAAGCATCAATGATAGAATAATTATAAATAAAAGCTGTGCTGGTATAAATTTATTTATTCTTTTATCTTTTTTATCAATATATATTCTATTCAATAAAAAAATTAAAACGTCTAAACAGTTAATTAGAATTATTCCTTACCTGACATTTGCATATTGTTTTACATTATTTGCAAATGCAATACGAATCTCTTTTTCAATATTATTTGAACCGATCCGGTTAAACTCATCCTTTTTAATGTCTACAAATAACTGGATACATCAGGGAATTGGAACTTTTATTTTTTTATTCTCATTTTTAATATTTTATTTTTTATTATTAAGAGGTAAACAATGGATAAAAAAAATCTTTCATTAACAACTAAAATCGCTGATCCAAAATGGATCTTTTTTGTAATTTCTATACCGCAATTTATTTTATTTATTATTCTGACTGATAATTATAATATCATAAAAACTGAACTAACAAAATATGAAAATCGAATAAGCCAAGTCTTTGGAATTGTCCTGTTATTACAAGCAATATTATATTCTATTTATGCATTAATAAGAATTTTTCAAAATAAAAAAGTTCATAAAATATTACCTGTTATTATACTCGTTTCATATATTGGATATTTATATGCCTTTTGTGTCTTTGCGAAAAATTGTTTTTTTGATATTCCAACTTGGATTATTTCGATCTGGAATATTCTTTTAGTTTATGGAACTTTTACAATACCGGCTTTTTTTTATGCTCTTTTTTTAGGAGAAAGAATTTTAAGTTCAAAGTTTGAAACAAAAAAGATCTGGATAAATTTTATTTTTATACTAATTATTCCAACACTCTGGTACTTCTTTTTTAAATTATTAGATAACAACAATAGCACAATGGATTACAGGATATTTTTTCATGCAATGATATTTGCATTTATTATTACTACTTTATGTTTTTTCTTTTTCTTACTTAGAATGATAATCGCTTTATATAAGAAAAATTACACTTCTTTAAAAAAGCTGCAGCTCTTATGGACAATATTATTTGCATTAATTCTGCCAATCTTAGGATTATTATTAAATGAATGTTATTTCCCTTTTTCATTTTTAAGACAAAGTGAATTTAAAATCCAAAATTTCCATGAAGTTTTCGGTGAATTTAATAATATATTATTTTTTATCTTAGCTTTATTGAATGGAATATTATTATGTTTACCCTCTTTAAATAATAAAACATACAGGATTTTCTTATTTATCTTTAGATCAATATTATTTATTTTTACTTTATACTTTTTTATTGTGTTTATTCCATTTATTCCTTTTTTTATTTTTTCAATTATAATATTTGGATTAGGTGTCTTTTTAATCACACCGCTTATTTTACTAATAATTCATTTTAAAATATTAAAAGATGATATTAAGTATTTAAGTAATTTTTTAAATATAAAGAAAATAGTATTACTCTGTTCTTTATCAATTCTATTAATTCCGTCAATAATTACTACAATTTTTTTCATTGAAAAAAACAATCTATTTAAAGCATTAAACTACGTATATTATCCTGATTTTCAAAAAAAGAAAAATCCAAAAATCAATCTTATTTTTTTAAATAAAACTTTAAATAATATTACAAAAATAAAAATAAATAATAATTTAAGTAGAGGGATCCCATATATTACACAATATTATAATAAAATTGTTCTTAATAACCTTACTTTATCTGATGATAAAATAAATTATTTATCTCAAATATTTTTAAACGAAAAAACATCAAGTACAAATGATTTCAACAGAACACGTGAAACACCAAAACAAGTAATAATAAATAATATAATCCACAAAACAGAATATGATACTAAAACAAAACTTTATCACACTTGGATAGATCTGGAATTAGAAAATATAACTTGCTGGAGAAGTGAATTTATCACTTATATTGATCTTCCAGAAGGTGTTTGGATACAGGATTATTATCTTTATATTAATAATATTAAGAAGAAAGCATTACTTGCAGAAAAAAAATCTGTGCTCTGGGCTTATCAGATGATTAAAAATGAAAGAAAAGATCCCGGGATTATGTACTATATTAATAATAAAACAATTGCTTTTAAAATTTTTCCTTTCTTAAAATATGAAAAAAGAAAAACCGGATTTAAATTAGTTCATCTTGAACCACTAAAAATTACTAATAATAAAGAAAAAATAAATTTAGAAATAGAACCAAATTTAACAGCACCTATATATTCGGATAATAAAAACATTCTTTATATTCCTCAAAAAGTAAAAAATAATTTAGAGAAAATTAAACGTACTCCCTATTATCATTTTATTATTGACTGCTCAAAAAATTCTATAAACAGTAAAAATAAATATCTAAAATCAATAAATAGTCTTTTGGCGAAAAATTTAATTTCATCAGATAATGCAAAATTCACATTAACGGGATATGAAACTGAAACTTATTATATAAATGAATTAGAAAAAAAATTACTTGATTACAATAATAAAGGAGGATTTTTTCTTGATAGGGCATTAAAAGAGATCTTATTTAATAATTATTTAAATAAAAATAATTCATTCCCGGTATTAGTAATTCTAACTGATGATATTGATCATGCTGTTTATAACAATAATATTATTAATTTAATGTATACTTTGCCTGACACAAATTATTTTTATGAATTAACTAATGATTCAAAATTAATGCAACACAATTTAAATGACTTTAATCCTCATAATAAAAATATAACAAATACAATCTTTCAACAATACGTGTCTGTTTTTAATGATAATATTAAAATCTCAGATAATAATAATGCATCTATAATTTATAATAACACAAAAAATCTTAATGATTTTTCTTTTAATGAAAATGAGATAAATAATCTTCTTACATTAAACAGTTTAATAAAATGGGGATTTCTGCATACTGATAAAACAGAAAAGAACTGGAAAAAAATTTATTTTAACAGCATTTCAATGAATACATTAAGTTTTTATACTTCATTTGTAGTATTTGAAAACCAGGCCCAGGAAAAACGAATGTTAAAAAAACAGGAAAATGTTTTAAAATCAAAAAACTTTTTAGATGCTGGAGAAAAAATGGAAGAAGAAATGCCGGAACCTTCATTAATAATAATGTGCATTTTAATACTTGCTGTCTTTTTGATAAAGAGGTCACGGAAAAAAAGGATTAATTAAAAAATGCATAGATAATAAGTTCTGTCCCCGTTTAAGTCATCTTTTAAAATTCCATAAAAAATGTTATTCTTTAACTAATATGAATAAAAATATCATTATTCTATTTGCATTAAAAAAAGAAGCTAATTCTTTATTAAATCAATCAGGATTAAACTTTAAAAAAATATCTAAAAATGAATTTTTTTCTGAATTTAATAATTACAATATAACCGTAAAGATCACAGGTGTTGGGGGACAGAGCTTAAAAAAAACAGATATTATAAACACCAAAAACAACACTCTTATTATTAAAGCCGGTACATGTGCAATTTTAAATGACAAGATCCCTCTTTTATCTCCAATAATTCCTAAATTTGTTGGGTATAATGAAAAAAAAATTGATGTAGATCTTTCTCTAATAGACACCAAAATAAAAACAAAAATAAATCTAATGGTTATTGATAAAGGATTAATAACTCTTGAAAAACCTCTTTTAAATAAAAAAAAAGCAAAAGAATATTTCAATAACAACTTTACAGCAGCAGATATGGAAACATTTTATTTAATAGAAAAATATAAAAACACTCCTTTTATTCCTCTATTAGTTGGAACAGACAGAGGAGATAAAAAAAGTATAATAGAATTTTTTAAAAATTTATCAAAAGCATCAAATATAATAAAAGATGAAATAATAAAAATAATTAATAAATAACAAAATCAAATTCGAGTTTTTCTCTTCTTAAAGTTGGTGTCTGCCACCCGTCTGTTAAAGTTACTACTTTATCATATACCCAGTTCATTATCTCGGAAATTTGAATTTTTTTATCATTATTAAAATCTGATTGATAATTTTTTAATCCGGATAAAAAAGAATAGGTAAAAATACCATTTTTTATATCCTCTCCATTTGAAGATTTTCCTTCATACGAAAACTCCATGCCGCTGGATGAACTAATTACAACTGCGCCTGTCCCAAGTTTTAAATTTGAAAAAATATCTTTTTGAAGCAGCAATAATTGTTTTTTATTTTCAATACCAACTGTATTTAGTCCCCGGTTAATACTTCTGCTAACAACTTTGCCTTCAACACCTTTTTTATCTTTTAATTTAACATTAGTATAATCCTCTTCAAGCTCTCCGGAAAAGCAAGTGTCCATTAAAAACATCTTTGTAACAGAAGGTATCCCGTCTAATAATGAATCAAGTTCATTAAAATTAAAACCATTAATGCTCGGTTTATCAAAATCAATATCATGAGTAGCAAAATAATATTCATTATTCCTGTCTCTAAGACCATGTCCTGCAATGAATAAAATTACTTGATCATCAATTTTACTCTGATTAAAAAAATCTTTTATTTTAATAATGTTTGCTTTTGTTGCTTTCTCATTATTTAATTCTAAAATATTAATTTTATTATATAAATTAGTATTACTTTTATAAGTATTGACCAAATCTCTTGCATCTTTATCTGAATATGTAAGATTATATTCTTTTTCTTTATATTTGCTTACTCCAATCGTTGCTATGTACAAATCAGGCATTATTTTATTTTTATCGCAAAAAATATTTAAAGTCTCCTTAAATGACTCAACTCCTTTTTGATTTAAACAAGAAACCTGAATTTTATTTCTTCCATAGGTAAGGTTTAAATTAATTTCTGTTGAATACGATTTACGTTTTTTTGATTTAACATCAATACCTTTAGTTCCATAAATCGGCACATCATTAATGTAAACATTTATTCGATCAAGATTAAATAGAGTGTCTTTTGCATTTATTGATAATTTTATTTTACTATCTCTAGTGCTGCTTCCTTTAATATTTGTGTTTATTTCAACTTCAGGCAAATATAATTCGCCGGAAAGATCTTTTTCATCAAACCCCATTTTTTTTAATCTGTTTTGATACATTTTATAATATGCTTCAATCACTTCTTTATCAGCGTATCCCAGCCTCTCTAATATTATATCAGGTCTATTATATTTAAGAGCAAACTGATCAAAAGGATAAAACTTTGCTTCTTTGTCTTCTCCCTGGTTTACATGCCAGCCAACATATTTAAATAATTTTTTATTTCCAGTAAAATAATTATCCGGTGTCCAGATGAGATACTCATTATCATTAGAAATAAATATTGTTACTAAAGGTTTTGAATGAGCAATAAAAGAAAAGCCGAATATATCTTTTGTTTTATTTAAACTGATTTTAGTTTTTTGATCTTCACGTCTTATATAAAAAACATACTTTTTTTTAGGTTTTAAATAATTTAAAAATTCTTTATTTGATTTAAATTTATTACCATCAACACTATATATAAAATCTCCGGGTTTTAATCCATATTTACTTGCTAGACTATCTTCTTGAACACCAGAAATAAAAAACTCAACAAATTTATTATCAATTTCCCAAATTTTAATTGTCTGATCCCAGCTTCCAGAAATCATTCTCTTTGAATCTTTACTAACACTAACAGCCCACATTAATCCTTCATGTCCAAAAAATTCCTCTAACTTAATCCCAGTATTTACATCAACTTTTGTAATAGCTTGATCAGATCCTATGATTGAATATTTGCCATCAGGAGTAAAAGTAAAAGCACGTATTGTGTCATATTGTCTATCTAATGTAAAAGGGATATTCCCAATTTTAATTGTTTTATTAAACCCGCCCCCTTTAAAATTAAAAGTTTTTCCATTAATAGATTTATAAAACTTTGTATAATTATTATCAGGTGTAGAATTAATAGAAAAATCAATCAATGAAAAAGTTCTTTCAACAGGATTTTCATTTAAATATCTATCAGAAACATTTGTATTCCCAAAATATATTGTTTTATTATCATTACCATAAGCTATTTCAAATATAGTTTTACCTTTACTAGTTATTTTAAATGGATTATCTAAGTCATTTTGGTTGTAAATATAAATTTCATTGTTATTCCCTCCGCTTGAAGCAATATATTGCCCGGATTGAGAAATTGCAATTGCTTGAACAGAGTTGTCATGTTTTAAAAATTTTTTTTCAACCTTCCCTTTTTTTAAATTATAAAAATAAACAGGACATATATATTTTTCTTTATAATACTCTGGAGCTATTCCTCCAAATAATAAATATTTACCATCACTAGAAAAACTCATCCTAGTTGTACCAAATCCATATCCTAAATTAACCTTGTTTATTGTTTTAATAAAGGATAAATCCTTTGCATAATATAATTTTACTGCTCCATCTGCGGCAGAAGCAGAAACAAGATATTTATCATCCATAGAAAATTCTATTTGTTCAATTTCTCCTGCATGTGGTTTTTCTAAATATTTTATTAACTTTCCGCTTGATAATTCCCATAATGCTATTGAGTTATCAAAAGAGCAGGATGCAATATATTTATTATTATGACTAATCGTAATCCCATAAATTTCCCGTTTATGATATTCCATTTTATGTAAAAGTTTAAAATCTTTTTTTACATCCCAAATTATTATTTTTGTATCATAAGAAGATGAAGCTAAATATTTTCCATCATAAGAAAATTCTAAATCAAGAAGAATATTATCATGTGCTTTTAATAATTTGATTAAAGTTCCATTTTTAAAATCATATATTCTTATTGCTCCTAATCCTTTATCTCCGGGTTTTACTCCTTTAAAAAGCCCTCCAACAGCAAGATATTTATCATCAGGGGATAGAGCTATACAATAAATCTTCCCCTGATCCTGACCTTTACTGTACCCTCTAAATGTTTTTATACAAACACCAGTTTTTATATCCCAGACTTTAACAAATTTATCATGAGCCCCTGTTACCAAATATTTTTCATCTTTTGTAAAAATCATTTTACCAATAGGAGCTTTATGTCCTTCCGGGTCAAATACCATGTGTGGAGTATTATCTTCATTTGCATAAATAAATAAATTTAATAATAATAAAAAACACAAAAATATCTTTATTTTCATAAAATTTTCTCCTAATTACTATTTTAATAAAATTGTAATAATATTATCAATAATTATTATATAATTAATAAAAATTTAAAAAGATCGAATTTATGCGGATGCAAGAACATACCTGAATATAAGAGATGCTCATTCTTTTGCTGTTGCTCATAAAATTAGGTATGATATTAGTCAGGATCGGGCAATTAAATTATTAAAAGATTATGAATATGTTGTAGAATAAAATTACTCTACAGAAATAACATTTAAAAATTTAGAAAAAAGCAATTTACATGTAGTGTTATGATCTCCGGTAATATTACAAAAATAATGATCGATTTTCTTTTCTATTAATGAATCAGTAAAATATTTTATTGCATCTTCAAAACCCGGTAAATCATCAGTTGCTGCTGAAATAATAATATACGGAAATTTTTCTTTTTTTTCTATAAGTCTAAAAGGATTATATTTATACCATTCTTCTTCTGTTTGAAATGCTTTTTTTAATATAGTCTTTAAAATTTTAGTCTGCAATTTAGGCATTTTTAATTTTTCACCCATTTTATCAAACTCATCTGTAAACGGAGAAATAGGTGCTACATAAGGTGAAACAACAGCAATAGCAGGAAAAACTTCTGGATTTCTTAGTGATAATGTTAACGCATTAAATCCTCCCATAGAATGTCCAACTAAATATATTTTCCCGTTTGCTTTTAATTTTTCTTTAAAATAGGGAACTATTTTATTAATAAAAAGAGCTTCTATATCAGCATCATATGGAGCAGGTAAATATTTTAGAAATAAAAATGATCCGCCCAGCGAAATAGATACTACAGGAAATGATTTAAAATCCGGATTATTTCTAAGTACATCATAATATTTTTTCCCAAATCCATTTTTATTTACCCATTCCAGTTCTGTTTTACCGAAACCATGAAAATAAAAAATAATACTATTGTTTTTATTTTGTTTAACAAGCTCTTTTGTAATAACATATCTTGCTTCAAGTCTTTCTTCTTTAAAATAGACCTTGCCCTGTTCAAAAATTATATCTTCTTGTATCTCTTTTGGTTTTTCCCCGAATTGTATTATTTTTTTACAGTTAAAAAGTAGAATTAAAATAGAAAGGCAAAAAATGATTGTTAATAATTTATATTTCATAATGCTTTTATAATAACTTTTTTTTTATTGTTATTCAATTATAAAACATAATTCTTTAAAATTATTTAATTATTCAAAATACTCAAAAGCATCAATTATATCAAGATAAACACCATCAAAACCAGCATCAATTATTTTTTGTAAATACGATGTATTATTGCCAAAAATAACAGCCTGCCAATCAGTATCCCAGTATTCTACTTTATAATTTCCATCCCAGTCTGGATTTACTTCTTTTACAAAGGATGGTCGATTTGTATCCCAGTCCCCTTCCGTCCAATAATACCGATAATCCTCTGCTTCTCCTATGCTCATATAACAGATAACAAGGCGGTCATTATTTGGTGGATTCGGCTTTGACTTCAGATCAGTGATATCTGCGACGTCTAAAATAGTCGGATTTCCCGCGTTATCATAATAATATAGATCTATAATAATTACATCATAATTTGTTGCATCTATTTTATCAACAAAATCATCCTTATCTGAAAAATTAAGTGCATTTGAAGTATCTAAAACATAAAGAAAATTCTTTGCATCAGATAATGTTGTTACAGCCAAATCATTTTCATTATATGGATTAGCAGGATATGAAGGAATATTATCCAGGGCTCTTTCATCTGCTGCAAAAGAGATAAAGCCCCTTGATGCACTTTGCACATACGAATCATCCATTTTGCTTTGAGTAGAGCAATAATCTGTTACAAGAACTTCTACACCATTAGCTTCATATATATTTAAAAAATCGAGTAGATAATCTCTTTCTACCGTAGGTGTTGCTTCATCATCATTATCATATCCATAAAAAAGATCCTCCTGCCCGGCTCCATCTATTGCAGCAATATATGCAGTATTTGGGGAACCATTATTATCCCCATCAACAGTTGCAAGCTCGTGTCCATTTTGCGGAATAATAAGAAAACCAGCTTTCTTAATTTTTGCCCATACACTGATATCCTTTACAAAAGTCCGCATGTATTCTTTATAAATTGTATTTGAATCACCATCATCATCTCCGTCTCCACTGGATCCACCACTACCGCCGTCTTGTGTTGGGCAACAAATAATAAAAATAAATATAATTAAAATAAAAGATAAGAGACTTAATCTTGTAAAATTATTTTTCATGGAAAATCTCCTTTAAAACTTTTTAATAATAATATACAGCTAAATTTGAAATTTTTCTAAAATATTTTATTTTTTTTTTATAATTCTTATATCAATTCAAAAACTTTTAACAAATAAATCCCTACAGTTAAGGTGATTACTGATCCAACAGTAGTTGTAACTATAACATTTGCAGCAAGATCCGCATCTCCACTCATTGTTTTTGCTAAAATAAAACTTGCAATAGCAGAAGGTACTCCAAAAAGCATAAATAAAGCTGCAAGACTTTCATTCCTAAAACCGAAAAAAACAGCAATAATTGTAAAAAGTAATGGTGAAATTACTATCCTTAGCATCGTTGTTAAAATAACTAAAAATTTATTCTCTTTTATATGAGCAATGCTTAAAGATCCTCCTATACAAATAAGAGCAACTGGAAGAGCCATAGAAGAAAATTTATTAATTGTTGTGTTCATAAACTCGGGTAAATGAAAATCCGGATAAAAAACTTCAATTATTAATACAATAAAAGAAAGAATAAGTGCAATAATAATTGGATTCGTTAATAACCTTTTAATTATTTTTTTTATCCCTTCTAATGAAAATTTGTGATGAGGTACAATTAATCCAATTGTTGCATAAATATTATAAAGAGGAGATGCAATAGCTAAAATCACGGCACCTTTTGATAATCCCGCGTCTCCTAACATATTATCAAGTAAAGCAAGTCCAATAATACCATAATTTCCTCTAAAAACTGCTTGAGCAAAAACACCAATCCGGCTTTTATCCTTAATAAAAATCAATCCAAAAATAAAGCATAAAAAAAATACTATTGAAATATAAATTACTGTGTATAATAATTCGCTAAAGACTGCCAATTCTTTTAAGTTTGCATTAGACACTTTTATGAAAACCAATGAAGGTAAGGCTATTTTAAAAACAAGTTTACTGGCAACAGAAATAAAATCTTCGTTGATAAAATTAATTCTTTTTAAAATAACACCAATAAATATAATAATAAATACCGGTAAAACAGTATTTAATGTAAATAATAAATTTTCCATACTACTTATCTTATACCATAAAAAAAAACATCACTAATAATAAAATTTACTAATTTTATATTCATTTAAATTTTTTTAATAAACTAAAATCTAAAACTAAAATATTAACCAAAAATAATAAAAAAAAACAATACCAGCCTTCCATAATCCCTCTAAAAAGTTGACACTTTCATTAAAAAATTGTAATGTCTAGCAAAATATAAAAGCTTAGGTAAAACTTTGAACTTTAATGAATTAAGACAAAAATATATAGACTTTTTTAAAAGCAAAAGTCATAAACATATCCCATCTGCTTCATTAATCCCGGAAAACGACCCTACTGTTTTATTTACAACAGCAGGAATGCACCCTCTTGTTCCAAACTTATTAGGAACAGAGCATCCTGAAGGTAAAAGATTAGTTAACTGGCAGAAATGTATACGAACCGGAGATATTGATGAAGTAGGCGATGCATCACATTTAACATTTTTTGAAATGCTTGGTAACTGGTCATTAGGTGATTATTTTAAAAAAGAAGCAATTCAAATGTCTTATGAATTTCTTATCGATATTTTAAGATTTGATAAAGAAAAACTTCATGTTACTGTTTTTGAAGGAGATAAAGATGCTCCTCGCGATGAAGAATCTGCATCAATATGGAAAGAATTAGGAATCTCTGAAGAAAAAATTTATTATATGCCAAAAAAAGATAATTGGTGGGGACCTGCCGGTTTAACAGGACCTTGCGGTCCGGACACTGAAATGTTTATTGATACAGGAATTAATCCTTGTAGTGACTCATGTTCCCCTGGCTGCAGCTGCGGTAAGTATTTTGAAATATGGAATGATGTTTTTATGCAGTATAATAAAAATGAAGACGGAAGTTTTGCTCCATTAAAACAAAAAAATGTTGATACAGGTATGGGGATTGAAAGAACATCCGCAATGCTTCAAAACAAAAAAAGTGTTTATGAGATAGAATGCTTTACTCCAATTATAAAAAAAATCGAAGAACTCTCTTCGCAAAAATATGGAGAAAACGAGGAAACAACAAAGGCAATACGAATAATATCTGATCATATACGGACTTCTGTTTTTATAATCGGAGATGAAAAGGGGATTTCCCCTTCAAACTTAGGCGCAGGTTATGTGCTAAGAAGGCTTATTAGACGCGCTATTAGATTTGGAAAAAAATTAAACATTCCATCTCCTTTTTTATCAAAAATAGCAAAAGTAGTTATAGATATAATGCATGATGTATACACAGAATTAAAAACAAATGAACAGCATATTTATACAGAAATAGATACAGAAGAAAAAAAATTCGAAGAAACCTTACAAACTGGTATGCACGAATTAGATAAAATCATATCAAAATTAAAAGAAAACAAGCAAGATACAATTTCAGGTAGAATAGCATTTAAACTTTATGATACATATGGATTTCCTCTTGAATTCACTAAAGAAATTGCAGATGAAAAAGGATTAAAAATAGACGAAAAAGGATTTGAGGAAGCATTTCAAAAACATCGTGAACTGTCACAAAAAGCTCAAACTCAAAACTTTAAAGGCGGCCTTGCAGATCATTCAGAAAAAACAACAAGGCTTCATACAGCTACACATTTACTGCACAGATCATTAAAAAATATTCTAGGAGATCATGTAAATCAGAAAGGCTCTAACATTACAGTTGATAGATTGCGTTTTGATTTTACTCACCCGGAAAAAATAGAACCTAAAATTCTACAACAAATTGAAGATATGGTTAATGATCAAATCAAAAAAAAGCAGGAAGTACGTATGGAAGTAATGTCTCTTGAAGAAGCTAAAAAATTAGATGCAGTTGCTTTATTCACTAATAAATATGAAGGCAAAGTAAATGTATATTTTATTGGAGATTTTTCTATAGAAGTCTGCGGCGGACCTCATGTAAAAAACACAGGGGACCTCGGAAAATTTAAAATAGTAAAAGAACAGTCTTCTTCAGCTGGAATTAGAAGAATTAAAGCAATACTTACTGATCAATAAAACATTTATAAAATATTGACATAAAATTAAATCTTTTATAGAATCAAAATCATTTTTTAACATATAATTTAACAGGGTTTTTTAATGAAAGAAGTTTTTGATTATATCGAAAAACAAAAAGAATTAGTAATTGAATTACAAACAGGACTAACACAAATCCCTGCAATAAATCCTGAAAATGGAGGAGATGGGGAATATAATAAATTTTTATATTTAAAAAACTATATTAGTTCATGGAAATTTGATAACATCGAAGAAATTTTTGCTCCTGATGAACGTGTATCTTCAAAAAAAAGGCCATCATTAATCGTTGAATTAAAAGGGAAAAATTCTGCAAAAACATTATGGATAATTACACATCTTGATGTTGTTCCGGCTGGTGAATTAGGATTATGGAACTCTGAACCATTTAAAGTTAAAATTGATAATAATAAAATTTATGGAAGAGGCACTGAAGACAACCAGCAAAGCCTTGTTAGTTCTCTTGTTGCAGTTAAGGCATTGATGGAAAAAAACATAAAACCTAATAACACTATTAAACTAATGTTTGTTGCAGACGAAGAAGTTGGAAGCAAATATGGAATAAGGTGGATATTAGAAAATAAAAAAGAACTTTTTTCTAAAGATGATATTTTTATTATCCCTGACGGCGGTCATAACGAAGGGAAAACAATTGAAATAGCAGAAAAATCAATATTATGGATTAACTTTAAAATAATAGGAAAACAGTCTCATGGTTCCCGCCCGGATCTGGGAATAAACACATCAAGAGCGTCTTCACATTTTTGTGTTAGAATGGAAAATTTAAATAAAATTTTTAATGAAAAAAATGATATGTATGATCTTCCTTCCTCAACATTCGAACCAACTAAAAGATATAACTCTATTACAAACATGAATACTATTCCGGGTGAAGAATCTATTGGATATGACTGTAGAATTTTACCAGAATATGATCTGGAAGAAGTAATAATAGAAATAAAAAAAATCGCACGATCAATTGAGATTGATTTTGGTGTTAAATTTGAAATAGAAATTTTACAAAACATCCAGGCTCCACCGCCTACCCCGGCTGATTCGGAGGTTGTAATGATGCTTAAAAAATCAATAAAAAAAATCCTCAATGTTGATGCATTAACCATTGGAATAGGCGGTGGAACAGTTGCTGCTGATTTTAGAAAATTTGGTTATCATGCTGCAATCTGGTCTACTATAGATACAACCATGCATGCTCCAAATGAATATTCTGATATTAAAAATACTTTAAATGACGCAAAAGTTTTTGCAGATATAATGATAAATAGTAATTAATTTTAAAAGGAAATACTTTTGAAGAAAAAAAAGAATAAAAAACTTATTAAAATTGATATGATAGTTTCTGCTGGAAACAGTCTGCCCAATTGGATTGCAATTCTAATTAAAAATAAATTTATGGTTAGTTTTAAATATATTCCAAGAGCTTTGCTTGTTACATTTGTTTCATTTTTTTTATATCCATTTGTAATAATAGAAAAATTAATATTTGATAGAAAAATTAAAAAAACAAAAATAAAATCACCTGTTTTTATTATAGGACACATGAGGAGCGGTACAACATTCTTACATTATCTGTTGAGTAAAGATGATAGATTTGCATATGCTACAACTTCAGAAACAGCATTTCCATGGGTCTTTCTTACTTTAAGAAAAACAATTAGATCATTTGTTCAATATATACTGCCAAGTAAAAGACCAATGGATAACATGTCAATAAAAGAAGAATACCCTCAGGAAGAAGAAATAGCTATTGCTAATTTATGTCCATATTCTCCAAACAATGGAGCATATTTTCCTAAACATCTGGAAGAATTCTATAGAAAATATTCTTTTTTCGAAAATGTGAATAAAAAAATCATCAATAAATGGAAAAAGATATATAGCTATTTTCTAAAAAAAATATCATTTAAATCTGATGGTAAACGTATATTATCAAAAAGTCTTGTTAATTCCGGTAGAATTAATTTATTAATTGAAATGTTTCCTGATGCAAAATTTATTTTTATATATAGAAATCCTTATAAACTTTTTCTTTCAACTAAAAAATTATATAAAACGTTCATCTTAAAAAACATGTCTTTTCATGACATCTCAGATAATGAGCTCGAGAAAAATATTTTAAAATGCGCAAAAATTGGTTTTAAAAAATATTTTAATGATAGAAAATTAATTAAAAAAGGAAATCTAATAGAAGTTAAATTTGAAGATTTAATTAAAAATCCTGTAGATCATATAAAAAAAATATATCAAACTTTAAATATTGACGGCTTTGAAATCTATAAACCTAATTTTGAAGAACTAGCTAAATCTTATAAAAATTATAAACAGGATAATTATAAAATTGATGATGAATTAAGAGAAACAATTTATAATGAACTTAAAGTTGTTTTTGATGAATGTAAATATTCGAAACATGAAATAAAATAAAAACATTTCTCTCTTGTAAAATAGTACAAAGAGTCTCTAACAATATATGATTAATAACATAGAGTTTTAATAAAGATAAAGTATCTTTTTTTTACTTTTAACTAATATCTTCTATGATTGTGAAAATCGCCTCTATCACCTCTATCGCCTCTGCCGCCGCCTCTTCTTGGATTGTTCTCTCTTCTTCGCGCTTCATTTACTTTAATATTACGGCCATCAATCTCTTTGCCATTAAGTCCAGCCATAGCCGAATCAGCTTCTTCATCATTAGCCATTTCTACAAATGCAAAGCCTCTTGATTTTCCGCTAAACTTATCAGCAATAATATTTACAGAAACCACTTCGCCGTATTCTTTAAAAACATCATTTAACTGATCTTCATTTGTTTCGTAATTAAGATTACCCACATACATTTTTTTTGCCATTTTATAATGTCCTCAACATGTTACAAGGAAAAAATACCTTGAAAACATTAAAAAAATAAAAAAATTCTCAACGAGAATCCATTTCTGCGCTTTTTATAGTCCCTTGCAATATTTATCTCATACAAAAAACGTATTTGCAGATAATAAATTACTTACGTTAAAGTCTATAAAAACAACGCTATTCCATTGTAATTATCGTATTCAACATGTAATTTCTTAAATAATTACAACTCTTATAAAAAAATTATCATATTAGATATTTATTTGTCAACTAAAAAAAATATCGCATTTTACTGAAATTTTTCAATATTATTTATGAATATAAAGCATTTGAGTTGGAAATGCAAATTCAATTTCTTCTTGTTTAAACTTTTCATAAATTTTAAAATTAATTTCCTGATTAATATCCATATATTTATTATAGTCATTACTTAAAACGTAATATACAATTTCATAAATTAAACTAAAATCTCCATATGAAAAAAAGTGAACTCTATCAAACCTTGTATCTTCTATGTTTTCAATTATTTCTTTAATAATTGTAGGAATTCTTTTAATTTTTTCTAAAGGTGTGTTATATGTTACTCCAATTTTGAATACAACTCTTCTTTCACTCATACGTTTATAATTTTTAACTCGTGAGTTAGTAAGATCTGTATTTGAAAAAATCAATTGTTCTCCGCTTAAGCTTCTAATACGTGTTGTCTTAATCCCAATGTGTTCAACTGATCCCATATAATCACCAATAATTATAAAATCACCAAGTTCAAATGGTCGATCAAACATCATTGAAAAATAACTAAAAAGATCTTTTAATAAAGCTTGAGCTGCAAGAGCAACAGCAATTCCGCCAATTCCAAGTCCGGCAACTATTGTAGATATTTTCACTCCAAGATTATCTAAAATAAAAAGCAATCCTATTCCCCAAATGATTATATTCATAGCCGGGAATAAAGCTTTAACCTTATTTATTTTTGATGAATCTTCTTCTTTTTTTAGCCATTGCTTTTCTAAAAAATATCGAATTATGCTGCTTATAAATCTTAAAACAAAAAACGACAGTAGAATTCCTGCAAAAATATTTATTATTAGATCGTACTTGTTTTCAAAACTAAAAGTTTTTATATATACAAATATTGCTGCAAAATATAATACAGGTATAATAGTTCTCTTTATTAGTTTTAATATAAAATCATCTTTAATTAAATTAAAACGAGTAAGTACTTTTTTTATGCTTTTTATAATAATCTTATGAAAGATAAAAACAATTAAAATTAAAATAAAAAAAACAATAAAATTTGTTAGTGTTTCAAAAGGAATATATTGTAAAAAAAATTCCCTTAAGTTTATAAAAATATCATTTATCATAATAAATTCCTCTGGTTAAAAAATAGATTTGCTATTATAAAATATTTTATTTTAAAAAAAAGGGCAAAAAATCTTATTATTATTTCTTTTGCCCTTAATAATTAACATTATTTTAATTATGGAGTAATTTTATCAATTAATGACAGATCTTTATTATTTAAAACAAGAATATCTTTCTTTTTATCTCCATTTATATAAATATAATCCTTATAAAAAGTAATAAATGTACTGCTGTCTATTTTCTCACTTGATTTTGCAACTCTTTCCATTCTTTTATTATACTTTCCAAGATAATAATTCTCTTTTTCTTTTATTATTGCATAAATAAAATCATCTTTTATCTCAACAAAACTACGCCAAAAAATATTATCTGTACCTGTTGCTTTAGGTTCAAGTGTATTTAAATCAAGAAGAGTAAGATTATGTGCAGAATTATGATCACTTATAAAAGAAATCACTACAACACCTTCCTTAAATATATCATATTTACTTCCACATATATTAATTAAAGGAGACGTTACAAGAACTTTTCTAGAAATCGCATCAATTATAAACATTTCATTATTATAATGACCATCATTCATGTATTCTTTTATTTTTAAATAATAAAATTTATCCTGAAAAATATTTTCATCCATTCCTTTTAATTTTTCTTCTTTCTTTTTTAACTCTTCCTCTTTTTTAACTAATTCGTCTTCTTTCTTTTCCAATTCTTTTACAAATTTTTCCGGTTCTTTTTTAATTTGAACTTCTTTTTTATCACTTTTAAGATCTGCTTTTTCTTTTTTTACAGTCTCCTCTCTTTTTACAACCTTAACTTCATCTTTTTTAACTTTTTCTTCTGCTTTTTTTACATCTTCTTTTTTTTCTGCGATCACTTTTTCTTTTTCTTTTATTTCTGCTTCTTTCTTTTCTCTTTCTTCTTTATCTTCTATTTTTGCAACTTCTTCTTTTTCTTTTACAATTTTCTCTTCTTCTTTTACTATTATCTCTTTTTCCTTTTCAACTTCTTTCTTTTCTTCTTCAATATCTTTTTTTGTTTCCTCTATTTCACGTTCTTTCAAATCAACTATATCTTCTCTTTCTTCAACTCCTTTGTCTTCTCTCTTTTTTAATTCATCAATTATCTTTTCATTAGTTAACTCATCTGTGATTAATGAAGTAAGTTTTTTCTCTCCTGCATTTTCTGTTAAAGGTATAATTATCTTTGTGTTTCCCGGCCACTCAATATAATTTGTCGACATACCAATATTTTCACTGTTCACATGCCGAAGTACAACATCTTTATATCTTAAAGAAAAATAATCAATATCGCCTTTATTAATTGCATTATAATATGTAATAAAAATTGCCAAGATATATGCATCACTTCTTAAATATCCATACCGTTTTTCTAAAAAACTTGAAATAATAAGTCTAACATTACGAACATGATCAACTCTTGCATCTTTATCAATAGAAAAAACATCAGCATCATATTTATCGCTCGATACATCGTCTACTGCATGAATTATTGAATATTTCATTAAATAATTAAAAAATTCATTATCGTTTTCAAATTTTGATAATTTTGTTCCTATAGATCTAATACTCCATGCACTGTCCTGATATCGATATCTTCCTTGATAATTAATAAAATTTATAACAGAATCTGTTTTTATTTCATCAACAGCAACTTTTAAAGCAAGAACACTGAATAAAGTACAAAATATAATAAAAACAAATAGTATTTTTTTCAGTTTCATACTAAACTCCTTTCTATCAATTTCGTAAATACTGTCTATAATATTAAATTATATTTTATTGTCCTCAAATAAGTCAATAGACTAAAAAAAATTTAAAATAATTTAAAATTTATTAAATTTTAAATTATTTTAATAATATTTGGAAATTTTATACTTATAAAAATATAATTAATAAATTTATTATTTATATTGAACTGTTTTTTCTACATAACTTTTATATTTTAAATCTAAAAAATATATTTAAATTTTCATGAAAAAATAATATATTGATAGAAACTTATTTTAAAAAAATTTGTCTAATATAAAAAGGATCAAATGTCTAAAGAAGAAGACATTCTATTGATTAATAGCTTTATAAGCGGTAATAATAGTGCTTTTGATAAACTGGTTATTAAGTACAAAAATATTGTATTTAATCTATGTTTTAGAATGCTTAATGATTATGAAGACTCTGAGGATTGCTCTCAAGAAGTTTTTATCAAAGTTTATAATGCTCTTAAAAACTTTAAATTTAAATCCTCTTTTAAAACATGGTTATATACAATTACTTTAAATACTTGTAGAAATAAATTAAAATCCCTTGATTACCGCCTTAAAAGTAAAAATGTGTCATTAGATTATGACTTAAATACTACAGGAAATCCTATGGAAATTCCTATACCGGATAATTCTTCATCTCCTTACAATTCACTTGATAATAAACAAATTGGAAAAACTATCCTTGAAACTATTTACTCTTTACCTGAAAAACATAAAAGTTTAATTCTACTTAAAGATATTGAAGAAAAATCATATGATGAAATTGTTTCAATAACCGGATTAAAGATAGGTACTGTTAAATCAATTTTGTTTCGAGCAAGAGAAAAACTTAGAACAAAATTGAAAGGAGTAATCTAGTGAATTGTAACAAAACAAAGCCATTATTGGCTGATTATTTAAATAATGAATTATCAAAAGAAATTGAAAAAGACGTAAAAAAACACATAGAACTCTGTGAAAAATGTATGCAAGAAATAAATTTTTTAAAATCATATTTTAATGAAGTAAAAAACATTAAAACAGTTGAAGCTCCCGAAAATCTGCTTGATAAAATACATATAAGATTAAAGCAAAAATCTAGTTTAAAAAAAATGCTCAAAAAATTATTCATTCCTTTTCAAATTAAAATACCTATTCAGCTAGCAACAGTAACAACAGCAGTAATACTCATTCTATTACTTTTTAATCCTTTAAAGCAATTTTTTATTCATAAACCACCTCAAATTGCAGATAAAACTAATAACGAAACAAAATCAAAAAATAAAAATGAATTATTAGCATTAAAGGAAAAAGATACAGAAGATAAAAAAGATAAAGAGATTATAAATACAGAAAAAAAAGAAAGACCAAAAATTCAACCAAAAAAATTATATAAAGTATCATTGCTTTTAATTCCTGAAACAACTGAAATTGAAAATCCTTTACTAAAAACAAGAGGTATTAAAAAAGATGAAAATCAATCAAATATTTCTTTAAAAGAAAATCATTCTAAAACTGTTGAATTAATAATAAGCCTTGGTGGTAAAATAATATCACCGAAAAACTATAAAAATACTACAGATTTCAATTCTTTATTATTTGATATCCCTGAAGATAAATATCAAATATTTATTGAAAAATTAAATAATTTAGGCACAATAACTATTAAAGATTCCAAAGAGATTAATGACTCGTATAATATTGAATTAAAATATAATAAATAAATTTTAAAAAACATGAAACTTTTTTTCAAGTTTTATGTCTAATATTACATATAGATTTGGGGCTAAAAAAAGGAGTTAGTTTATTTTTCTTCATTGTAATAAAGGGAGTTTTTAGCCCCTTTTTTTAAAAAAAAAGTTATTCAAATATCCATTATATCTATTGACATTACAACATATTAATATTATTTCTCTAACTCAATAAAAATATTATAAATAAGGCAGTATTAATAATGCATGCAAGTATAATAGGAGCTCAATATTCCGGCAAAACTCTGTCTCTTCAGGCATTAACCGGAATAGAATATCCAAAAAAAGAAGAAATCATAGGTACAATTAAAGTTCCTGATGAAAGAATTGATTATCTTTCCGGTTTATATAAACCAAAAAAGACAACTTATGCTGAACTTTTAATAAGTGATTATAATATACCTCCAACAGAGAATACTATTATTTCCTCAAAAACAAAAAATTATATACAAAAAAGTGATTTATTGATTTGTGTTTTAAGAAATTTTGATTCACAATTATCAGAAAACCAAAAAAATCCTTTAAAAGAATATATTAAAATAAAAGAAGAAATTATTTTTTCTGATTTATTTACAATTGAAAAAAGACTTGAAAAAGAAGAAAAAGAAAAAAAGAATCCTCCTGAAATAAAAATTATTAAAAAACTAAATGAAATCTTAAATCAAAACAGATATCCTAAAGAAGATGAATTCACAAACGATGAATTAATAACTATTGTAAATTTCAGCTTTCTTTCTTTAAAAAAAATCATTGTTTTATTAAATCAGCAAGAAGGTATTTTTGAAATACCGGATGAACTAACTAAAAATTTAAAAGAAGACAACATTTCATGTTTTCAAATATCCGCTACTCTGGAAAATGAACTTAATAAAATTCCTGAAGATGAAAGACAAAGTTTTCTTTCAAGTTATGGATTAAACGAACCAGCATCGTCAAAGTTTATTAAACATACTTATAATTCTATGGGCCTTATTTCTTTCTTTACTGTTGGAGAAGATGAAGTAAAAGCCTGGTCTATTAAAAAAGACATGAGTGCTCAAGAAGCAGCAGGGAAAATTCATTCTGATATACAAAGAGGATTTATCAGAGCAGAAGTAATGTCATACGAAGACTTACAATCTCTTGGATCCGAAGCCGAATGCAAAAAAGCCGGAAAATTCAGACTGGAAGGTAAAGAGTACTCTGTTAAAGACGGAGATATAATAAGCTACAGATTTAATGTATAATTTAAGTAAAATTTAATTATTTTTTCCTCATAGCATGATATTTTATTAAAAATTATTTATATAAAACATTGCTTTTCATAAAAATATTTATTAACAATAATTATTTATTTTTTCAATTATTTACTTAAGAGAATGCCTTGACAAATGCATTCATCTTCATTACAATCTGGTGCAGAAAAAAAGGATATTATGCAAGAAAAAACAGACCCCAACAATTATGATGTAATAGTAATTGGTTCAGGATTAAGCGGTATTGCAACAGCCGGATTATTTTCTAAAATGTACAAAAAAAAAGTACTGGTTTTAGAAAAACACTATGAACCGGGCGGCTTAACACATGAATTTAAAAGAGGCCCTTACAGCTGGGATGTAGGCCTGCATTATATGGCAGACATGAAAAAACGCCTTTTTGATAATATTGGCCTTTTTTTGTTTCGTTATTTAACAAACGGAAAACTCCAGTGGAATAAAACTACTGATCCATTTGATAAGTTGATCTTCCCTGATATGACTATCAATATAAACGAAAATGCAAAAGAATATAAAAAAACTTTAATAAAACAATTCCCTCATCAAAAAAAAGCAATTAAAAAATATATGCGTGATATACATTTAGTTCGACTCTGGTATTTATGCGACATTTTTATGAAATTTTTGCATCCTCCTATTTCTTTTATTTTTAAAATTTTAAGAAAAATTAATTTAAAAAAAGCTCTGATGACTACTGCTGAATATCTTGATAAAAACATAAGTGATAATAAACTTAAGGCTGTTTTATCAACACGATGGGGTAATTATGGTATCCCGCCAACAGAAAGTGCTTTTGCAATACATTCTTTAATAGAACATCATTTTTACTCAGGCAGTACTTTTCCTAAAGGAGGTGCAGAAAAAATCTGTACTTATATTGAAGAAACAATCGAATCTTCAGAAGGGAAAATTCTAATTAATCACGAAGCAATAGATATCTTATTAGAAAATAAGAAAGCAGTTGGCGTTCGAACAAAAAATTTAGCAGTCCCGAAAAACCCAATTAAGGAATTCTTTGCTCCAATTATAATTTCCAGTGTTGGTGTTAAAAACACTTATTTAAATCTCCTTCCTAGAAATTTTAATTTTCCCATTCAGAATAAACTGCAAAATTTTTTCTCTGGATATAGTGCTCTAAATATTTATCTGGGATTAAAAGAATCTCCTAAAACCCTTGGTATTCATGGTGAAAATTACTGGATAGTAAATAGTTATGCTTTAGATGAATTTACAAAAAATAATAAGGATATCTTTAATTCTAATCCAAACTACTGTTTTGTCTCTTTTCCATCTATTAAAAGCGGCAAAAAAAATGGACACACGGCTGAAATAGTTACTATTTTTCCTTCTAAAGCTTTTAAAAAATGGAAAACAACTTATTGGAAAGAACGCTCTAATAATTATTATGCCTTAAAAGATAAAATGATTGAAAAATATCTGGATTTAGTTGAACAAAAAATCCCGGGTTTAAAAGAACTAGTTGTTTATAAAGAAATGGCAACACCTCTTACTTTCAAACATTTTACCAATAGAATGGAGGGAACTTTTTATGGACTGCCTGCAATTCCTGAAAGATATAAGCTAACAGAAATAAAAGTTAAATCCCCTATAAAAAAATTATACTTAACAGGCACAGATATATTAAGTAATGGAGTGATGCCTGCATTAATTAGCGGAATGCTTTCAGTTAGTTATATTAGGGGGGCCTTTGGTATATTTAATATTTTATTTAAAATACTTTTTCATCGTCTGCCAAAAATAAAAAAACAGACAAAAAAATCAAATTTCACCTCAAACCAAAAAGATAGAGAAGACAAAGCATATGGCCGGCTAATCCAAAAGAAACAAATTTCAGACAACACTATTGAATTAACATTTCATTTTGAACATAAATTAAATTTTATCCCGGGTCAGCATGTGAAATTATTAGTAAATGATGATCAATGGCGGGCTTATTCTATTGCTAAAAGCGATGATTATAATTTGTCTTTAATTATTGACACAAGACCTGACGGATATGGATCAAAATATGCTAAAAACATAAAAATCAATGAATATTCTCTATTTCGTCTGTTTCTTACGGATTTGTTTTATCATGAATCAAAAAATGATCTTATGTTTATTGCAACTGGAACAGGATTTGTTCCATTCATTCATATACTGGATGAATTAATGAAAAAAAAGAAAAAACATAAAGCTATTATTTTATTTGGTTGTTTAAAAGAAGAAGATAATTATATTGATAATTACGTAAAACCATATGAAAAATATTTTTCAATAAAAAAACATATTTGTGTTGATTTCCCAGAATCAAACAATAAATATTTTAAAGGCAGAGTTACTGATTTTCTTGAACAAACCACATATAATCTTAAAAATTATGATTTTTATATTTGCGGTCATCCTAATATGACAAATGCTGTTACTAAGCTATTAAGAAGTAAAGGTGTTGAACGAATTTTTTGGTAGATGTTTTTAATTAAAACCTCTTAAACATTGTTTCTATTTCCTGCTCTTTTACTACTATAACTGATTTTTTTGAATCGAATAAAATATCCATATGTGCTCTTGTTATCAAGTCTCTTTTAGATTTATTCTGCTGCCATGCACCCAAAACGATTAAATCTGCATTAACTTCTTCAGATGCTTCTAATAACATTGTTGCTACCCCGCCTCTTTTTAGAATCTTTTTTACTTTTACACCTTTACCTTTAGCCAATTCTTCAATATAATCAAGATATCTATTTCCATTAGCTTCGAGATTTTTTTCAAACTCAGAGGATTCTTCTTCTATAAAAATTTTAGAAATCAGCAATTCTTTTAAAGTTGAAGTATCAATAACATAAACAACTGATAAGTCCCATTTAAATGTTTTAGCAAGCATTATTGCATACTTAGCTCCATTAATAGAAGCATCAGATCCGCTAATTGCAACCAAAATATTTTTAATAACAGCACTCATTTTACTCCCTCCAATTTACTTTTTACCATTTTTCTTATAAAAATTTCGTCCCGCTCTCTTTCTTCTAAAGTATCTTCAATAAATTTTATAGTCTCTTTAGTATCCGGAATAACTATTTTTTCTAAAGCATTTACCCTTCTTTGAGTTTTTTTTACTTCTCTTGACAATCTCCATACAATGGCTCTAATTTCAGCCATTTCACATAAAAGTTTGATTAGATTTAAAAACTTTAAAGAAGTATCATCTATAATAGCATTAGTATTTAAAAACGAATATTGCAGGCTTAATGGGGGAGCATCTGCTTCAACAGACGGTAATGTCATACCAATTAGTTTTGTTGTCTTTTTTTTCATATGAAATTCATAATTAATATGCTTGGTTTTATTTTTTACTTCTTCATGTCCTAAAAAAATAATAGCCTTTTTTAATGATCCATACGAATCAAATAATTTCTTATCTAGCTCTTTTTCTATTCTTTTTACCTGTTCAACATAACTCATTAATTCCATTACAAGTATTTCCCGTTTTCTTTCCAAAAGCTCGTAACCTTCACTTGCAATAGAACTATCCTGTTTTACTTTAATAAGGTTGCTTTTTGTTGGCGGAATATTAAGCTTTGGCATCTTCTTCCTCTTTTGGTAAATATTTATCAATAAGTTTTTGATTAATTCTATATAATTCTTCAAGAGGTAAAATTTTCAATAATTTCCAGCCTATATCCAAAGTTTCTTCAATAGATCTATTTTCATCCTGCTTTTGTGATAAAAAAGCTTTTTCAAATTCAAGACCAAATGACAAATAAATTCTATCAAGATCACTTAATTCTTCTTCACCAATAACAGATGCTAAAGCTCTTATTTCTTTAACTCTTGAATAGCAGGCAAATAACTGAGAAGAAAGCTCTTTATGATCTTCCCTTGTCATTCCTTTTCCAATTCCATCTTTCATTAACCTTGATAATGACGGAAGTCCTGCAATTGGAGGATATATGTTTTTCTGAAATAATTCTCTATCTAAAACAATCTGGCCTTCTGTAATATAACCGGTAAGATCAGGTATTGGATGAGTTATATCATCATTAGGCATTGATAAAATTGGAATCTGTGTAATTGACCCTTTTTTCCCTTTGATTCTTCCTGCTCTTTCATAAAGAGACGCCAGATCAGAATACAAATAACCCGGATATCCCTTTCGTGAAGGAATTTCTCCTCTTGCAGTTGCTACTTCTCTTAATGCTTCACAGTAATTTGTCATATCTG
>CAZYID010000014.1:0-26194 GCA_964646595.1 uncultured Spirochaetales bacterium | reverse complement strand
TTTAAAATATCAACATTTTTAAATGCAATTTTTAATAATTCACTTTCATAACATGGTTTTATCAAAGAAGTAATAAATGTTTTTAATTTATTAATATTTGCAGATTTTAATAAAACATCAAATTTATCCATCATTTTTTATATTATATAATTTATTAATTTTAACAGATTCTTAACAAATTAATTATATAATATTAATGTATAATTTTGAATAAATTTATTTTATTATAAAAAAAGGAATTAAATAATGAAAAAAAATATATATATTGTTGATGATGAGGAAGATATTGTTGAACTGGTTTCTTTAAATCTTAAAAAAAACAACTTTGATACATCAGGATTTTATAATGCAAAATCTTTTTTGGATACAATAAATAAAAAGAAACCGGATTTGGTTATTTTAGATTTGATGCTGCCGGATATGGATGGTATTGAAATATGTAAGAATTTAAGATCACAAAATGATTATAAAGATATACCAATTATAATGTTAACTGCAAAACAGGATGAATTAGACAAAGTTATAGGCTTGGAAGTAGGCGCTGATGATTATGTTACTAAACCATTTTCTCCAAGGGAATTAATTGCAAGAGTAAAAGCCTTATTAAGAAGAAGTGATTTTAAAGATAATATTAATAATAAAGATAATATAATGAACATTGATGACGAGATATTTATAGATTTACATAAGTATGAGGTATATGATAAAGAAAAAAAATATATAAAATTAACAAAAACCGAATTTAAAATATTAACAATATTGTTAAGTAAGAGAGGCTGGGTATTTTCTAGAGACAGTTTGCTGGATAAAATATGGGGTGAAGACAAATATGTAATTGACAGAACTATTGATGTTCATATTAAGAATTTAAGAGAAAAGCTGGGAGAAGTTGGAAGATTAATACTAAATATTAGAGGGGTTGGATACAAACTTGATAGTAAAAAATAGATCAATTTTTATTAGTTTATTATTGCAAAATATTTTTTTAATAACAATTATAGTTATAATTTTATCTTTTACAGCTTATCAAATAATAAAAAGTAATTATATAAAAAGCTTAACTGAAGAATTAAAGAATGAATCATTAATTATTAAAAATTTAACTTTTAATGATTACATAAATAAAAATTTTGATATTATTAATGATAAAGTTTATTCAATAAGTAATAACATTAATAAAAGAATTACAATTATACAAATTGACGGTATTGTTATTGCTGATTCAGATAAAAATTATTTGGATATGGAAAATCATATTGATAGACCGGAAATTATTCAGGCGATAAATGAAAAAGTTGGTTCATCAATTAGATATAGTAATACTTTAAAATTAAATATGCTTTATGTTGCTGTTCCTATAAAAAATAATGAAAAAGTAATAGGTGTTTACAGGATAAGTGTCAGGTTAAGTGAAATAAATGAAGTTATTAAAGGTTTTAAAATGAAAATATTTATAATGTCATTAATTTTATTTCTAATTACTTTTTTTTTAGCCTATATCATATCTTTAAAAATTACACAGCCAATTAGAATGCTTACAGATGCTTCTGAAAAAGTTTCAAAAGGAAATTTTGATATAAGTCTTTTTTATAAAAAAGGAGCTGTTGAATTACTTAAATTGGTTGATAATTTCAACACTATGACTTTTAAATTAAAAAGTTATTTTAATGAATTAAATTATGAAAAAGAAGAACTGGCAAGTATTTTTTCTTCAACAAAAGACGGTATAATTGTAGTTGATAATTCAGGTAAAATAGTAAGATATAATAATAGTTTTTCTAATATTGTAAATAGAAATAATATTATTAATAAGTATTACTGGGAAGTTATCAGGGATACTGAGATAGCAGATTTTATTAAAAAAGGCAGTAGTATAAAAAGTGCTGTAAAAGAAATTATTTTAAATAATAAAACTTTACTTTGCAGTATGAATTATCTTTTGTCTAATAAAGGATTTGTATTTATTTTTTATGATATAACAAATTTAAAAAATTTAGAAAAAATAAAAAAAGATTTTGTTTCAAATGTTTCTCATGAGTTACGAACTCCTTTAACTGCAATAAAAGGATTTACTGAAACATTGCTTGAAGAAGAAAAAAATAAAAATAAACTAAATTATCTGAAAATAATAAATAGCCATACAGAAAGGTTAAGTAATATTGTAGAAGATTTGCTTACATTATCTAAAATAGAAGAAGAAAAAATAAGTATAGTAAATTTAGAAAAGATAAATTTAATTCATTTAATAAACAGTATCCTAAGTATTTTTGAGCAAAGAAAAAAGGTAAAAGATTTAAAAGTTGTTTTAAAAAAAGGGAAGAATATTAAAGAAATAAATTCTGATCCATTTAAGTTAGAGCAGATACTTTTAAATTTAATAGATAATGCAATTAAATATACTGATAAAGGAAAAATTGAAATTAAATTATTTGAAAATCAGGATAAAATAAAGATTGATATAATAGATAGCGGAATAGGGATTCCGGAAAAAGATTTAGCAAGAATTTTTGAAAGATTTTATGTTGTTGATAAATCCAGATCAAAAAAAAATGGCGGCACAGGTCTTGGTTTATCTATTGTTAAGCATAACATTTTATTATTAAACGGTGAAATAAATGTAACCAGCATTTTAGGGCAGGGAACTACATTTACAGTAAATATTCCAAAAAATATCATTTCTTAACAGAAAATTAACATTTCTTTAATATTTTTTAAACACTAATAAATAATAATCTACTTAAATTAAAAGATAAAATAATTTAGGAGGAAATAATGTTTATTTATTTTAAGAAATTTTTATTAGTAATTGTTATAGTAACTTTATTATGTACTTCATTAACTTGGGGATTATTTAAAAAAAGCTCAAAAATAACAATAACAGGTTCAACAACTGTTTTACCTATAGCGCAGGCTTGCGCTGAATTTTATATGAAAAATAATAATAAAAAAGCTGAGATTACTGTGAGCGGCGGTGGTTCAAGTGTTGGTATTGCAGCAGTTTTGGATGGAAGAGCAGACATTGGCGATGCATCAAGAAATGCAAAAGATAAGGAAATTGCAAAAGCTAAAGAAAAAGGTTTGGAACTTTTTAAAAATGTAGTTGCTTTAGATTCAGTAGTTGTAGTAGTTCATCCTAACATTTCGTTATCTGAAATAACAAGAGACAAATTAGCAGCAGTTTATTCCGGAAAAATTAATAACTGGAAAGATCTTGGCGGTCCTGATGCTGAAATAGTTGTTATTTCAAGAGATACATCAAGCGGTACATATGAATGTTTCCATGAATATGGAATTAAAAAAGCAAAAATCAAAGCTGGTGCTCAAATGGTTGCTTCAAATCAGGCAATGGCAACAACTGTTGCTCAAACTCCATACAGTATCGGATATGTTGGTTTAGGATTTTTAAAATCAGCAAATATTAAACCCGTAAAAGTAGATGGAATTGAAGCTAATATGCAGACTACAAAAGATGGTTCATATCCAATTTCTAGAACTTTAAACATGTATACTAATGGAAAACCAAAAGGTGAAATTGCTAAATTTATAAAATTTATTATATCATCTGAAGGACAAAAATTAGTTGAAGAGCAAGGTTATATTAAACTTTAAGTAAGTTATAATTTTTAAAATATTACTAATCAGGGGTAAATATTTGTGCCCTTGATTGGTAAGTTTGTTATTTTTTAATATGTTTAAGGTTATTAAAAATAGAAAAAAAAATAAATATCCATTGGGGGGAGGTAAATAAAATTGGTTTTTTTTGAAATATTTGTTATTTTGTTGATTATCATTTCATTTTTTTTACTTATTATGTTTTTAAGTATACCAATATTTTATTTATTAGACATCATTAAATTTCAAAGAAAAAAAATATGGTTTTTTGTTCCTATTTCTAAATTTTTTTTAATATTTTTAATTTTCGGAATATTTTTTTTAGAAAGATCATCTGTATTTAATATTATTTTTATTACATTTTGTATTTTAATGTATATATTTCTTTTATTATCATATATAAAAAAAATTAAACCAAATTTTAAAGATTATTGGAGTGGTTTTTTTCATGGTACTGTTATGTTTGCAGCACTATGCTCAATAATATTTTTGTTTGGAATAATTATCAGTTTATTTGCTCAAGGTTATAATATTTTTCAGGAATATGGATTTTTTAAATATATTTTTGGTACTGCATGGTATCCAACTATGGAGCCTGCAGAATTTGGTATTTTACCAATTATACTTGGTTCATTTTTAATTACTTTAATTACACTTTTTATTGCAGTACCTTTAGGTGTTGGTTCTGCTGTATATGTTTCTGAAGTTGCAAAACCAAACGAAAAAGAGTTTTTAAAACCAATTATAGAATTATTAGCAGGGATTCCTTCAGTTATTTTTGGTTTATTTGGTATGCTTTTTCTTGTTCCGAAAATTCAAAAATTATTTAATTTAAAAACAGGATTTAATGCCACAACAGCCGGAATAATCTTAGGTATTATGGTGATTCCAATTATTTCAAGTATTTCAGAGGATGCAATAAATTCTGTTCCAAAAAGATTACGAGAGGCTTCATATGCATTAGGTGCAAATAAATGGGAGACAATAGTTAAAGTTGTGGTACCTTCTGCAAAATCAGGGATATTAACAGCTGTTATTTTAGGAATAGGAAGAGCAATTGGAGAAACAATGGTAGTTTTAATGATTGCCGGAAATTCAGCTGTAATACCAACATCAATTTTTAATTCTGTCAGACCAATGACCTCTACAATAGCTGCAGAAATGGGTGAAACTCCTGTAGGCAGTTTACATTATAATGCTTTATTTGGTATTGGCATGGTTCTATTTATAATAACATTTGGATTAAATTTTATTGCTGAATTTGTTCGAGAAGGTATTAGAAAAAAACACGTATCACAATAAATTCTATTTTTTTAAAGGGAATAATTATGGATAATATTATCTCAAATGCTTCTGCTGATAAAAAAGAAAATAATATAACTTTTACAACTAAATCTAGATCATTAAGGTCTATAAACAATTTTTTAGGTCTTACTTTATTAAGAATTTGTATTTTAACAAGTATTCTTTTCCTAGTTGTATTTTTATATGTGATTTTTAGTAAAGGATATAAAGTTCTTTCTTTATCATTTGTTTTTGAAGCACCAAAAGAATATATGACAAAGGGTGGGATATTACCGGCAATTGTAGGAACATTTTATTTAACTTTTTTTTCAATTTTAATTGCATTGCCTCTAGGAGTATTATCTGCAATTTTTTTATCGGAATATGCAAAACCGGCCTGGTTGGTAAGGATTATCAGACTTGCGATAAATACCCTTGCCAGTGTTCCTTCGATAGTTTTTGGTTTATTTGGATTAGCCGTTTTTGTTGTTGTTTTTAAATTTGGAGCTTCAATTTTAGCCGGTGGATTTACTTTAGCAATATTAATATTACCTATTATTATTAATGCAAGTGAAGAAGCTATAAAAGTTGTTCCTAAAGATTTTAGGGAAGCATCATTAGCTTTGGGCGCTACAAAAAGAGAGACAATAATGAAAATTGTTTTACCAACAGCTTTTCCAAGCATTTTAACCGGTGCTATATTAAGTGTAGGCAGGGCAGCGGGTGAAACTGCTCCTATTATTTTTACTGCAGCAACTTTTTATACAATAGGTTTACCTAAGGGGATATTAGAAGAATGTATGGCTTTACCGTTTCATATTTATGCTTTAATAACAGAAGGAACTCACCCTAATATGCAAAGACCTATTGCATATGGTACGGCAATTATTTTATTATTTTTAGTTTTATTTATAAATTTGTTTGCAATAATTATTAGATACAATATGAGAAGGAATAAAAAATGGTAAAAGAAAATAAAAATGATCAATCTTCAATTGTAAATGTTGAACAGCTTAATCTCTGGTTTGGAGAGATGCATGCTTTAAAAGATATTAATTTATCTATATATGATAAAAAAGTTACAGCTATTATTGGCCCATCCGGATGCGGCAAGTCAACTTTGTTAAGATGTTTTAATAGAATGAACGACCTTATTGAAATAGTTAAAATTGAAGGTAAAATATTAATTGATGAAGAAGATGTGTATTCATCAAAAACCGATGTATGTGCATTAAGAACAAAAGTAGGTATGGTTTTTCAGAGACCAAATCCTTTCCCAAAATCAATTTTTGAAAATGTAGCATATGGTTTGAGATTGCGTGGTATAAACAGAAAAAGCATCTTAATGGAAAAAGTTGAAAAAAGCTTAAAAGAAGCGTGGTTATGGGATGAAGTAAAAGACAGATTAGGCACATCTGCATTTTCTTTGTCAGGAGGTCAACAGCAGCGTTTATGTATTGCAAGAGCTTTAGCAACTGATCCGGAGATACTATTACTGGATGAGCCAACTTCAGCATTGGATCCAAAAGCAACAAGTAAGATTGAAGAGCTATTATTAGAATTAAAGAATTTTGTTACAGTTTTAATAGTAACACATAATTTTGGACAGGCTGGACGTGTGTCAGATTATACAGTTTTTTTATATGTTGGTGAGTTGGTTGAATATGGCAAAACAGCAAAAATGTTTACAGTTCCAAAAGATAAAAGAACTGAAGAATATTTAACTGGTAGATTTGGTTAACAAATGATTAATAAAATGTATTTTTTAAGGAGTAAAAATAAATGTTAAAAGAACAAATTATTGAACTAAAGGAACAAATTGCATCTCAAGCTAATAATGTTGAAAAAATGATTGATCATTGTATAAATGGTTTTTTAAAAAATGATAAAAAACTTTTAAAACAAGTTATTAATGAAGATGAAAATAATATAAATAAAAATGAAGTTAAAATAGAAAAATTATATACTGACATTTTTGTAAGGCATCAGACTGAAGCAAAAGATCTGAGAACTGTTTTAATGATTTCAAAAATGAATATTGACCTGGAAAGAGTAGCAGATCAATGTGTAAATATTGCAGAAAGCGCATTATTTTTAATTGATAAACCGTTGGTTAAACCGCTTGTAGATATTCCAAGAATGTCGGAAATAGCAAAGAATATGCTAGGCGATAGTATTAATTCATTTATCAATGAAGATGAAAATCTTGCAAAAAATGTATGCAAAAGAGATGAAGATGTTGATATTTTAAATGAACAGATTATGCGTGAATTAATAACATATATGTCTTCTGATCCAAAAACTATTGAAAGATCACTTCATTTGATACGAATTTCACATAATATAGAAAAGATTGCAGATTTGGCAACAAACATAGCAGAAGAGGCAGTTTATGTAGCTAATGGAAAAATAATTAAACATCATAGATTAGAAAAAGGTAATCATAAGTAATTATTTTTTCTTTTTTTCATTTTTATGTTTATTAGATTCTATTACTTCTAATTCTTCAAGTTCTTCTATTTCATTATCTTCTGGATTTTCTTTAACTGAATCAAATTTTTCTTTTTCCCATTTGTCTATATATTTCATGCTTTTATGCAATCTTTTTGCAAAACGTTCAACAATTAACCTATTTGGAATATGTTTTCGATTATGGTATATTTTATAAATACTTGCTCTGTCGTCTTTAAATATAAGCCATCCAATTGCAACACCGGCACTTCTGCTAATTCCTACATCGCAATGAATTACCATATTATCGCAAAGTCTGTGTTTTTTAAAAAAATCAATTATTTTATCCATATGGATTGGTTGAAAAATTTTTAATCCCAGTATTTCATCTGTAAAATCAAAAAAATATAATTCTATAATATCTTTGTAAATTTCTCTATTTTTTAATGGTAAAAATTCTTCTCCAGGATTAGTAATACGGATTAATACATTATATAAACTTGGGTCAAGATTGAAATCTATAATAGAATGTTTATTTTTTATATATGTTGCCATAATTTTTTACCTAATAATTATTATACCACATATTTGTTTTTCGAGTTATAATTAAAAAAGATTAATTTTTTTTTATTATAAAATTCAGTGATAAATTTAAATTTTTATCTGGACCGTAATTAACCTGTGCTTTATATTTACCCTGTGTTTTAGGTTTTTCAATTATTATATATTCAGTATAATATTCATTTGGTTTTAATATATTTTTTTTTATATAATATTTTTTTGTGTAGATATTTTTTTCATTAGCATCGTAAATTATAAGATCCATATCTCTAAAGTTTTCTTCCAAAATATTTTTATCTTTTGTGATGTTTTTTACCTGCATTCTAAAATCAAGTATTGGACTGTCAAAATAATTTTTTTTAAAAAAGAAAAATTTAAATCCATTAATTTCATTGCTTATAGCTTTATTTGAAAACTTGGAAAAAATAAGACCAACAATTACTATAATAATTATATTTACTATTATTATATGCAGTGATCTATTATTTTTACCAAAAAAAGAACTATCAGTTTCTATTTTATGTTGTGCTTTTGCTAATCTTTCATCTCTGTTATAATGAAAAGCAATTTTTTGTCCATCAATATATAATTCTGGTTTCTTTTTTATATAATCTTTTTTTTTCATCATTATAAACCTAAATATATTTAATATTTACGTATAAAATCTATAAAAATTTCAGGTGAATATGTATTATAACCATTACTGCTAAAAGTTTCAGCTATTTCATAGAATATTCTAATGCTTTCCAGTACAGCTTCTTCCACTTTATATCCTTGTGAACATAATCCGCCAATGATTCCTGTAAGTATATCACCGCTTCCGGCTTGAGCTAAAATTCTTAATGGGTTATCAAACACAATTGTTTTACCATCAGGACTGGCAAATATCATATATGATTCTTTAAGTAAAATGCAGCAGTTGTATTTTTTTGAAATATCACATACTGTTTTTAAAGTGTCTGATTTAATATTTGATGTTTCTTCTTTAAAAAAGTATTTTAACTCTTGTGAATGAGGTGTTATAATTGGAGAATTGATGAATTTATTTAAGATTTTTTTATCAAATAAAGTAAAAAAAGAAGCATCAAGAATAAAGTTTTTTTCAAATTGTATCAATTTTTCAATATATTTTTTATCTTCTTTGTTCGTAATATTGAGACCAGGCCCAATTATTATTGTATTATATTTTTTAATATATAATTCAAGGTTTTCAAAACTGTCCACAATTATTTTTTTTGACATTTTATTAATTGGTACTACATTTTTTTTATCGGAAATAATACAGGAAATCCCGCATCCGGAATTAAGAGCAGACTCAGCAGTATAAATGATTGATCCAAATTTTCCAGGACTACCGCCAATTGATAAACAACTGCCTTTTGAATATTTATGAACAAAATTATTTTTATTTTTTTTAATTGGTAAAATTTTATTTAAGTAATAAGAATTTTGTTTTAATTTTATATTATTAATATCAAAAGATATTTTAATATCTCTAATTAAACCAACATTTTTTCTGGTATTAATTGAAAAAAAATAATCTTTTAAAAAACCTATAGAATAAGTATAATCTGCTTTTATTGATATATGCGATTCTTTATTTAAACCAGACGGAACATCAATAGAAACAATTTTTGATTTACTTTGATTTATTAACAAAAATAAATTTTCAGTATTTTTATCTTCACGATATTTATAACCAATGCCGAATATTCCATCAATTATTAATGAATAATTGGCAATATTATTTTTTAATTGTTTAATATCAAATAGTTTTATTCCAAATGAGAGTAAAATTGATTTGTGTATTTCATTAAGAGTTGAACCTTTTTTATCTTTAAAAAAATAGATATCACAATTAATGCCTTCAATAAACAATTTCCTGGCAACACTTAATGCGTCACCTCCATTATTCCCCCATCCGCAAATAATAGCAATATTATTATTTTTAAGATCATTAAAATCTTTTTTTAAATTAATAAATATTTTTTCTGAAGCTTCTTCCATAAGTATAATTTGCGGGATTTTATTTATTTCAACAGCTTTATTGTCTAAAAGAATAGCATCATGTATACTGATAATATTGTTATTTATTAATTGTGACAAATTGTATAACTCCATCTGTTATATAATAAAAAAACACTTTGCCTTCAGGAGATAATATAAATTCTGATATATAATCAATATCCAGGGGATAATTTATTAATATTTCATCTTTTAGTTTACCTTTTTTGTTGTAAATAAATAATGTTTTTTTATTCTTATCAATATTATCTAAAGGTAATTCAACTTGAGAAAAATAAATAAATCCATTCGAATCAATACCAATTAAATTTTCAAAAGGTTTTATTATTTCTTTTTTATTTCCATAAAATTTTGCAATAAAAGGATCTTTTTTATCATTTTCAGTTAAAGTCAGCATCTTTGGGTTTATTTTATGGATTATTTTAATAATTTTTTTTGATTTCATTGAATATTTTAATATTTTTTCATATTCTGTATTAAAATTTATAACTCCTAAATTTTCTTCAATTTTTTTAACATATTGACAAGTGATATAAATTTCATTGTCAATATATCCCGGAATGATATCAATAATATCTATTAGTAAATCTTTTTCATTTTGTGCGATTGGAATATCTTTATTAGATATTTGTAATTTTGTTAATAAAGAACCATTTGATGAAAATTTATAAATAAATAAACCTATAGTTGTAATTTCCTGAACAATCAAATTATTGTCTTGATCTGTTACCATTTTCATGACATTGCTAAAAGGAGTTGTGTCAATGCCTTCTTTACCAATATTAAATAAGTAATTCCCTTTGTTATCATATTTTAATATTAAAGAGTTTACAATATTACCAGTTTCGTCTGTTTTTTTATAGAGAGGATGGTTATTAACAACATATACATTCTTTTCTATATCAGCTGTTATAATTCCTGGTGAATAAATTGGATATTCTTTATATAATTTTACAAAAACAATTTTATTTTGATCATTAGTTTTATCAGTTAAATTATTATTTTCTATTAAAGTTGGTTTTAAATTTGGATTATTTTCCGGATTATAGATTATTAAAATATGAACACCATTTTCAGTAGATTTTATTATTTTATTATTTTTTTTATCTGAAATATAATAAAATCCGCTTCTATAAAAAATATTTAAATTTCCTTCGTTTATTATGTCATTTTTAAAAAAAATCCCGATATCATTTTCCCCAAAACCAATATTCATTTTAAAAGTGTTTCTATATTTAGAATTATTATTATTATTAATTTTAAAACAGGAATTAAAAATAAAAATTAAAAATAAAAAAATCGTTATAATTTTTTTGCTCAAAACTATCCTCACAGTATAATATCTTTAGTAACAAAAGAAAGTTAATATTTTATAAAATTTATTTAAAGTTATCATATAAAATAATGATTTCTATAATAAAGTTAATTAATACTTAATTTTTTTATCCATTTTATTATTATTTCATTATCTGGAAAAAATAAGTAATATTTTTTTGCTTCTTTTGTTAATTTTTCTATATCACCGGTTGCTTCTAAAATTAATAAGTAAGTATCAATAAATTCCGGTTGTAGTTCTTCTGAATTTTCAATACATATTATGATGTTTTTTAATGCTTCTTCAATTAATTCTTTTTTATTAGTAAGTAAATATTCTTTATATAAATAATAAGAATGTATGTTTAATAAATAAGAATCTTTTGGGTATTCTTCTAATCCATTTTTAATTACTTTAAAAGCAAGTGATTTTTTATTTTTGCTGTGTAAAATTTCTGCATGATATTGAAAAAACCAGCTGTGAAATTCTTTTCTTTTTAATATATTCTCCCATAAATTATATATATCCTGTATTTCTTTACCTAATTGAAGCATTGTAATATATTTATAAAAACTTGCTTCATAATTTTTATTATCTAATGAATATGCCTTTTTAAAGTATTGTAAAGCAGTTTTATAATTTTTTTCTTCATATTCTAAAATTCCTTTTTCTAACCATAAGTTTGAATTACCCGGTAAATATTTTAATGCATCAGAAATATATTTTAATGCTATTTGTTTATTGCCTTTAATACGATTTATTATTGCAAGACCTGTGGCAGCAAGTGAGTTTTTTTTATTTTTTTGTAATAGTGATACAAATATTTTTTCACTTTCTTCAAGTTTATTTAATTTTAATAATAGCCAGCCTTTTAATAAAACAATATCATCATAATCAGGATACAATATTAAATTTTTATTAATTTGTTTTTCTGCTTCTTCTAAATTTCCATTTCTAATTAAAATATGAATTAATTCAGCTTCTTCATCAGCCTTTTTAATATTTTTATCATATTTTATTGGATCAGTTGTTGTTTTACATGAGAGCATTGTTAATAATATTATAAATAAAATAAAATGTTTATTCATATTTAAAAGTAAAATAACATATTTTAAAAATTTTGCGAATAATAATTAAAAAATAATATAGAAAATTATTAAGAAAGTTTATTTGAATTTTCAAAAATTTCATTTATTTTTACAGATAATTCACCTTTTGATAATATGATTGATAAATCATCATCTTTTTTTATTTGATTGTAATGTTTTATGATATTGTTTTTATTATCAAGTACAATAGAATAACCTTTGCTTAAGATTTTTAAAGGGCTTATATTTTCAAGCCTTTTAACAAGAAATAAAAATTTTTGATTTAAGTTATTATAATAATCTTTAAAGTTATTTTGTATTTTATCAAATAGATATGAAAAATCCTGCAAACTGTTATAGTATTTTTTTTCAAATAATAGATTTAACCTTTGAAGTTTACATTGTTCATATCTAAGCCAAAATTTTTCGATAAAATTATTAAATGAAGCTGTTAACCTTAATTTAAAGGCTGATATTGAATTAATTAAGTCTTCTGTATTTTTAACAACAATTTCTGCTGCAGCAGATGGTGTTGGTGCTCTCAAATCAGAACAAAAGTCTGCAATAGTAAAATCAATTTCATGACCAATACCTGTTATAACCGGCATTGAAGCCTTGTAAATAGCATTTGCTACAATTTCTTCATTAAAAGGCCATAGATCTTCTATAGATCCGCCTCCTCGTGTAATAATAAGCACATCTACTTTATATTTAGTATTATTATTATAATGGTAATTTGCAAAATTAATTGCATTTGTAATTTCATGTTTTGCATTTTCTCCCTGCACACTGGCAGGAAATACAGTAATTTTAATTGGAGCAAATCTTCTTTTTAATACATTTAAAATATCTTTTAAAGCTGCTGCAGTGGGTGAGGTTACTATACCAATATGAGAAGGATATTTAGGTAATGGTTTTTTAATGGATTGATCAAACAATCCTTCATTTAATAATTTTTCTTTTAATAATTCAAATTTTACTGTTAATTCTCCAATCCCGACCGGTATAAGTTTATTTATAATTATTGAATATTCACCATTTCTTTCATATAAACTTATTTTACCTTCAACTAAAACATCCTGTCCATCTGAAAGAGCTGGTGTATTAAAAGTTTTTAATACAGATAATATTGAATTCTGAGCATTTTTAAAAATTATTGCTTTAATTGATGCATGCTGATCTTTAAGGTAGAAATACCAGTGACCGGTAGAAGATGGTCTGAAGTTTGATATTTCTCCTCTTAAATATACAATTGGATATGATGATTCTAAATTTTCTTTAATACCTTTTGTAAATTCATAAATGGATAAATATTTTTTTTCATTCATAATTTTTTATTTTAAAGGCAAAGTATTTTTATTAATAATCAAATATTGACATTTGATTTAAAAGTTATTATATACATTATTCAAATAATTTCCAGTTATTTTTAATTAAACTGCAGTGGTTGATTTTTTAAATAATTTTTTTTATTTGGAAATTTTGTGTTTTTTTTTATTGGAGTAGATTTCATGCCTTTAATGATATATAAATTATATTATGAATAGATTTTTTAAAATAAATACTGATAATATTGAAACAAAAAAGAATTTAATATATTCAATTTGGGATGGGATTCTTTGGGCATTGATGTTTGGTTTTGCTGAAAGCTATTTAATTCCTTTTGCTTTGTTATATAATGCCAATGCTATTATTGTAAGTTTAATACATGGTTCTTCATTTCTTGCGAATAGCTTAGCTCAAATTTTAGGTTCTTTTTTCTTTAAAAAAATTAATAAAGTAAAGAAAATCATTGTTTTTTGTGTAAGAACTCATGCTTTATTCTGGATATTAATTTTTGTTGTTACAGTTTTAACTAAAAAACCAATAGTTATAGCTTTCCTATTTTTTTTGGGCGTTTTTGCAACAAATTTTATTGCTCCTTCCTGGCTTTCATGGATGAATCATTTAGTTCCAGTTAATATTAGAGGTGAATATTGGGGGCTAAGGAATAAACTCATTGGAATATCACAATTTATAGCCATTTCTCTTGCTGGATTATTGTTATTTATTGCAAAAAATTCTGGTTTAAAATTATATGCTTTTGGAATGTTATTTTTTCTTGCTTTTTTATCAAGATACAGCTCATCATTTTTTTTAAATTTAATAGATGAACCTGAAGTAATAAAAAACAACAGTAATATAGATAATAATTTTAAAGCATTATTTAAAAAATTATTTTTTTCAAATTTTGGAAAATTTTGTTTATTTAGTTTTTCTATGACTTTTGCTGTCAATTTGATGGCTCCAATTATTAGTTTTTATATATTAAAAATTTTAAAATTTAATTATTTACAATTCGCAAGTTTAAGTATGATTATGATTATTTCATCATTTATTTTTGTAACATATTGGGGAAAGTTATCTGATAAATATGGAAATTATCATATACTTACAGTAACAGCTGTTTCTTTACCAATACTCGCTTTTGGCTGGGTGATTATAAAAAGTTTTTATTTATTAATGATATTACAAATATTTTCCGGTTTTATTTGGTCCGGATTTAATTTATGTACAATAAATTTTATATTTGACAGTATTCATAAAGGGAATATATTAAAAACAAGCGCGTATTTTAATTCTATTAATAATTTTTTTGCATTTACAGGGACTATTTTAGGAGGAATAATCGCGCTTTTTACTCCTAAGTTTAATTTTTCATTTTTTTTATCTGGAAATTTTGAGTTAATTTTTTTATTATCATCATTATTAAGATTAGCAATTATTTTGATTTTTATGAAGCAGTTTAAAGAAGTAAGAATAGTTGAAAATATACCTTCTTATGGTTATTTTTATATATACAAACCTGTTACAAATATGATAAATAAATTTCAATTACTAAAAAAAACAAAGAAAAAATAATTTTACTGTTTAAAATTAAAAAAATAGTTAATAATATTTTATAAAAATTTATTCACTTTTAAAAATAGTAATGATAAAACATAGTATTAAATATTTTTATTTTATGAATATGATTAATATTCAGAGGTACAACCAATGAAAACGCTTATATTAGACGGTTTGTTTGTTTATAAAGATTTACCTCAGAGTTTTGATAACAATAATCGTTCTATTGATTTAATATTTGAAAAAGCCAAAAAAAATAATTTTGACAGATATATTTTATTGCAAAATGGGAAAATAACAAACATACCGGATGGAATTAAAAATATTGTAGTTGATAAATTATATCCCTCTGTAATATTAAGTGAAATTATAAAAGAAGCTAAAAATAACGATAGCATAGTAATTATGAATGTTGGAAATCCATTTTATGACAATGACTTTATAGATGAAATGTTTAAAAGACATGAAAAATATATAGCTGATTATACATACTGTATTGGTTATCCTGTTGGTTTGGCACCTGAAATAATAAGAAAAGATATAATTAAAGAATTAATTAATTTAGTTAAAGATGATAAAACAGTAAGGAAAGATTATTTATTTTATTCAATATCAAAAGACATAAATTCTTTTGATATTGAAACAATATTATCAGATTATGATGTAAGAATTTTTAGAGTAAGTGTTGGAATTAATGATATTGGTGAAGAAATAATAACCAAAAATTTTTATACTATTTTTAAAAATGATTTTAATTATCAAAAAATTGTTGAATATATCAATAATAACCCCCAAAAATTATTCACTACAGTATATTTATTAATATTAGAATTGACTAATTATTCTACAGTATCCAGCATATATTATCCTAAAAATAAAGAGGATCACCTTCAGTTAGATTTTAATAATATTAAAAAAATAATTTTAGATTTTAAGAAAATTAATGAAAACATTCATGTTGTTTTAGGTGGAATAGGGGAACCTTTGGAACATGAAAATTTTATTGATATTTTAAAATATATTGTTAATAACAATATTAATGTCATTATTGAGACAACCGGATATAGTATTGATGAAAGTTTTATTAATAAAATCAGTAATATTGATAAGATGAAAATTTCATTTGTTATAAAATATGATGCATATGAAGAAAAAACTTATTCAATGATTCATCCGGAAGCAGATTTTAATCAAATTAAAAATTCTATAGAATTATTAAAAAAAGCAGGATTTAATGTTTATAAGCAAATTATTCGTATGGTTGAAAATGAAGTAGAAATTGAAAAATTTATTCGTAAAAAAGAAGTTGATGATTTAATAATCAGGAAATATTCTACATATTGTGACATGATTCAAGACAAAAAAGTTGTTGATCTTGCGCCATTAAAAAGAATCCCGTGTTATCATTTAAGAAGAGAGTTTTATATAAAAGCTGACGGTACAGTTCCGGTTTGTATGTATGGCAGGTATATGAAAAATACTATTGGTGATATAAAAAAAGATGATATTGAATTAATAATAAAAAAGTTAGAAGATTTATATATTAAAGATGCAAAAAATGAACATTTAGAATTTTGTAAAAATTGCAATGATTATTATTTATTTAATTTTTAAATTATAAAAAAAATATATAATTCTACAATTTTTATAAGAGAAGAGTTATTAAAGAATAAAATATTCAATTGTAATATTTAAATATTTTTATTTAATATTAAAGGTATAAAATGAAGAATTTATTGAAAAGAACAGGTCTTTTCTTACAAGTTAGATTAAATTCAAGCAGAATGCCTGGAAAAGCTTTATTGAATTTATGTGGTAAATCTATTTTAATTCACGTATTAGAACGAATGAATGTTGTTCCGGCAGATGTACGTGTAATTGTAACAAATAAATATTGTAAAGATTCATTTAAAGATATTGCTTTAAATATGGGGTGGGAGATATTTTATGGCGCTGATCAGAATGTTTTAAAAAGATTTGTTGATGCCGGCTTAAAATATAATGTAGATGTAGTGATAAGAGCAACTGCTGATAATCCTTTATTATCATCTGAAATTGCAATGGAAACTCTGGATTTATTCTACAAACAAAATTGTGATTTAGCATATTTAGCTCCAGTGCCATATGGAAGCGGAATTGAAGTAATTAATTTTGAAATTTTAACAGATGCTTTAAAAAAATCTAATTTCCCTTATGATTTTGAACATGTTACTCCTTATATTTATCGAAACAGCAGTAAGTATAAGATTAGAGTGGCTAGATTTCATGACGCTGAAATAGCTCGGGATGATATAAGGTTATCTGTAGATACCAGAGATGATTTTGAAAAAATAAATTATTTATTTCGAAATATATCTAAAGAAAGTAAAACAACTAAAATTAAAAGAATAATTACGATATATGATGACTTAGATTTTAATAGCAAATATAAAAGGATTTTATTTATAACAAAGTTTGGAAATGAATATGGTATTGGACATTTAAAAAGAACTTTAATTTTAGCTAATAAATTAAATAAAAATTTTAATATTTATTTTAGTTTTAATTCTAATGTAAATTCTCCGCAAGAGTTAGCAGGTAAAAGTGATTTTAAAATAATTTCTTATAAAAACTTAAAGGATTTTATAATAGATGAAGGTGTTTTTGACAGAGTTGTTGTTGATCAAAGAGATTCTACACTTGAAGAAATGCAATTCTACAAAAAACTTGGGCCGGTTATAAGTATAGATGATATGGGAATTGGAAGTCAAATAAGCAATATAAATTTACGAACATTACCGCATTTAAAAGAATACAAAAAATATCAATATAATTTTGATGGATTAGAATATTTAATAATTAAGAAAATAATTAAAAGTCAAAATAAATTTATTAATAATCCACCAAAAAATGTTTTAATAACTTTTGGCGGCAGTGACCCGGAAAAGTTATCAAACAGGATATCACGAAAATTTACTGAAATGGGATATAATGTTACTTTAATTGTTGGTCCATATTTTGAAGAAGATATTAAAGAAAATTTAAATTTTAAAGTTATAAGAAATATTGATAATTTAAATACTTTTATTGAGCAGTCTGATTTAATAGTAACTTCATTTGGAATAACTTTTTTTGAATCTTTAATGTTAAATAGACCGGTTTTGCTGATTAATCCAACAAATTATCATGATAGTTTAACAGAAGAATTTAATTATCCATATTATGTAAAAAGAGTAAAAGAAAGTGATAATAAAGAAAAAGATGTTTTTTTTCAAATAAAACAAAAAGTAAAAGATGTAATAAACACAATGAAAAATGACAATGTGTTTAAAACAAATTCTGAAGATAATTCAATTCTAGACTTTTTTTCTTTAAAGATTGGCAATAAAATCAGTGAACTCGTAAATTTTATTACAAATTGGTCTTACTCATTATCAATATGTCCAAATTGTTCACATAGAAATGAAATTGTATTGTTCAGGACAAAACAATGGAATATGTATAAATGCAAAAAGTGTAGTTTTATATATATTAAACCTTTTATTACACTTGAAAACAAAGAGTATGAAAAAGATTATTTTTTACAGGAATATAAAAAGCAGTATGGGAAAACATATGAAGAAGATAAAGAAAATATTCTTGAATTAGCAAAAGATAGATTAAATATTATAAAAAAATATGTAATTGGAGGAAAGCTTTTAGACTTTGGCAGCGGTTTGGGTTTTTTTGCTGAATATTGTGAGAAAAATGGATTTAAAACTTTATCAATAGATAAATCAGAGTATGCTGTTGAATATATTAAAAATAAATTAAATTTAAATGCAATTCAAAGTGATTATGAATACTTTGAGAAATCAAATGAATTGTATGATGTAATAACGTCATTTTTTGTAATTGAACATATAAAAGATTTTAAAAAATTATTATTTCTTTTCAAATGTCATTTGAAAGACAAAGGTGTTTTGGTATTATCTACTCCAAATTCCGAAGGAATATCAATAAAATATAATTTTTTAAATTATGTTAAAATTCATCCTGTAGATCATTTTTCAATCTTTTCTCCAAAACTATTGAAAGAAATATTAAAAGAATATGGTTTTGGCAATATAAAAATAGTAATTAAGGGAATTCATATTGAAAGATTTATTAAATCTAAAAAACTTGGTGAAAATAAATTAATAAAAAATATTGTTTATTTTTTTGCCAGATTATTTAAATTAGGTGATACTTTTGAAATTTATGCGCAAAAAATGAAATCAGAATGATTAAAAAAAGTTAATGAGTTTTAATTATAAAATAAATATATCAAGATTTTTTTAATTTTTATCAAATTCTTTTTATCATTCTTTTGAATTTAGCCATAATTTAGGTTTGAAAAAAAACATTCGATAATATAGGTATATATTAATCAGCTTGAATATTAAGAATGACACAATGAGTATAAAAAATAAATTTTTAATTATTTTCATTTTATTTTTATTTTTATCAACAATAAATTTATTTGGTGCTGATAATAATGGATTTATTTCATTAAAAAGCGTTATTTCATTATTAAATTTAGAAGTATATAATGATTATGTTATTGGTAAAACAACTTTAAAAAAATTAAATAAGTCAGTAGTATTATTAATTGATTCGCCATATATATTAATTGAAAAAAAACAATATTTTATAAATAGTTATATTTTAATTGAAAATGGGCAGATATTTATATCCCAGGAGTTGGAAAATTTACTTAATAATTATTTTACAAATAAAAATTATGAAAAAAAGATTAATAAAGTTATTATGGTTGAAACTGGTAAAAAGGATTTTTATTTAGATTTAAAAAGAGATAATAAATATTCAGCTGATAATAAAAATTTAAAAAAAGACCTTGATTTAACAAATGATATAATATTAAGTAATGTTGAAGAGATTGAGGATATTGAATGCAAAGAAGAAAAAATAAATATAAAGAATAAATATATTTATGTTGGACAAGAACCAAGTGATATTAAAATAAATGCAATTATTATTGATCCTGGACATGGCGGTGAAGATCCAGGCGCAATAGGATATTCTAAAACAAAAGAAAAAGATATTGTTTTAAAGACATCTTTAATTTTATATGATAAATTAAAAAAAGAATATCCTGATAAGAAAATTGTATTAACTCGATATAATGATGTTTTTATTTCCCTTGATAAAAGAGCTAAAATTGCCAATTATGTTTTTAATAAATATGGAAATTCTTTATTTATTTCAATACATGTAAATGCTTCAAGATCATCAAGGTCATATGGTTTTGAAACATGGTATTTAGTTGAAGAATATCGTAGAAATATTATAAGTAAAGGTGAAATTTCACAGGATGTAGATGTTGAAAATGTTTTAAATTCTATGTTAAATGATGAAATTTATAAAGAATCTCAAGATTTGGCTAATAAAATTCAAAAGAATTTAAATAAGGAAATTGGATCAGTTTCAGAAGACAGAGGAATTAAAGAACAAACATATTTTGTAATTAAAAAATCAATTATGCCGGCTGTTTTAGTAGAAATTGGTTTTAATACAAATAAATATGAAGAGATTAGATTGACAAGATATTCATATTTAAATAAAATCACTGACGGAATTCTTAAAGGTGTATTAGATTTTATAAAGGATTATGAGAAGACTTATGGGTATACTAAATAAAAAATTCAATGGTTTTTTAAATTTATTAAATGATATTATATTAACAATAGGTAAAATACTAGAATCAGGAATTTTATTTATCAGGGCATTAATAATTAAATTGTTTAGTAAGATAAAATTTTTAAAAAGATTTAAAATAATAAATTTTACTTTATTTAAAAACATAAAAATACTTTTATTATTATTTATTGTATTTTTATTAATAATTTCTTTTTTTATTTTTAATAAAAATTATTATCATTCTATTTTATTTTATCCCAATAAAAGTCGAAATATATTACTAGGAGAAAATAGAAAAATAATAAAAGATTTTACCAAAGAAGGTAAGATTAAAAAAATTGTTGAAGAATTATTATTAGGGCCTATTAATCCTGAGCTGTATAATATTTTTCCTTTGGAATCAAAGTTATTATCAGCAAGGTTAGATGATAAGGTTTTATTATTAAACTTCAATAATGAAACAATAATGAATATTGAATTTGAATCTGAAAATGATAAAATAATATATTCTTTATTTTTAAAGAGTATTGTTAATTCAATTTGTTTTCAGGTAAAAGATATTGAATTAGTTAAATTTTATTTTGATGGAAAAGGGTATAAATATTTAGGAAGCTATGGCCCAATTGATAAAGGGGTTAAACCTGATTGGGAAATGCTGAAATAGTAAAAATTTATACAAATTTATAAATTTTTACAAATTTTTATAAAAATTTATAAAAATTTATTTTATTTGTTGACAATTTTAAACGTAATCGTATAATATTTGTATAATAGTTTAATAATTTAATCTATTATCCATTTATTTTATAGAAAAATTATTAATTTTTAAGGAGATCGGTATGAGAAAAAGGATTTATCTCATTGGAGCTTGTATTTTAATATTAACTTTAATTTTTTCTACAAGCATTTTTGCTAAAAGGAAAGTATTAATTGATTTTAATTTATTAAAAGCAAATGGAAATGGTATTGATGCAGCTCAAAGTTTAGGCGCTGAAGATGCGAATTATAAAGATTATACAAATCATGATCCAGTTAATAGAACTCATCATATGCCATCATTATTAGATTATTCTGCAGTAGCTGGATCAAATTATACTGAACAGGAAACTAAAGAAATGTCTACTTCTTTAGCATCGTATAATTGGGAAGTTCATTTGAACTCTTCAGCAGCTCATGTAATTAATAAGAGATTTTCTTATTGTAAAGAATGGCATACTAAATATGTTCCGATTTTAGGAGAAATTGAGCAAGCAGAAGGGGCTGTAACTTCAAATCCGGAAGGTTATACAGTATTAGGTGTTAGGGTTCATTTCCCTGAAACACCATATAACTGTTGGGCTATAATTAATCCTCCTTTTGAAATACCTGCTTATGAAGATAAGGATGTTGATTTTAAAGGAAATAAATTAACTCCGGAAGAGCAAGTAAAACCGGAAAATCGTAATTCAAAATATGATGATGGATATGGTGTAATAAAAAATGTTGGAATTATTAAATCTATTGATTTAAGAGTATTTGGGAATCAATATAAAAATTCAATTGCAGTATTACTCAAGGATGATAATAATGTTGTAACAGAATATATGTTCCCGGAATATTTAGATTTTGATGGTTGGAGACAAATAACATGGAATAATTCAAATTACATTACAGAAGTAGAAAATAGAGATTTATTCATTGTTCCATTATATCCAAGAAGTACACCGTATGTTAAATTATATGCATTTAGAGTATATAGACAAGGTGATAAAACCGGTGGTGATTTTATAACATATATTAAAGATGTGTATGTGACTTATGACGAAGCAATATTAGAAAGAGATAATATTGCAATAGATCATGAAGGTGCATGGGAAATATTAAAAGAAAGAACAATAGAATCAAAACAGAGAGAGTTAAGAAGAATAGGTCAAAGTCAAATTTTAAGATATTTAGAAAGAAAGAAAATGCATAAAGAAACCGGTTCTCAATAATAGATTAATATTATATATAAAAAAAGAGCTGGACCTTATGGAACAGCTCTTTTTTTTTGATATTACAAGTTAATACTATTTTAAGTTTAAAATTTTATTGTAGACCATAATTTGAAAATACCATAAGTTTGTTGGTTTCCAAGAATATCATTAGAAGTAGGAGGATTAAGTAGTAATTTTGGTGATTCTACAGAAAATCCAACTGTTAAATTTTTAAAAATATCTGTATAAAAACCTATTTCAGCACTTGCAATAACTGCATTTGACCATCTTTCCCATGACATTAATTCATTTTCCATTGTATCTTCCCATGAATCTGTATCTCTATTATATTTATATTTAAACTGGGTTGAAGAATCAACAATTCGCGCATTGTTTTGGTGACATAAACCATGTTCAACATAAAATACTAATCTTTCCGGTCCTAAATAATTTAAAATAAATTCATTTCTAAGTATTTCATGAAGATATCTTTCATGACCAGAAAAGTGATCAAGATAATTGTAAGCATAATTGTTGGTAGAATGTTCTAATATATAAGTAAAATAAAATTTGTTTGTAATTTTATATTGAAATACATCTCCAAATAATTTTAAAGAATCAAATCCAATATTAAAACCTAAATTTAATATATGATCATCATATAATTGATCTCTCCAATATACATCTTCATGACCAATTCTTTGAAAACCGCCTCTACCGGCATTTTTAAAAGAATAAATTAATGGAATAGAAAAATTTAATTTACCTTTTAATAATGAAAATTCTGGAATAAAAGATACTGCAGTTGCTAACTGATTTGTAACAATATGAACATTTAGATTAAAATTTGCTTCTAATTTTATATAATCCAATTTACTGCTTTTTAGATTAAATTTAACCGGTACTGATAACCCTGTGCCAAATGTACTCCATGGCCACCACATATCTTTTGTTGTTTCAGTTTGAAAAGCAAAGCTGGCAGTTAATTTAGGATGAAAATCAACTTTTTCGTTGAAAAATCTTGGTTCTGTTTTAATAAAAAAACCATAATCTAGATTATTATCTTCATAATATTTGGGATCAAATGCATCTTTTGAAGATGCACCTAATTCAATATAAAAATTAAAACCATCTGTTAATTGTTTAGAAAAACCACCTGAAATACCATGTGGTTTTTGATTAAAATGATCATCATTTGGATCAGTGTGTAACATACTGTAAGACCATAATTTCATTGCTTCGGCATCATGACTTTCAGGCTCATAATCTTCTGGATCAAAAGAATAATATGTTGTAGCAAACTTTTCATAGTCATTTGAATCCAAAACAAATCCATTATTTAAAAATTTATGATTCAATGTTAAAACATCTACTAGTCCGGTTATTCCATAATATTGATGAACTTCTTGAACATCTTTATAATTAACAAAAAAACCTGTTCCTAAAATGTTTTTTACCTGAGCTTCATGTAATACTACTTCAAAATTACCAAAAACGATATTTGAACCGCTTCTTTCATTTCTAGGCATATAAATATCAACAACGTTACCCTGATCATCTTCACCTTTTACTACATACCAGCTGCCTTCCGGTTCAATTTCACTAATTCCTCTAGATTTAATTCTTAATTCAATATTTACTTCTGATCCTAGATCACCTTTTGAAGTAGATGATGCGAGTACTTTATTTCCTAAAAGCATTTGAAGCCTAATTTTATTTTCAAAATCAAAACCATGGGTTATAGCAGCATTTGAATCAAATCCAGAACCGCGTTTTGACCACAATGCAACACCGTATATTGTTTTTATATATCCAGAAACTCTGAATGAAAACCATTCAGTTCTTTCTTTTAACATTTCAATATCTTCTTTCATTGCAGAAATTTCTGATTTAATTTGATCTATTTCTGTATTAACATCAGTTGTTGGATCAACTGTTTGTGAAAAACTTAAAAAAGATAATATAATAGTTAACATTATAACGATAAAATACTTTTTCACTAATTCCTCCTAAAATATAATTTATTTATATAACATTATTTTATTTATATTGTCAATAAATCAGTAATTAAATATAAGTATAATAAATTATTAGAATTTTTTATTTATAGCAATTGACAAATATTTTTCTTTTTGATATATATCTAATTACATACGGGCGGTTAGCTCAGCTGGGAGAGCGCCTGCCTTACAAGCAGGATGTCGTCGGTTCAATCCCGGCACTGCCCAAATAGAATAGAGGCTTGTTACATCCACATTAATATGTGGGTGTCGCAAGCCTTTTTCACTATTGATTGTAATAATTGAATATTTATATAATCTATGCATGATTTTAATAAACTAAAACAAATCATTAATACCCTAAGATCTCCAAATGGATGTCCATGGGATAAAAAGCAAACTCATTTATCATTACTGTCTTATTTGCTTGAAGAGTCAAATGAGGTTTGCGAAGCTATTATAAACGAAGATTATTATCAATTAAAAGAAGAATTAGGTGATTTACTTTTACAGATAATACTTCACTCAAAAATTGCTGAAGAAAAAAATAAATTTAATATTAATGATATTATTAAAAATTTAAATGAAAAATTAATTCGTAGACATCCACATGTTTTTAACGATATAAAAGCAAAAGATTCAGAAGATGTTATTAAAATATGGGAATCAATAAAAAAAGAAGAAAAAAAAGAATTCCAAAAAAATTCTATATTAGATAATGTCCCAAAAAATGTATCACCTTTAATGATTTCTTATAAACTTCAGAAAGAAGCATCAAAAGTAGGTTTTGATTGGAATGATTATAAAGATGTATTAATTAAAATAGAAGAAGAATTAAATGAATTAAAAAGTGCAATTAAAAATAATAACCATATTGAAATTGAAGATGAATTAGGAGATGTATTATTTTCTATTGTTAATTTAGCAAGATTTTTGCAAGTACATTCAGATGTTGCTCTTACAAAAGCAAATTTAAAATTTATTAAAAGATTTAACTATATAGAAAAAAAAATTAGAAAATTAAATAAAAATTTTTCTGATTTTAATTTAGAAGAATTAGATAAATTTTGGAATGAAGCAAAGAAAAATTTTAAAAAATAATTTATCTATAATACTTGAATTTTTTTTAAAATTTTATAATTTATTTATTAAAATATTATATAAGGTTATAGATGCAATCTAAAAAATTAAATAAAATGTTAGTTTTAGATTTTGGTGGGCAATATGCTCATTTAATTACCCGTCGGCTAAGAAATATGGGATATTATTCTGAGATTGCTTTACCGGATATTGATATTAAAAAAATTAAAAATACATTAGGTATAATTTTTTCCGGCGGACCATCATCTGTATATGCTG
>CAZYID010000013.1:0-27481 GCA_964646595.1 uncultured Spirochaetales bacterium | reverse complement strand
CTTGTTTCTCCATTATAAGTCTTAATGAGAATAAAGATAAAAGTGCAGTTATTGGCGTAAAGGCTAATTTTTCGAATATAGATACAGCAAATAAATTGCCAATAGTATTTAATATAAAAAGTATAAATATAAACCACATTACAATATTAGAAATGTGTTTAAAAAAATGAAATATTAAGGTATCCAACTTTTATCATTGTAAAGAATATGAATATTGATAAAATTGTTAATGAGATAATTTCAAAGATAAATAAATCGCCTCGATTTTGTATTCTACCGCCCCAAACAATGTTGTAAGGAATTATACCTATAATTATAAATAAATGAAATATAAAAAATAATGCATATATAATTAGGCTTGCATTTGCAGCAGTTTTTACACTTATAAACTTTTTCATTTTTTTCCCTTTTGTTTGTTAGATGATTTTAAAATTTATATATTTATAATTATAAAAGATTTGTTGAGATTTATAAATAAAAAAATAAAGTAAAGAATAATTATCAAAATTTTAAACAGAACTTAAATTTTTTTATTGTTTATAATAAGGAGCTTGTTAAAACAGGGTTTGTCAAAAAATATGATGATTAAAGAATTAAAAATTTTTCAGCAATTCATTAAAACTGGAAGTAAGGATTTCCAATTCAAAAAAGCTTTATTGAAAAATCTTGATCTTTGTTTTTAAAATTATTAATTTATTGAATGTAAATTTTTTATTTTATTATTTTTTCTTGTTGAAAATCTTACTACATTTTATTTATAATAAAAGATAATAAATATTTTTATATATTTAGAAATTAATTTTTAAAAAAGTGTTTAACTTTTTTTGTTTTTTAAGAATATAAACATGAAAATATTATCTAGAATATTTATAATTATTTTTTTATGTATTTTCCTGATTTTAATAATTGAAGGATTTTATTCTGTTTATCGAGAAATAAAACTATTTAAAAGAAAAATTAATCGAAATGCTTTGGTAATTGGTCATGCTATGCGAAATATGGTGCAGTATATCTGGGAAATTGGAGGCCAAGATGATGCTCTTGAAATGATACAATTATCAAACAAGAAAAATGAATCAGTAAAAATAAAATGGGTATGGCTTGATGCCCTTCCTGAAGATATTTATGCACCAAGTGTTAGTAAAAAAATCCTTAATTTTATTTTGGATAATCCTGATTCAACCTATTTTGAATTTTATAAAAGGAAAAAAGGTAATTGTTATACTTATATTCCAGTAAAAACATACACTAATAGAAAAGGGGCAATTGAAATTTCCGAATCTCTTATTAATCTTTATCAATATATTTATAGTACTATTTTTAGAACAATAATACTTATTAGTGTTTTATTGTTTATCTTTATTATAGTAATGATTTTTTTTGGTTATTCATATCTTGGGAAACCTCTCAGTTTACTTATTGATAAAACAAAACGAATTGGATCAGGAGATCTTACCGAATCAACACTTCTTAAAAGAAAGGATGAATTATATGAACTAAATCAGGCTTTAAATGTAATGTGTCGACAGCTTTCTGAAGCCCGTGAAGCGCTGCGTATGGAAAGCAAGAAACGAATCACTATGCTTGAAAATCTGCATCATACAGAAAGACTTGCAACAATCGGTCAATTATCTGCTGGTATAGCTCATGAATTGGGAACACCTTTAAATATTATATCTGGAATTTCTCAACTTCTCATTAAAAAAAAACAAATTGATCAAAAAACGATTAATTATTACCAATCAATATTAAAAGAAGTGAAATACATGACAAATATTATTCAACAATTACTTGATTTTGCAAGACCAAAAGCAAAAAAGAATAGAACAGTGAATATATATCACCTTATAAAACAGGTCATTGTTATGCTTAAATCTGCGATTAATGATAGGATCAAAATTATAATACATTCTAAAGATAATATATTAATAAATATTGACCAATTTCAAATACAACAAGTAATAATCAATATATTAATGAATGCAATTCAGTCTATGAATGATGGTGGAAATATTGATATTGAGTTTCAAAAAATTAAAACTCACCTGCCATCAGAATCAAGTAGTAAAAAAAAGGATTTCTTGAATCTTTCAATAAAAGATGAAGGAGAAGGAATTTCAAAAGAAAATATCAAATTAATATTTGATCCATTTTTTACAACAAAAGATGTTGGTAAAGGAACAGGATTAGGATTATCAATAGTTTATCGAATTTTAAATGACCATGGAGGATGGATCGATGTAGAAAGCAAAAAGGGAAAGGGTTCAAAATTTTTAATATATTTACCTCTGGAGAAAAAAGAATGAAAAAAAATATGCATGTATTAATTGTAGAAGATGATAAAGAAATGTGTAAGATGTTGTCTGACTTTCTCAACAATAATGGCTATAAAACAACTTATTTTTATACATCTGATCAAGTTATTTCAGAAATAAAAAGTCGTGATTTTGATGTAATTATATTAGATTTAAAATTACCTGGAATGAATGGAGTAGAACTTTGTGAAAGAATCACTGAAAACCGGACTGATATCCCGGTAATAGTGATGACTGCATTTGGAAGTATTAACAATGCAATAGATGCTATTCGTGCCGGTGCTTTTGATTTTCTTATTAAACCCTTTGATCTTGATATTTTTTTAATTTCTGTAAATAGAGCAATGAAACATAGAAAATTACAGGAAAAAATAAAAACTTTAAGCCAGGCTTCTCAACAAGTAAATATTTTTGAAAATTTTATCGGGAATAGTCAGACAATGCAGACTCTTTTTCAAACACTTTCACATATTATAAATACAGATATAACAGTTTTAATAAGCGGTGAAAGCGGTACCGGGAAAGAATTAATAGCTAAAGCTTTACATCAAAATAGTTCAAGAAAAGAAAATCCATTTATTGCAATTAATTGTGCATCTTTGCCTGAGACTCTCATTGAAAGCGAACTTTTTGGTTATATAAAAGGCTCTTTTACTGATGCAAAAGAAGATAAAAAAGGTCTATTTATTCAAGCAGAGGGGGGAACTCTTTTTTTTGATGAAATTGGGGAAATTCCACTTGCTTTTCAAATAAAACTTTTAAGAGCTATTGAAGAACGTTCTATCAGGCCATTGGGCGGTCAAAATGAAATAAAAATTAATGTACGAATTATATCAGCAACGAATATTAACCTGGAAGATGCTGTAAAAAATGGAAGTTTCCGGGAGGATCTTTATTATCGACTTAATGTTATTCAAATTAAAGTACCTCCATTAAGAGAAAGAGATCTTGATATTCTATTGTTAACTGAATTTTTTATTAATCAATTTTCAGTTCAATATAAAAAAGAAATAAAAGGTGTTTCTGATAATGCTTCAAAAAAACTTTTGGATTATTACTGGCCGGGGAATGTACGGGAACTTCGAAATGCTATAGAACATGCTATTGCGCTTACAAGTTTTGAAAAAATTTCTGTTGATGATTTGCCTGAAAAAATAAGAGCTTACAATAGTTACAACATAGTTTTCCATGAAAATCCAACGAATTTAATGACACTGGAAGAAATAGAAAAAAAATATATTTTTCACGTATTAAAAGTTACTAACAATAATCAAAAAATTGCCTCTCAAATTCTTGGAGTAGACAGGAAAACTTTATATAGGAAGCTTCAAAAATTTAATTCTATAAAATCATAAAAAAAAATTATTTGATTTTATATTATCTGTATGGGGCATTTTTGAAACATAGGGCATTATGCCTCATAATTTGTCATTAAATACTTTCTTAAAAATATAAAATTAACTCTATATGTTTGAACAATATTGACTTTTTTTATTTGTTTCTTTTAACTTATTAAAAATTTTTTATTTCTTTTAATTATTTATATATCAATAAATTAGACAATATTAGACTCATTTATTTTATTTTGAAAATCTAAATTTACAACTCAGAAAAAGCAAAAAAAATTATCCTCCTAGAATCAAAAAAGAATGGTATGTTTTATGCTATTAAATATATATAGGAGTAAAAAAATAAAAGGAAAAATTAAAGGAAAAATAAAATGATAAGGAAAAGGTTAAAAAAAGAAAAGGATTTTATCAATATGAGTAGATCAAATACAATTCTATTAGCCGTGGGTGATTTCATTGTTTATAAATTTTTAAAATGGCATTTAAATTATTTTGGTTATAGAATAGATAGAAGTGTAAACGAGAAAAAATTAATAAAAAAATTAAAAAAAGCAAATATAAAAAATATAGGAAAAAGTAAAAAAGTTTATGAATTGATAATTATAGATTTAAAATTATTTAACATGCAAACTTTAGAAGTAATAAAAAATTTTCATAAAATAATAGATGTTCCATTTATATTTTTAACATCAAATTCTTTTCCTCAAAAGGAGATTGAGAATATAATATCAGCCGGGATAAAATCTTTCTTTTGCAATATAAATGATTTCGATGAAATATTAGTAAATATTAATAAAATAATACCATTGGAAGATAATGCAATCGAAATTAAAAAGCCATCATTTCCATTAAAGATATCTTTTCAAAATTATACCGGGATAAAAGGAATTATTAAATCATTTATTATTGATAAAGCTTCAATTTTAAATACATTTTCAAAAAAAATTAAAGAGGGTCATTTAATAATTATTGATTTACATTTTCATGAAAAATTAAGCGAATATTATAAAATAGAAATACAGATAAAATTACATAATGGAAATGTAATTAATAAAAGTTATTTTTTTAACAAAAACAAAACAAATATTTATAAAGAAATTAAAGATCTTTTTGCTGAAACTGCAATAAGAATGAAATCAAATAATTAGTTTATTTGATTAAGCTCATTGAATATTAAAATACTTTTTTTAAATAAAGAGTATTTTTTTAAAAGTTAAATATTAAAAAGGCATGTTTTGTCTTTAAATTTATAAAATTTTTATAAGGAGGTATTTATGAAAATTTATAAAATTTTAATTTTATTGATTTTACCTTTAATTATTTTCTCATGTCAAAAAACAAATACTCAGGCTGAAAATAATTTTACGAGAAATTTCTTCATTCCTTCGTCATATCAAGATATAAGTGATATACAGGATAATTTAAGGCAGATATCAAAAGAAGAGATGCCATCAGTTGTATTTATCAGTACAGAAAAAACTGTAACACAAACTGCTTTTAATCCTTTTGATTATTTCTTTGGAAATCCATGGCAGATGTTACCTGATCAAAACAATAACCCTAAAGGAAAAAGTTTTAAACAAACCGCTTTAGGTTCCGGGTTAATATATCAAAAAAAAGGCAATATTTACTACATTATCACGAATAATCATGTAATTGAAAATGCTGATTCTATAAAAGTAACAGTTAGTGAAAACAAATCATACAAAGGTAAAGTAATTGGAACCGATCCAAATGTTGATATAGCTATTGTTGAAATTAAAACAAGGGATAATCTTATTTCAGCAAACATAGGCAACTCAGATAAAGTAAAAGTAGGAGATTTTGCAATTGCAGTTGGGAATCCTTTCGGGCTTAACGGGACAATGACATTTGGTATAATAAGTGCTGTTGGAAGAAGCAATATTCAGTCTGAGAAGGTAACACTTACAGATTTTATTCAAACAGACGCTGCAATTAATCCTGGCAACTCCGGCGGTCCTTTATTGAATATAAATGGAGAAGTTATAGGCATTAATACTCTTATTTATTCTCAAAGCGGAGGAAATGTTGGTATTGGTTTTGCTATTCCAGTAAATATTGTAAAAAGTACAGCTGATCAGATAATTAAAAAAGGGAAAGTAGAACATGGATATTTAGGAATTTATTACAAATCATTAACTGAAGAAGATATAAATAAATTAGGATTAAAAGATATTAAAAATGGAATGCTGGTTAGTGAAGTTATAAAAAATAGTCCTGCAGAAAAATATGGACTTTTAACAGGAGATGTTATTTTAGAAGTTAATAATGAAAAACTCAATAATAGTAATAGACTTGCTATAATTATTGGTAATTTGGTTCCTGGATCTAAAGTTGTTTTTAAACTATTAAGAAACAACATAACTTTAACAAAAGAAGTTGTGTTAGGAACAAGAAATGAAAAAGCTTTTAGTGAAAATAATAAATCTGAAGAATTAAATCAATATGGTATGGCATTATCCGAATTGTCTCCACATATCCGTTCACAATTTAATATACCGGAAAATATTAATGGTGTAATAATTATTAGTGTTGCCAATGGAAGTAAAGCTTCATATGCCGGCTTATCAGCAGGTGATGTTATATTTAAAGTGAATAATATTGAAACTAAGACAATAAAAGATTTTAATAAAGCAGTAAAGAACAACAATGATTTTAATTACTTCTATATTTATAGAGAAAATAAAACACTTATTGTTACAATGTAGCTCTTTTAAATTTACTTTATAGTATTTTGACTAAAAATAAATGAAAAAATTTATTGAAGGGGATGTGTGAAATCAAACCCTTCAATAAATTAATTTTTTAAACAAAAAAAAGAATAAATTGAGTGGAGGTAATTTTGAATATATTTGTTTTAGAAAAAACAGTATTTTTCTTTTTTTGCTATTCATTTATTGGCTGGTTTGGCGAATCAATCTATAAGTCAATGAAATTTCAAAAAATAACTAATACTGGTTTCTTAAAAGGACCATTAACGCCTATATTTGGCATTGGCGCTATAATGATGCTTGTTTTGGAACATTATTTTAAATTTATCTTTCCAGAATGGGAGAGAATTTTAATTTATACCGGCATGGCAGTTTTATTGGAATATTATACATCAGTATTATTTGAAAAAATCTATTATAAAAAACTCTGGGATTATTCTGATAAATTATTTAATATTAATGGTAGAATTTGTCTTCAATTCTCTGTTTATTGGTTATTATTATCTTTTTTAGTTATCAATTTTATTCATCCATTAATAAGTAATTTTACTTTACATATCATGCATGAAATTAAAATAATTGATTTTGTCCTTATATCATTACTCATATTAGATGTTTTTTATTCTTTTAAAATCTATCATGCTTTTATGAAAACTATTAAAATAAATTTCTCAAATATTATAAACATGATTCAACCAATATTTTCAATTATTAATATACCGGTAATTAATAATTTAAATTTAATGATTAATAAAAATAATAATGAATTAACTATTACCGAGAAGTCCTATTCTTCTATAAATGAGATAACAAAGTATAATACTCCCTCAATAAAGAATAATATTAATCAGAATGATAATTTAAATATCAATAAAGAATATTATGAGTTAACAAAAGACATACTAGAACATTATAAGTTTAATGACCTTAAATTATATAAACATCATGACTTATCAATTTATAACCATGTAAAAAGTATTTCATTATTAAGTTATAAAATATGTAAATTTTTTAATTTAGATTATCGATCTGCTGCTAGAGGAGCATTGCTTCATGACTTTTTTTTCTATGATTGGAGAAAGGAAAAACCCATAATAAATAAAAAGAAAAAATTACATGCATTTTATCATCCACGCTTAGCATTAATCAATGCAGAAAAATATTTTAATCTTAATAACTTAGAAAAAGATATTATTCTTAAACACATGTGGCCTTTAACTATTATATCCCCAAAATATATCGAATCATTTATAGTAAGTTTTATTGATAAAATTATTTCAGCAAAAGAATTATTTATTGATTTTTTATAATATAAAACAATTATTTCTGCCTTTGTTTTTTGCTTGATATAAAGCATTATCTGCTCTATTCATTATAGAATTAATTGTGTCTTCATTTTTATATTCAGTAAGTCCAAAACTTATTGTTGTCTTTATATCATTAATAAATGTTATATTCTCAATAGTTTTTCTTACTTTTTCTGCAATTACCAATCCTTTTTTTATATTAATCTCAGGTGTTAAAATTAAAAATTCGTCTCCTCCAAATCTAGCTAATATATCGGTCTCTCGTATTTCATTTTTTATTAAATTAATAATTGATTTTAATATTTCATCTCCAATTTGATGTCCCTGTGAATCATTTATTTCTTTAAAAAAATCTATATCAAATATAAACAAGCAAAATGGTTTATTATATCTTTTTGATATTTTGATAAAATTATTTAAATAAATATAAAATGTTTTTCTATTAAGAGTATTTGTTAGAGAGTCATAATTAGCAAAATATTCTAATTTATCTTTAATTAAAATTTTACTTATCCATAAAATAAATAATATTAATATTAAATTTATCAATATTGCATAAAATGTAATCTGAAGCCTTTTTTTTAAATTCTCAGCTCTATGCTCTGCAATTAAAACAGTTTGATCAGCAAAAAACCATAATTCTTCACTTTTTTTTATGATTCTATTTTTAATAAATTCATTTTTATCTGTCTGATAATTATTAAGATCATTTTTTAAATTACTCCACTTTTCTTGAAGGTCAAGAATATTTTTTTCAAGTTTTTTAGTTGAAATTAAAAAATAATATTTTTTATCATAAAAAGTTAGTTGTTTTAGTATTAAATCTATTGTTTTAATATTATCAATCATTTCATTTTTATGATCAATTAGTGTTAACAATGTTACTCTTTGTATTAATCCTCTGATTATACCCAGCTGATTTATTACTTCTGTGTCATTTGAAGAATTTATTAAATAGTAAGTAATTAAAAGACCATTTATCAAAGTTATAAGAAATATCATTAATATTAATAAAAATATTTTTGTTGAAATTTTACTCATGGAATAATTATTACATAATCCAGAAAATCTCTCAATTAATTTTATATTTAATAGACAAAATTTAACAACTAAGTTTAGTCGTTAAATGATATTTATTAATTTACATAAATGAAATAAAACAGTTAAAAAAGTAAATATTGTAAATCAAACAATTATTGTAGGAATTATCATTATAGCAGGAATACGTTTTAGTGTTGGAGTATGCTTTAAAAGATAAATTTTTCGTGAAACTAACACACCGATGATTTTACTTATATTATTAAAAGAATATTTTATATTTTAAAAAGCAATGATTTTATTCCGGACAGTACTGCAGTTTTAATAAATGATCTTAATTATTTGATAAGCAGTGAATATTTAAAATTTGATCATGGGTTTATTTTTATAATAATTATATAAGAGTAAAAAAAGGAGTAAAAGTAACAATTAACCGGAAAAATACCGTTACTTTACTTGCCACTGCAAAAATAAAGGAAAATTTAAAAGTTAGAGAAAACCCGTCAAACGCTAGCCCATCTTTAAAGTATTATATTTATCTTGTATAATCAAGCGGTCAAAGAGTTCTAACTGGAGCATGGATATTCTGTGAGTTTATTAAATTATATAAGATTTAATAATTAATAAATTCTACCCAACAACTATATTTACCAGTTTATCAGGGACAGCTATTTTTTTAATAATATTTTTGCCGTCAGTGTATTCTTTTATTCTATCATTCTGAAGCGCTTTTTCTATCAGGTCGTCTTTATTTATACCTTTAGACATTTCAACTCTTACTCTTACTTTTCCGTTAACTTGAAATACAATTGTAACTGTATCATCAACAGTTTTTGAAGGATCAAAATCGGGCCATTTTGCATTCAATATTGAAGGTTTTTCGCCGAGTATCTCCCATAATTCTTCTGTAATAAAAGGTGCAAATGGATGAAGAATTTTTACAAAATCTTTCATTAAGTCTTTATTTAATTTTTCTTCTTTTTGTAAAGAGTTTAATAATATCATCATCTGGCTTATTGCTGTATTAAAATCAAGATTTTCCAGTTTTTCTGTAACTATTTTTATTGTTTTATGTCTTAACGAATCAATCTCATTAGGGATTGGCAAGTTTTCTTCAATTGGTTTTTCAAATAGTCTCCATGATTTTTCCAGAAATCTTCTAATCCCAAAGATACTCTGTGTATTCCATGGTTTATCTACTGCTAATGGACCTAAAAACATTTCAAACATTCTTAAACTGTCTGCTCCATGTTCATTTATTACATCATCAGGATTAATAACATTGCCGCGGGATTTTGACATTTTCTCACCATTTTCTCCCAGGATCATTCCCTGATTTCTTAATTTCATAAATGGTTCCGGAGTATTTACAACACCAATGTCAAATAAAAATTTATGCCAAAATCTGGCATATAAAAGATGAAGAACAGCATGTTCTGCGCCGCCGACATATAATCCTACAGGAGACCAATATTCGATTGCACTTTTCCCTGCAAGCTCTTTATCGTTTTTTGGATCCATAAATCTAAGATAATACCAACAGCTTCCAGCCCATTGGGGCATTGTATTGGTCTCTCTTTTTGCCGGAGCATTACATTTTGGACAGGTTGTATTTACCCATTCATCAATTGCAGCTAAAGGAGATTCTCCTGTACCGGTCGGCTGATATGATTTTACATCAGGAAGTTTTAAAGGCAGATCTTTTTCGTCAACAGGAACAGTTCCGCATTTTTCACAGTGTACTAATGGAAAAGGTTCTCCCCAGTATCTCTGTCTTGAAAACACCCAGTCTCTTAATCTATAATTAATCGCTTTTTTACCTTTACCTTGTTTTTCGAGCCAATCATTTATTTGTTTTTTAAAATCAGCTGTTTTTAATCCGCTGAAGTTTCCGGAATTAACTGCTATACCTTCTTCAATTTCTGCTTCTTTCATTTCATATGTAGAACCGTCTTTACTAACAACTTGAATAATCGGTAGTTTGAATTTTGTTGCAAATTCAAAGTCTCTTGTGTCATGCGCAGGCACAGCCATAATTGCGCCGGTTCCGTAACTTAATAAAACATAGTCAGATATCCAGATAGGTATTTTTTCATTGTTTACCGGATTTATTGCATAACCGCCTGTAAATACACCTGTTTTTTCCATGTTTAATTCTGTTCTTTGAAGATCAGATTTTTTTGCAGAATCTTCTATATATTTTTTTACTTCGTTTTTGTGATCTTCTGTAGTTATTTTTTCTACTAAAGAATGTTCAGGCGCTAAAACCATGTACGTTGCGCCAAATAATGTGTCCGGTCTTGTTGTATATATTTTTAGAATATCATTAGTTCCATCTATTATAAAATCAACTTCTGCACCTTCACTTTTTCCGATCCAGTTTTCCTGCATGAGTTTAATAGAATCATTCCAATCGAGTAAATCAAGATCTTTTAAAAGCCTTTCAGCATATGCTGTTATTTTGAGCATCCATTGTCTTATTCTTCTTCTTTCAATTACAGCTTCACATCTGTCGCATTTTCCGTCTTTTACTTCTTCATTTGCAAGACCTGTTAAACATTGAGGACACCAGTTAATTGGAACATTATCTTCGTATGCAAGACCTTTTTTAAATAATTGTAAGAATATCCATTGTGTCCATTTGTAATAATCAGGATCACATGTTGCAACTTCACGATCCCAATCATAACAAAAACCAAAAGATTTTATTTGATCTCTAAATTTATTTATATTTTTATATGTAGTTTCAGAAGGATGTGTTCCAGTTTTTATTGCATAATTTTCTGCCGGAAGCCCGAAAGCATCAAAGCCCATTGGATGCAGAACATTATAGCCTTTCATTTTTTTAAATCTTGAATATATATCAGTAGCTGTATATCCTTCAGGGTGTCCAACATGAAGGCCGTCTCCTGAAGGGTATGGGAACATATCTAAGACATAAATACGTTTATCTTTGGGGACAGAGCTGTCTTCAGTAACTTTAAAAGTTTTATTTTTATCCCAATATTCTTTCCATTTTTTTTCTATTTCTTTGAAGTTATAGTCTTTCATTTGCTGTTCCTTTTTTTCAGAGGGTAATGTCAAAATTTAATGGATTATAAAGAAAGAATTAAAAAGAGTCAATATTTTAGATTAATGTTTTTAGTAACTTTTTTTGCTAAATGATATCATTAAAGAATTTTTTAAGATATTTTTCTATATTTATATTGAGAAATTATAAAATTTTTGCAATGTAAATACTTTGAATTCGTTTTTTTTTATGTAATAATAATTACTAATGAAAAGTACAATAGAAATAATATTAAAAAAAGATGTTCAGAAGATTTTTGATGAATTTTCGTCTTGTTTTAATATTAGAATTGGATTTATGTCTCCCATTGGCAAAGAGATTGCTGTAGGTTTAAAAAAGCCTTGTAATGAATTTTGCACATTAATAAAAGATAAATTAAATAAAAATGATTTTTGTATAAAAGTAGAAAATAAAAAACACAGAATAGCATTAAAAAAAAATGATCTGTTTACATATAAGTGTTTCGCCGGCATGATAGAATCTATTTTTCCGATTTATTATGAAGGTGTTCATCTTGGTTTTATTATTATGGGGCAATATAGGAAAGACGAGAAGTTAAACAGTAACATAATTAATGAATGGGAGCAAAAGGTTGGAACAGCAGAAAATTTAATTCTTGCATTCCTTAAAACACCGTCTTTTTCAGATATTAAAATAGACAATGTAAAAAATTTTTTTAGAGTAATCGTAGAATATATTGCATCTCAGAATATGATAACAATAAGAAGTAATTTGATTATTGAAAAAATAATTAATTATGCAAAAGAGAACATAACAAAAAATATAAGTATTAGTGAAGCCTCAAAATTGGTTTCAAAAAGCAGTTCAACAATATCTCATATATTTACTTCTCATTTAAATAAAAGCTTTAAGAATGTTATGATAGAGTTAAAATTAGAAAAAGCTGAAGAGTTATTTTTGCACAATCCAAATATTACTATAAAAGAAGCTGCTTTTGCAGTTGGTTTTAATGATCAATATTACTTTTCGAGACTTTATAAAAAGTACCGCAGTATTTCTCCAAGTATTTTTAAAGAAAAAAATTTATAATCTATTTGCACTAAAATTAATCATTTATACATAAAAATCCATCAATAGTTACCTCAGAATAACACAGGATAGATGTTTTTTTAATCATATTGCAGATTTGTCCATCATGCATGCTAGTTTGTCTATTTACGACTAATCTTTAAATTTGTAATATATATTTCAATTATTATATGAGGGAGAAAATATAGTGAACAAGAAACATTCATATAAATATGCAGTCAGGCTTAAAGATATTAACAAAAGTTTTGGAAAAGTAAATGCGCTTCATAATATAAATCTAGATGTTGGAAATAATGAGATCGTTGGACTGGTTGGAGACAATGGTGCTGGAAAATCTACATTAATTAAAATTATAACAGGAGTTTTTCCTCCTACTAGCGGTGAAATATTCATTAAAGATCAAGAAATAAATCTTACAAAATATTCTGTAAAAAACGCACATAAAATGGGAATAGAAACTGTTTATCAGGATAGATCTCTAGCAGAACAGCAGGACCTTTGGAGAAATTTTTTTATAGGAAGACAGATTACGAATAAACTTGGATTTATTAAAGTAAAAAAAGAAAAAGAGATTGTAGATAATATATTAAAAAATTCTATCGGATTTCGTGGTGTTGGGATTACTGTTGATACAACAGTACAGAAACTTTCCGGAGGAGAAAGGCAGGGTGTAGCAATCGGCAGGGCTATGTATTTTGATGCTGAATTAATTATATTAGATGAACCGACTGTGGCATTATCCTTAAAAGAAGTCAGCAAAGTTTTAAGTTTTGTTGAAGGATTAAAGAACTTTGGCAAGTCCTGTATATACATTTCTCATAATATTCATGATGTTTATGAAGTAGTAGATCGTTTTATTGTAATTGACAGAGGAAAAGTTGTTGCTGCAATTAAAAAAAGTGATATTTCGTTAAAGGATCTTAATACTTTTTTATTAGATTATGCTCATGGTTTAAAGGAGGATATGTAATTGAAAAAAGCTGCTGTTGTTTATAAACCAATTTCGAATTTTAAAAAAATAAAAGCACTACCGATTATATTAGTTTTTATATGTTTGATGATATCGTTTAGTATTTTTGCGCCCAGGGCTTTTGGTCGTCCTAATATTTATACTATAATTTTACAGACTGCTGCTCCGCAAATTATTCTGGCTTTAGGTCTAACATTAGTGATAACTGCCGGGGAAATTGATTTAAGTTTTCCTGCGGTTGTTGCATTTTCAGGTTATATTTTTGTTTTTTTCTTTAGAACATTTAGTAGTCCGTGGGTAGCCTTATTAATGGCAATTAGCGGAGGAGGTGTGGTTGGATTAGTGAATGGGCTTGTTATTACAAAGTTAAAAGTTCCGTCTATAATGGCCACATTATCAGCTCAATTTTTTTGGTATGGTATTACTGTTCTTTTATGCAGTGGATTAAATTTAAATATAAAACAGATCAGAGGAACATTACTTCATAATTTATTTGTTGGTCGAATCAATATTGGGAGTATTAATTTTCCTGTACAAGCTTTATGGGCAATAGGATTAACCATCTTTATATGGTACTTATTGAATAGACATAAATTCGGTGAAGCAATAATGTTTATTGGGGATAATGCTGATGTGGCACGTGTTATGGGAATTAATGTTGATAATAAAAAAATCCAGTTATTTACCATGCATGGATTAATAGCCGGTTTTGCTGGAGTTTTATTAACAATTGAAACAACTACATTTTATAGCAATCAGGGAACCAGTTATTTATTAATTGTTATGGCTGCAGTATTTATGGGCGGTACATCCATTAGTGGCGGTGAAGGGATTGTATTTGGGACTTTTTTTGGTGCTATTATTATTGGTTCTCTTGAACCTGGAATAGTAGCAACAGGGATTGGAGCTTACTGGGTAAGGATTGTAACTGGTATTGTTATGGCTGGTTCAGTTATTTTAAATATTTTGATCAGAGGACATGGGGAAAAAATAATTGATAAATTTAAAAATGCATTTTTAAATATTGGCCGTATTCTCAGAAGTGATAATAAAAATTAGATTTAATGCTTTATGCATTTTTATATTATAATTAAAAAGGAGGAAAGTTTTATGAAGTATTTAATCAGAGGAGTTTTTATCTTTTTCTTAATTAGCCTAATGTTTTTTGGTTGTAAAAAAAAAGATAAATCTGCAGATGAAAAAGAAATAGTGATTTACATGCAGATGGGCGGAACAGAAGGAGATTCTTCTACACTTGCTCGAACAAATGGAGCAAAAGAAGCTGCTAAATTAATGGGTGTTAAATTAATTGAGCAATATTCAGGTTGGCAGCCTAATGTAATGATTTCTCAATTTAAAGAAGCTCTGGCAGCAAATCCTGATGGTATTGTAATTATGGGACATCCAGGTGAGGGCGCTTTTGAGACACTTGTTGATGACGCATTCTCAAAGGGCATTGTTGTTACAAGCGGTAATAATCCTCTGCCAAGCATTGAAAAAAAGTATCAGCCTTTAGGTTTTGGTTATGCAGGTGCAGAATTATATTCAGGTGGTTATTTAACCGGTACAGCAATGATCAGATCAGGTAATCTTAAGGCTGGAGATAAAGCTCTTGTTTATGGTCTTTTTTCTCAAGAAGGTAGAAGCAAAAGTCCTCAAGGTATTTATGACGCATTAACAGATGCAGGATTAAAAGTTCAAAAGCTGGATATTTCTGCGGAAGTAGACGGAGAAGGATCATTATGCGTACCTATTCTTACAGCTTTTATCGAAAGTAATCCGGATTTAAAAGCAATAGGAACTCAACATGGAAATATTACTGCTAACTTAATGGCCGTTTTAAAAGCAGCAGGGAAAAAGCCGGGTGATATAACAACAGGTGGTATTGATTTGTCTCCTGCAACTATAGAAGGTATTGAAAAAGGATATGTAAATGCGTCTTTTGACCAAGTGCTTTATTTACAGGGCTATTTTCCAGTAATGCAGATTGTTCTAAACAAAAAATATAAAATACCAGGTCTTCACATAGATACAGGTGTTGGAACTGTTACACCAGAAAATATAAAAGAATTAAAAGTCCTTATAGAAAAAGGTGTTAGATAAAAATAAAGTTATTGTATAGGTAATGACTTTTTTTTCAGAAAAATACTCTAAAAAAGGTGTTCAAACATTACTTTTTTGAACACCTTTTTTTTAAAAAGAATTAATCTAAAATATAAAAAGAGTCAATATTTTAGATTAATGTTTTAATAAACTTTTTTCTATCTTGGTCAAATTCTAATCCATTACCTTTATGTTGAATTGAAAAAAGAATTCCATATTTTTTATACCTGCTTAAATTACCTGCGACACCAATGGTTTGATTAGAATTAACTTTATCACCTTTTTTAACATTTATTTTTTCAAGACCGGAATAAGTGGATAGCAATCCATTGTCATGTTTGATAAATACTGTTAAACCATATCCCGGAATACTGTCAATATAGCTTACTTCTCCTTTATCAATTGAACATACATTTCGTTCTTTTATCTCTTCTTGTGTAAAAATATGAATTCCATAGAAATTTGATGTTTTAAAAATGCTAATTTTTCCCATTAAAGGGAGTTCATAATTAAGGTATTTAACTTTTATAGGAATTAATATTTTAGCATTTTGTTTTATATTTTTTAAATCATTGATATTATTTAATTTGCAAATTTGCTGAACTGAAACTTTATATTTTTTGCTTATTCGCCAGATTGTTTCACCTTTTTTTAATTGGTGGATTTTATAATCTTCATTGTTGTCTTCTAATGTATTATTTTTATTTGCAGTAACAGGTATTTTTATAATTAATCCGCTTTTAATTTTTGTAAAATCATCTATGTTGTTGATTTTTATAAGTTCATCAACATTAGTTTGAAATTTCTTGCTGAGACTCCATAATGTGTCGCCTTTTGTGATTGTGTAAGTTTTATATTTTTTTTGATTGATATTTTCTTGAGTTTTATTTAAATTAATTATTGGTATTTTGAGTGTTGTTCCGGTTTTTACTTTAGTAATATCGTCAATATTATTTATTTTGCATATTTCTTCAACAGTAACGCTGTAATTTTTACTTATTCGCCAGATGGTTTCACCTTTTTGTATAGTATGATTTTTATAATCATCACTGATAATAAAATTTAATGAAAAAATTAATAAAGCTGCAACTAAAAAATTTATTTTCATAATAAACCTCTAAAAAAAGTGAATTACCAAATTTTCGACATTAAAAATAAAAATCTTGAGTTTCTGGCGGAGTATTATTGAGAGGGACAGAGCTTGCTAAAAGTCGCCTGTCATAAATAATATTAAAATTGACATCCAATACGGTTATCGTATAATTTAATTACCGACATAGGGGACAGAGTTTAATTTATTTGAATTTTTTTTTATAAATCTTAAAATATTTTTTAGCGCTTTTTTGCCAGCTGAATTTTTTTGCTTTTTTTAATCCATTTTTAATCATTCTATAATATTTATAATTTTTATTTTGATATGTATTTTTTGCCTGATTTAGCGTGATATACAAAGCATCTGTCATATCCTTTACCCATTTATTATTTGCTCTTTTTTTTATATTACTGCCTGCTTTAGAAAAGTTTATAATATTTTCTAAAGTATAATTATCAGAGCTTTCTCTATAGAGAATTCCGCAATTACTATTAATTTGATTTATTAGCCCTCCTGTTTTTCGTGCAATAACTACTGTGCCTTTTACCATGTATTCTACCGCTGCTCCAAACGGTTCATAAATTGAGGGCATTATTCCAAATGTGCTTCCCATTTGCAGCTCTCCAAATCCGTGGGTCATGTTTTTAGGAAAAACTATTATATTGCCTTTGCATTCTTTTGTTATTTTTTTAAAAAAATTTAGATCCGAATCTTTAACGGGCTTTGGTGTTAACACTGCTTTTATATGATCTTTTTTAATTTTTTTTAAAGCCATTAAAAATACATCATAACCTTTTTGACTAAAGTCAAGTCTTCCGGTCATCACAAAGATTGGAATAGTATCAGGTAAATGTGTTATTGATTTGTCTTTATATGTTAGTTCACCAAAACATTCGGTTTTAGGATATTCTTCTAAAATTTCAAGAAGTTTTTTTCGAGCTGTATTTTTTATTGTTTTTATATCTTTTATATTTAACTTTTTTTTGTTTTTATATTCTTCAGGAAAATCAATAAACATTCCATTATTAACTCCTGTAATTTTAATTTGTTTAAAAATTTTTTGCAGATGAGGCGCAAAATTTTCTTTCTGGATTTTATCTTTTGTAAACTCTTTTGAAAAGTTTTTGCTAACGGTTGTAATTGGAGTATCAGCAAGTTGAAGAGCAATTTGTAATACTGTAGGTTTTTTTAACGGAAGCAATCTGCTTGTTATTTTTTTTAAATATTTTTTATCAATAGATTGATCATATGAATTATGCAATGTTATTGTTGTAGAGCAGGATTCTAAAATATTATTTAGCAGTGCTTCTTTTGAAGTTAAAGCTGTTAATCCGGTCTGCCAGTCTTGTAAATGAAATATAATATTATTTTTTATTTTTAATTTGTTGAGAATATATGGGACTGCTTTACAATAAAATAAAGAATTTAATAATAAATTTTCATTATTTTTTTTTGTATTATTTTGATCATAAATATAGGGATCATTTATGCTGTTTTTTGAATTAAAAAAACCTTTTGCTTTTATGTAGTATTCGTTTAATTTTCCATTTTTTGGGGATGAGTATTTTAAGTTATATTCTAAAATTTCAGTTTCTATATTATTGTTATCGAAAGGAACAGAAGTTTTTAAATTAATCTTTTTAATACTTTTTTCATTTATAATATTTGAATAAAAGGGAGTTATTAAAATTGCTTTTGTCCCTGGATTATAGGAGTTCAAATAAGGTAAAATTGTTTGTGTAACTGCTCCCAGCCCGCCGCTTTTTGCAAACCTGTTTTCAAAGGAACAGTATATGATATATTCAGGTTTTGTTTTTTTTATTTTGGTTTTAATTATTTGAATTTCATCATTATTAAAGATTTTATTTAATAATTTATTGCTTTTTGTTAAATTATCAACCAATGTAAATCCTTTTTATAAATATGTAAAAAATTTTTATTTAAAAATAATTTATTAAATAAATTTTATCATAAATCAATAAAAAATATTATAATAATTAATACATATTATAAAAATCTTTTTTAAATTTATTAATCATAAAAACGAGGGATTAATTTGTCTAAGATAGATCAAACGGCAAATGAATTTGTCGATCAGTATTTAACGCTAAACTCAAAACATCAAAAACAGCATTTTGTTCAAAGTTTACCTGAGGATATAAAATCATCCATTTTTTTAGATAATTTATCTACTCTTTCATCAAAAATAGAATTTTTAAGATTATTAAATAAAACTGATTCTTTATATAATAAGTGGGATAGGATTTTCATTAAAGATAAAAAAAATATTTCAAAAAAGTTAATATCATCAAAAGGTAATTATGAAAAAATAAAAACTTTACTAAATCAATTAAGAGAAAAACAAGAATTTTTATTACGAAAAGAAGCTTTAGATTATGCTGCAAAAAAGAAACAGGAATATGCTTATTTTTTTCATAGTATCCAACAAGCTGAAAGCATAACAGAGTTGTTAAAAGAAAGTAATTATAACAGTGAAGTATTAAAAAAATATTTAACTCAAAATTTTGAGTCAATAAAAGAGAATAAAATTATATTAGAAAATTTAATAGATTTATTTCAAAACGATACATCTTTAAAATCTTTACAAAAAGATTTTTCTGATTTTATTGTTAAAAATATAGAAAGTGACAAATCGGTCAAACAAGTAATTTCTGAAGCTGAAGAAAAAATATTGTCCGGCGATATTTCAGATGTTTACAAAGAATTAGAAAAAACAGAGAAAATAATTTCATCTAATATTAATAGAATATTAATTGATATTTTTAATTCTATTCAGGTTATGAGTGCAAAAAAAGATTTTGTTGATTATATAAAGAATTTTGAAACTAAAAATATTTCTCAAAATGATATTAGTTCTCTTGAAAATAGATCTAATGAATATAGGAATATTGAGCTTCCTAATAAATGGGAAGAAATGAAATATAAAATACAATATACAAAGAAAATTTCTCATTATAAAGCATGGAATGAAGGATTACAGCAGGGCAGATATAAAATGGTAGTCACAAATGTTAAGGAATTTGTTGTTAAAGAATTAGTAAAAAAAATCCTTAAAAGTTTAGCCTTAAATAATAAAGAAATAAATATTCCTTATTCACGTTTTATGTCTATGCTGGGCAGCAAGAAATTAGATAGAAATGAACTAAAGAAAGAATTTAAAAAAATAGAACAACTTCCTGGAATTGATTCAATAAAAAACAAAGAGTTGTTTATACAATTTAAATCCTACATGACTTATTATTTTTATTTAAATTATGACCTTTATGTTGAAAAAGAAACAGTAAATAAAATTTTAAGAGAATTAGAAGCTAAGCCTTTAGTAAAGGATAAATGTGTATTATTAAAAAAAGAAAAAGAGAATATTATTCATTCAATTAAACATGATGAGTTAAGAAATGATCTTGAAGCAATATTTGATAAGTTTATTCATTTATTTAATATTTTAGATGACAAAATTCCTGATAAACAAAAAGTAGAAAAGATAAAAGGAAAAGGAAAAGAGGAAGGAAAAGAGATAGAAAAAGAAAAGCAAAAAGGGAACAAAAATGAGAAACAAGTAAAAATAAAAGACACAATGGATTATCTTGATAATGTATATAAAGAAATTAAAAAAACTAAAAATATAGATGCGGTGTTAAAAAATATTAATTCTTTTTCTGATGAAGACGCAGTTAATATAATAAGTACTATAAAATTAGATCCGAGACTCGAATATCATTATTCAGATTTTGAAGATAACATGTATGATAAAGGGTGGGGAAAGATAATTGGAGCAATAACATTAAAAACAAAGAAGATTGAAAAAGAATTTGGGATGCGGGCAAGCGAGCAGTATTTAGAAGATATGGCTAATAAAATTGCAGCTAAAACAGGAGAAGATGCATTTATAGTAAAAAAAATTAGAAATATGAGAGATAATTTAATTAAAATACACACAGAAGAAGAAAAAAAATTAAAAATATTAAGAGAAAGACTTTTGATGTCAAAAAATTCTACTGAGAAAAAAGGAGAATTGCATAAATTATCTAATGATCCGGATTATAACGGTATTTTTGGTTCAATTAGGAATATGGGAAGAATTTTAGTCAGAGATAAGTTTGTAGATATTTATAAAAAAGTGAATAATGTTCCGATAGACACTCAAAAAATTTTATTTGAAGGTGTTTATGATGATTTAAAATCCTTATTTGAACATGAACCGCAGATTGTAAAAAAAGTTAGCCAGCACATTAATGTGATAAATAATAAATTAAAAAACTATAAAGAGCTTATGCCAAAGATTGATGAATCAAAGATTGATGCTATTAATGATTTTGAAGACATAGATCTGCCTTTTGTAGAAATATCAGATTTTTTGGATATTGATTACCCTGAAAAAGAAAAGTATAAAAAGGAAGCAATTGAAGAACAAATAAAGGACTATGATCATAAAATAAACTCAGGTGAAATATTATCTGAAGATATTGAGATCGTAAAATATGAGATTAAAGAAGATAAATCAATTTTTAAAATTGATAAAAGCGATGAATCAAAAGAATTATTAGAAAATGCTGATGATTTTTTAAAAGCACTTGAAGATGGACGCAAGTATATAGAAAAATTAGAAGAACTTAAAGATAAAGATGATGTTAAAGGTTTTGTTGTAGGGATTATGAAAAGCAAAAAGGAAAATTTTTTGGACACAATCAATGCATTAGATAATGGATTTAGAAGTAAGAACATGAACTTTGAGACTATTGCAAAAAATTATTTCATGGCAGCAAAATATACTGATGATAATGAAACAAAAACAAGGCTTAATGAGATAGTCGAGGTTATACGTAGAATTGAAAAAGAAGTAGATCCGTTATTAACTCTTGAAAGTAAAATAGCAACATTACTTGAGTGGGTAAAAAATGAGTATAAGGATAAGGATTATATAAAAGAAATTATTAATAACCAGATTAAAGAATATATTTTGATTAAAGGCAGAGAAGGCGGACTGCTAAGAGAACTTTTTGATGGTCTTGATAAAGCAAAAGATAAGATAAAATATTTAAAAGGCATGATGAATAATATTCATTATAGACATCTACTATCAACTATTAATACATTAATACAAAATATTGAAAAAGAAATGGAAGTTCCAAAAGAAATGATCAATGAAGAATGGATGAATAAGCAGCTTGAAAATAAAGATGATAATGAAAGATTAGATTGGTTAAAATTAAGGAAATATTGGGATAAATATGAAAAACATATTGATTTTATTAATAATGAAATTAACATATGTGAAACCAAATTTAAGAAAAAAACCGAAAAAGGATTGAACATATATTCAGATATAGTGGAACTTGCTGATTATGTTTTAACATTGGAAGGATCAGGCGCAAGACAGAAGTTTATTAAACAGCAGCAGGAAATTGATCCTATGGCAGACGAAACCTTTAAATCACAGAGAAAATTGTTGTTTTATTTATTATCAACTAATGATGATCCCCCAAGGAAAATGATATTAGAATTTGCAAATAGATACACTTTATCTATTCCGGAAAAACAAAAATTATTAAAATTATTAAAAAATTCATATGTGCCGGAAAAAGGAGGATTAAAAGATATCCTTAAATTAACTGACGAGGATATAGCTTTTGCAGCAGTTTATGTTTTACGGTCAAGAGATCCTCTTTATAGGCGTATTAAATATTTGGAAAACTTAAAAAATGCAACAGAAGAAAAATTTGTAAAATATAAAGAATCTTTTGGCATCACTAATGTGATTATTAGTGATGTTATTAATTTTCTCAACAAGAAAAAAGGTGTTCCTTCTAAAGAACAAGAAGTGCCGATTGAAGATCAGAAAGATCAGGGAATTCAGGATGAAAATGAAATTTTGGATGAACAGGTAAGTATTGATTCTCAAGAAAATGTTATGGAAAGTGAAGCAGCCGGTATTGAGGAAGAAGATTTAATTCAAGAAATAGAAAGCACCTCAGAAGCAGAACCAATCGAATTAATGGAATCTGAAGATATTGGTTTTGATGTAAATAATAATGAAGAAATAATGAACGTAGATGATTATATAAAAGAGGAGTCTTTTCAAGATTTAGATTTGACTTCCTGGGATGAAAAAAAAGAAGAAATCGAAATAAAAGGAAAACCTGCTAAAGCTTTAGAAGAAGAATTACTAAACATTGAACAAGAAAATAAAAAAGAAGATGAAGAAGATCATGTTAAAGAACATAATGAAGATTTAACACAAAAAGATTCAATAGATATTGAAGAAGAGCTTATTGATAAGTTGAAGGAAGAACCTTTATCAGCAGGAATAGAAGAAGATTCTGACTTTTTTACAGAGGAAGATGTTAAAGAATGGGATCAAGGAGAAGTAAGCAGTATTAAAAGCACAGAAGATTTATTAAAAGAACAGATAGTAAGAGAAGAGTTTAATAAGTTAAATAAAAGAGAAGTAGAGATAATAAGAAAGATCGAAGAACGGGCAATTAAAACAAGAAAAGAAATAATGGACAAAGTAAGAGAAAGAGCGCATGAAATCCATGAAGATAAAAATAAAAAAGCTGAAGATAAAATTACTGAATTATTATCTTTTTTAACAACTTGTTATCCGGAAGCAATTTCGAAAATTGTAACAGAAACAATATTGCCGGTTTTTGAAGGAGACAAATTTGATTCTGAAGTTCAGGCTTTGATGACATCAATAAATGATTCAGTTTTTAAGCCGGCATTAAATGGAAGAGACATTGAGAAAAATATAAAATTTTTTGAGAAAAAGTTAAGTCCGGGAAACATGAAGAATATTAGAACAATTGTAAATAAAATGAAAGAATTGTGGGAAGAATTATCCAGTGTTAGTGAATCTCAACAGGTGATTGATGAAAAGAAAGATGAAAAGAAAAGAGAAAATCCGGAGCATTCAGGTAGTTTAACAAGTTTATTAATTCACTTAAGTAGAATTTCTCCAGAATCAATATTAGATGAAATTGACAACAAGCTATTAGTTTCTATCAAGAATGAAGAAGTTAGAAATAGTTTAAAATTAATTCATAATAATTTAAAAAATGTTTTTGATCATGCAGATTTTAATCTTGATGAAGTAAAATTAATGTATTTAAAATTAAACTTTAATGAAAAAGCTAAAAAATTGTTTGAAGAATTAATTCATAAGATAGAAAAATATAAAGTAAAGGGTAAAATTCAAAAATCTCAAGGGATGAAAGAACATGAAAAATCAGCTGATTTTATAGATAAAAAAAATGAAAAAAATAAAAAAATGGAAAATTTAAAATCATCAACCGGTTCCGAGCCTAATGAAGATGCTGAAGACTTTTTTGAAGAAGAAAATGCAGAGGATATGTTTGAAGAAGAAGATATAAATAAAGAAATTGAAGGAGTGTTATGCGGATTAACAAATTTTATTAAACCGCATGCTGTTATTTTGGGTCTTATTAGGAATAAAAAATTAGACGAAGAAGATTTTAATGTTGATATAAGAAGAGAAATTATTGATAATTTATATAATAGCGGAAAGATTTTTACATATGATGGAACAAGTTATATTGGGAAAGGACATATCAAGAATATTGTTAATAAAAATATTATTCCGACTCCGGAAAAATCGATTTTTTTACATAAATTAAATGATTTTTTAGGAAGGCTTAGCAGTAAAGAAGAAATATATGAATTTTTAGGAGTTAAAGATGAAATGGAATTTAGGACATTAAATTATAATTTAGATAAATATGGTGTCGGCAGGGAACCTTTAACTCATATTGTTGAAAATATAAATATTTCAAAAGAAGTAAATAAACCAGTTTCTGCTAGAAAGCCCCCCAAGAGACTGCAAAGGATAAGAACAAAACCTATTATGGTTGGAGAAAAAGAAAAACTAAAGGATATTGCTCCTGAAGATAAACCAGAGGTTAAAAAAGAACAAGTATCAAATAAGAAAAAAGGGAAAACTTACCGTGAAACATTTAGAGAAAAGCTTAAAAAACAAAAGCAAAAGGAAGAAGAAGAAAAAACATCTCGTTTAGAAATGCTAAAAAATCAAAAAAATTTTATAAGTAAAACACAGAAGGAAATATTAAATGAAGCAGGAAAAGCAATAAATAAATCTATAATAAGATTGATAAAGAGCGCTAGGACTATAAATGAACTGGAATCAGTACGCAGCAATTATTTTGGATCAAGCGAATTTAATAAGAAAAATCAGTTAAATTTATGTTATGATATTAAGAAAATAGCAGAAATAATAGCTAAAGATCAATTTTTGTTCTCAAAACTTTCATATGATCAGGAAAAATTAAAAAAAATGTTTGATGATAAGATGAAGAAATATAAGAAGTAAATTTTAAAACAAATTATTATTGGAGTATTTATGGATTGTTTACAAGCGCAAAATAAAAGTTTTTGTAATTGCAGTTATCCATGCGACAATCATGGAATTTGCTGTAAGTGCATTCAATATCATAAAAAAAGAGGCGAATTACCAGCATGTTATTTTAATGACATAGATGAAAAAACTTATAATAGATCAATAGAATTTTTTATAAGCAGGGCAAAGAGGTGAATCCCTGTGCGGGAGGCCTCAGGGCTTGCAGCCCTGAACCTGCTTTCTCTGTATTTCATCATTACCTTTCTTCACTTGTCAATTAATTATCTGCTCAAACATGTTCCTCACAACAAGTGTTATTTCCTATCGTTGTCTAAAAACAAGAGTTTTTAGCAACGCTAGGAAAAATATACTTGTTGTAAGGGGAACATGTTTAGACAGATAATTAGCTGGAAAGGGAGATAGAAGTTGAAGAGAAGAAAAGAGGAAAAAATTAATTATTAGAAAAAAATGAGCTAGTATTAATCTAAACCGAGTTGTTTTTTAATTAGTTTGCAAAGTGATTCTTTTAATTCTGGATGTCTGGGAATTGGTGAAACTTTACCATTTTTAGAGTTTAAATATAAATCATGCCTACTGCCATGTCTTTTCAAATTTGTATGACCAAATCTTTACTTTTTTTTTCATTAGAAATTTTAATATCACTTTCTTCTTATATTATTAATTTATACGCATCTTTTATGTTTTCTTCAAGTTCAGTTAAAGTTTCACCCTGACTAAAGACACCTGGTATTTCTTTTAATTTACCAACATACCAATTATCATCAATCCAATAATCTAAAGTAAAATGATGTTCCATAATTATTCTCTTTATATGATTTTTATTAAATTATATATTAAAATATATTTTTTTTCAATATTATATTATTTTTAAAAATTTAAATATTTTAAAAACATTAAAATTTAGTCAATTTATGTAAAAATCGAATAAAAAATTCTACCCCTGTACGTGGAGCAAGTTTTGTCAACCCTTGGGTTTCCTGTCAAATATTTTCCTTTTTACGACCTTTTTACAAACAATTTGCATTTCTATGACAAAAAATATTTACAGATATAGTATATTTTATAAATTCATTGTTTTTAATAATAAAAATAATCTTTTAAAAGCCTGTAGGGCTTTATATAAAATTTAATATAATAAGGAGGTAAAAAAAATGGCTATAAAATATTCATTAATTGAAAGAATTAATCCTGCTGATCTCAGCATGCCAAGAAAGATTTATGCTGTAAACAAAAGCTCCGGCGAATTATCATTAAGACAGCTTTCTAAAAGAATAGCAGATATGTCAACAGTGAGCTCTATTGACACAATGGCTGTACTTGAAGCATTGGTTCAGGTTATACCTGAAGAACTTTCTGACGGTAATATTATTCGCCTTGGTGACTTTGGAAGTTTTTACGCAAAAATAAAAAGCAGCGGCGCAGAAACTGAAGACGATTTTAACAGCAGTTATATAGTTAATACACGAATTAAGTTTCGTCCCGGTAGCCAGCTAAAAAATGTTATTAATGACGTAAAATATCAAAAAGCATAAAGCTAAATTTATAATAGCTATTATATAAATATATATTGGCCTGTAATAAGTACTATACTTATTGCAGGTTTTTTTATAGTACCCCTATGCGGGGGGCACATGAGCCTGCGGCTCATGGCTCTCTTACTCTGTTATTCATTTATTTCTTACTGCACCTGTCATATAATTATCTGTCGTTAATATGTTCCTCCTCAAGCAAACGCTAGATTCCTATCGCTGACTAAAACAAGGTTTTAGCAGCGCTAGGAATATGCGTTTGTTGAGGGAGAAACATATTACGCAGATAATTAGCCGGGAGAGAGAAGAAGAGAAAAAAGAAAGAAAAAGAAGAGAAATATTATTTTTTAATAAAATAATATTTTTTTTTTCTGAATTCATATAGAGAAGTTTGAAATTAGAAGCTTATAGTTTGAAACTCAAGGCTTGTAGTTTGAAAATAGAAGCTTGTAGTTTGAAAAAGATGGCGGTCTTTCTAAAAAAGAAAGCCAAAATGAGTCAAAGAACTATCC
>CAZYID010000012.1:14405-27511 GCA_964646595.1 uncultured Spirochaetales bacterium | reverse complement strand
AATAAAATCGATATTTATTTAAGTAATATTAGAAAATACGGCTTTAAAGATGCTTATATAATTAAAGGGTAAGTCTTATTACATTGTACTCAAAATACTTTTTAAAACACGTATAAAAAAATTTGTCTGATTTTTTAATTCATCCAAAAACGGATTATCATCAATGCTTTTTAATACAGAATTCATTTCTTTTTCATTGCTATAGATCATCTTTCTAAATGGATCAGAAAAATCCTTTTCTCTTGATGAAATTGATAAGTTTAATACATTCTGGATGATATCTATTCCCTGAATAAATACTTTCTCCCAATCTTTTTTTTGCATATCTTTTAAGTTTTTCTCAATTGTCTGTTCTAATGCATATAAAGCATACCTGGTTTTTTGTTCCGGATATTTTTCCCACAACAAATCATATCTCTTATGAATACTCTCCCAATCCAATATTATTCTTTTTTTTATATCATCTTTTAATTTATCTAAACCTTCTTCCGGCATAATTTGTCCGCCAATATTCCACCAATTAAAAGATACTGTTTTTTTGTATAGAGTCTTAATTTTATTTTCAAAATCCTCAAAACTGCTTTTTCCATTAAATTTAAAATAATTAATTATATTATACAAAAAAAAGTATAAACACATTTTTTTATATTCTTTTATCCCTTGAATAGGTTTTAATATTTTTGCACCATATCTTTTCATGGCTTCCGGATCATTTATTTCAATTTCTTGAGCATCATTATTTTTTAAATATTTTTTCCCTGCACTAATTAATTCTTCATATGAGCTATTGTTTTTGGCAGAATCATTAATTTTTTTCCCTACAAGATATTCGATTCTGCTTATTGCTTTAAGGATTTCACTAACCGTGTCCGGTGCTAAATATTCGAATTCTATATTTTGTGTTTTTATTATTCGTTTATCCCTTTTTTGAAATTTATATGTGTTTCTTGCAACAGCATACATATTGTAAACAAACCAATACGCGGGCACAATATTAATTTCTTCTTCCTTCAAATTTGTTGATAAAAGAGAAAAAGGATATTTAATATTTAACTCATAATTATAAGAACCTTTTGCTATTAAAACAAAAGAAGCAAACTTGCTGTTATGTTTAAAGTTTGTACATAATCCCGGCCAAAATCCCCTTCCTGCTACTATCTCACCATCAGGTGCTCTTGAGTTATGATTTGATCCAATTGTTGCTCCAGCAGCAATATTTGATTGTCCTAAAATTGTTGCTGCTATTAAAAATGAAGTGTTATGATGCTGCTCATGAAACGGAAAAATCAAATTGTTTAATATTTCACAACAAGACACTGTTGAGTTATCTCCAAGTACAGAGTTGATAAGTCTTGCCCCATATTTTAACTGAGTGTTTCTTCCTGTTAAAAATCTAACACCTCTGGAGCCATAAAATATTTTGCACCCATAGCCAACAATTCCATTTACCAGTTCAACACCTTCTCCTACCTGAGAAGGTTCTTCTTTTGACGAAAGGATTGTTAAATTTTTTAATTTATTGGATCCTTTTATGTATGCATGTTCTCCGACTTTTACATCTTTGATAATTCTGCTGTTCTTAACAACAGAGCGTGTACCTACTTCGCCATAATACCCACGTTTTTTATCTAAAATATTATCCGTAATCTTTATTAGCAGTTCCATTAATTTTTGATCGTCTCTAAATTTAGACCAAATATATGCATCTGCAGGAATCATTGACTCGAAAGGTAAAACTTTTCTTCCCTCATTTTCATTGCAAATTTCAAGCCATACTCTTAAATCTTCGCTTTCTCCTTCTTTTATTATTCCGTTTCCAAACTTTGCATGATTAGTTGTTGTCATTTCATGAATATTAAAAAGAATACATTTTTTATTTATTATATAATGAGATAAATAATGAACATCTCTAATTGCGACATTGTCGCCAATTTCACATGAAATAATCGTAGAATTTGATAAACCGATTGGTAATTTCAAATCATTATACTCAAGAAATCCGTGTGATAATTTTCCTATTATTACTCTTCCAAAAAATTCACAATTTTTAATTAAGTTCGGATTAAATTCTTTTGCTACAAAAATTTCATTCCAGTCTTCTGCAAAATTATTATTTTTTGCGAGAACTTCTATTTCCTCTGCTGTTAAATTTCTATGCTTTGACAAATCATATTTTCTGTTTCTATAAAAATGTGGATCTTTTTGATTTTTATTAAATTCTTTAGGAATAAAATTAGTCGACATTTTTTCGCAATTATTTTTATTAGCCATATATTTTTCTCTTAAAAGCAGTCATAAAAAAATATCATATAAAATTAAAAAAGTAAATTTGAAATCTTCATATCAATATATCGCAAGATTAATGAATTAAAATTAATAAAATATCAATTTATTGAGATTTTGGATTAAATATTAATAAAAAGATAAAAAAAATAATAATTAATTTGTATATTTTATTAAAAAATGCTATTTTTTAATAAAATATACCGATAATTTTCCTGAATTCAGGAAAAAGGCCTTACTGTTATGAATATTCATATGGTTAACGAGTTAAAAGAAAGATTATCACAAATTATTCCTATGTATTCTGTTAATTTTACAAAACTATATGAAGAACTGCTGTCTTTTTTTTCTGAGTCAGAAACTGATTATATTATTAATAGACATAAAGAACTGCAAAAAGAAGGTTACAAAAATAAAGAAATTTATTCTATAATTTCAAAAGAAGTAAGCAATCATCTTTTTAAAGGAAAAAAATTATCTGACAGACAATTAAAAAGAATTATTTACAAGGAGTAAAACATGTGTGGAATAGTTGGTTATATTGGGGAAAGAAATTGTGTCCCGGTTTTAATTGAAGGTCTAAAAAGACTGGAATATAGAGGCTATGATTCTTCTGGAATATCTGTTTTATCCAGGAACTCTTTAAAAACATATAAAAAATCCGGAAAAATCGTATCTATGGAATCAACATTACCAAAAAACATTAAAGGTAAAACCGGAATAGCTCATACAAGATGGGCAACTCATGGAGCAGCAAACGATATAAATGCTCATCCTCATACAAGTCAGAATAATAAAATTTCAATAGTTCATAATGGAATTATTGAAAACTACACATATCTAAAGAAAAAATTAGAATCCGAAGGATTTAAATTTAAAACAGAAACAGATTCTGAAATTATCGCATTTCTTATCGAAAAATATTATAAAGACAATCTTGAAGATGCTTTTCATAAAGCTTTATTTCAATTAGAAGGTGCATTTGGTATTGTTGCCATGTGTGAAGATGATCCGGAATATCTAATGGCAGCAAGAAAAGGAAGTCCATTAATATTAGGAATAGGTGATGATGAAACATTTGTGGCAAGTGATGTAAATGCATTTTTAATATTCACCAAACAGGTTGTATATCTTAATGATTATGAAATAGCACGAGTAGAAAAGAAAAAATTTATTACCCGTGATTTTAGATTGAGTGAAATATCAAAACAAATTGATACAATTGATTTTGAATTATCACATATGGACAAAGGTGATTTTTCTCACTTTATGATAAAAGAAATATTTGAACAACCTGAAAGTATTGAAAGAGCATATGCTGGAAGGATTTTAGAAAATATTGGAACATCAAGGATTGGAGGACTAAACTTGTCCAGCCAAGAATTATTTCATTTGGAAAGAATTGGATTAATAGCCTGCGGTACCAGCTATCACGCAGGACTTGTTGGTGCATATGCAATTGAAGAGCTTGCAAGAATGTGCACTACAGTAGAAATTTCTTCAGAAGTAAGATATAAAAATCCGATTATTGAAAAAAATAAAATGTTTTTTGCAATAAGCCAGTCCGGAGAAACAGTTGATACTTTATTTGCAATGAGAGAAGCTCAGAGAAAAGGAGCAAAAGTACTGGGTATCTGCAATGTCGTTGGAAGCACCATAGCAAGAGAAAGTGATGGCGGGACTTATGTAAGGTCAGGACTGGAAGTAGCTGTTGCATCAACTAAAGCTTTTACTTCTCAGCTAACAGTGTTATATCTATTTGCGTTGCTTATGGGAAGAATGCGTGATTTAAGCTTACAGAGAGGCCAAGAACTTCTAATTGAATTACAAAAAATTCCTTCAAAAATAAATAAAATTTTAGCAAAATCAAAAGAAATTGAAAACATTGCAAAAAAATATTCTAGTATGAACAACTTTTTATTCCTGGGCAGAGGATTAAGTTATCCTGTTGCACTTGAAGGAGCATTAAAGTTAAAAGAAATAAGTTATCTTCATTCTGAAGGTATTCCGGGAGGAGAAATTAAACATGGACCAATTGCATTGGTTGATGAAAAGACTCCGGTAATTTTTATTGTACCAAAAGATAATCTTTATGATAAAACTATATCAAATATGGAAGAAATTAAAGCAAGAAAAGGAAAAATTTTAGCAGTATGTTATGAAAAAGACGATAAAATTTCAAAATTAGCAGACGATATTATTGAAATTCCAAAAACAGAGTCTATTTTTTCTCCATTATTAACTGTAATACCATTACAGCTTTTTGCTTATTTTGTTGCAAAAAAAATAGGCTGTGATATTGACCAGCCAAGAAATTTAGCAAAATCGGTAACTGTAGAATGAAAAAAGCCAAAAAGTACATTGTTAAAGGACGAGTACAAGGAGTTGGTTTTAGATATTTCACAAATCATATTGCTAGTCGAATTGGTGTTTATGGCTATGTAAAAAATTTATGGGATGGTTCTGTTGAAGTTTATGCAATAGGGACAGAGCATCAATTAACAATTCTTAAAACAGCATTATCAAAAGGGCCGACTTATGGATATGTGGAAAAAATTATCGAAGAAGAAATGCCTGTTGATTCTAATTTTTATTCATTTGATATTAAATTTTAAAAATTAAATAAAAAACTCTGCATTCCACTTCGGAATATTCAATACTGGTCTGTGTCATCTACAGTTAAAAATAATTCATATTTTCTGTAAAATACAAATTTTTTTATTGTCAATTATTAATAATTTCATGTCTAACAGTTTTGTTAAATATTTAAATGTCTTTTGAGAAAAAAAAGAAATATGAGTAAAATCTTCCTTGTACCACCATTTTAAAAATTCATTTTTGTTCCCTGTATGAAATAAAGTCATGATTATAAATTTTCCATCTTTATTTAGAAATTCTTTTAAATGCTTTAGTTCTTTAAGAGGATTTTTTAAATGTTCAATTACTTCTGATAAAACAATTAAATCATATCTTTTTTTTAGATACTCTTTTTCAGGGAAAAAATATTTGTCATAAATATCTACAATATATCCCCTGTCTTTTAGTAATTTTGCTAAAACAGGAACAGAGCCGCAACCAAAATCCAAAATGCTTTTAATTTTATTATTATAACAAACTATATATTTTTCAATAAAATTTTCAAACATTTCAACATAACCAGGATTGCTCAAGGTATTGTTATGTTTTAAATATCTTAATTCTTCTTTTTCCGGGGAATAAATGCTTTCTTCATCAATAAATATAAAATCACATTTTTTACATTTATAATAAATAATGCTTTTTTTAATGTCTTCTATTCTTTCTGTTATGGAAGAACAGATTTTACAAATCATTTTTTCTTTTTTACTCTAATTTTAGTAGCTTTAAACTTAATTACAAACTTTCCTATTTTGATTTTGTCTCCGCTTTTTAAAAAAGTAGTTTCATAAATTCTTTTTCCATTAAGAAATGTTCCATTTGTTGAGTTTTCATCAGTTACTTTAAATCCGGATTTTACCCATTTAATTGTAGCGTGAAGATCTGAAGTTGTATACTGCGGGATCGTTATATCATTTTTCGTTTTTCTCCCAATAGTAAATTTGTTTGTTTTGTTGAGCTTAAAAGGAGTTTTCCTTATTGAAGTAAGTAAAGAATACTCATATTTTGTTTCAGGTCTCTTTGTTTTTGGGGTCTTTTTTGAAATTCTTGTAAAAAATTCCATATTTCCTCCTTAATAAAAATACAATTTTTTTACAATTTATTAAAAAATAACATCCATTTACAAATTAAGCAATAAATTTATAAAAATTTTTGAAAAAATTTGCTTTCTTTATAAAATTATATTTTAATATAATATAAAATAAAATTTATGAAAAATAATTATCTTGTTAAATTTATTATTATATTTTTATTAATAATACAAAATTTTTTTATATTTTCAAATAACATTTCATATCCGTTTATCTATATTCCCGGCATGTTTGATAATGGAGATCTTTTAACAAAAGATTCGTTACTTGTTAAAAATTTAAATAATCCCAATGGGTATTATTATAATAATTACTTCGCTAATAATAATCAATACAACAACGAACAATTTTTTTGTTCATCAAATATTATCGGAAGTAAATATAATCGTTTAATCGTTGCAAATCTTATTGGTCCATATCGAACTAATATTTCAATATGGCTCATGTCAAATAGATTATTTGCTCTTATGCATGGCCGTGCTCCTAAATTTAAATTTTATAAAAAATTAACAAATTACAAAGGAAATGATTTTTACGGAACACTAGAAAGCGATGTAAAAAACATATATTTTAAAGGAATCATTGAAGAAATATGGGCAAAATACGGGAAAAAAGTTTATTATCAAAAATCTTTAAATAAAAACATAATTATTTTAAATCCGGATAAACAAAAAAATTTTAATTTTTATATTAATAAAAATGGATATTTCAATAATCCCAATGAAATTAAATTAAACTTTATTGTTCATTCAAGCGGTGGAATTGCTTTACGAAGATATATTCAGTTGTGCAGCAAAGAAAACATTTATAATCATATAAATATTATTATAAATCTTTCAGTCCCGCACAAGGGAGCCAGGCTGGTTTATAATTTAAAAAACGCTTTTTCTTCCTTATTAAACGATGCAATAAATAATTTTTTTATAAATAAAAAAAATAAAACAATTACTATTGTTAATAATCAAGGTAATAATTTAAATTTTTCTTATAATGAATTATTAGATAATTCTAAAATTGAAATTATTTATGGTCCTTCTTCAAAGGCAAAAGCTTTCAGACAGATAATTGGAACTTATATTTTATATAAAATCCCATTTGACGGGCATAAAAGAGTTTTAGGTACAGACCCTACATTAAAAGATCTTCATCCTGATCACAGATTAATTAAAACTTTAAATAAACAATCAATTCCGGAAAATATAAAAATATTTAATTTTAGAGTAAAATCTGCTTATGCGCCTATGTTTAAAAATCTTGGTAAATATTTAAAGCTTGGAGAAAATGACGGTGCTGTTGATTTTAAAGATACAGATTTAAATCACATACCAAACATTGATAAAATACTTTTAAAAAATTTTACTGTAGAAAAAGCTAATCATATTCCTTTTCCTTACATAAAACCTGTTTTTGAATTAAGGGATACTATTACAGATAATTATGCTTTTTTAAAAATTCTACTAAAAAATAATCAATCAAAAGAAGATGGAATAAATATTTTACTTGCGTTATTTAAAGCAATTATGAATGAATTTGGGCTGGATTTAGAATATTTGCTAAAAAATGAAAATTACTCTATAATTGATTATTTTGCAGAAAATCCTATTGATTTTTGGGATTAAAAAAAGGAGATTTTTATGTTAATATATTTAGTACAGCATGGAAAAGCAAAAACAAAAGAAGAAGATCCAAATAGACCTTTAACCGATCAGGGAAAAAAAGAAATTGAAAAGATTACCTCACTATTAAAAAAGCTAAACATTAATGTAGAATCAATAATGCATTCGGAAAAATTAAGAGCAAAAGAAACAGCAATAATATTAGTAAAAGGCGTTAATTCAAATAAGGAGATTCAAGAAATACCGGGATTGCTGCCAAATGATAACATTATCCCAATTACTACTTTTATTAATCAGGATAATAATAATCTGATGTTTGTCGGTCATTTACCATTTATGGATAAATTAGCTTCATTTCTAACAACCGAAAATGAAAATAATAATATTATAACTTTCCAGCAAGGATCTGTTGTTTGTATAGAAAAAAATGAAGACTTAAAAAAATATAGCGTTAAATGGATGGTTACACCTGAAATTACAGATAAATTATTTTGAATAAAAATTTTGTAATAATTTAAAACATTTTATATAATAATTCTACTTAAGCCATCTTTGATCATCTTGTCAATTATTACCGAAAAATCAATACCTGCATATTTTAGCATATTGGTGATTATGCTGCTTTTACTCAATCCGGGATGTGTGTTTACTTCAAGAACATATATTTGATTATTTTCATCAATTATAAAATCTGTTCTAGAAAATGCTTCAAAATGAAACTCCATATGAATAAGCTTTGCAAGCTGTATCAATTGTTCTTCAAGGCTTTTGTTTAATCCGGATGGAATTTCAACTTTATAGTTGCCATCATGTTTTGTTTTTTCATCAAAAAACTTATCTGTATAACAAATATGAGCAACAGGAAGTTTAATTAATGCTTCCTGCTCACGAAAACGTCCAAAAATTCCTACAGAATATTCTTTACCATAAATAAAATTTTGAATTAACAAGCTCATGTTTTCAGGTATTTTTTTTAACTGATTAGTTAATTCTTCATTATTTTCAGCAGTTAAAATGCAATAACTAGACCCGCCGCATATAGGTTTTACAATAACCGGGTAATTTAGTTTGGTTTCTACTTCATTTATTATTGTATTATTATTACTTATATTTGATTTTCTTATATATATATATTCAGGTAATCCAATTTTTATTTTTTCAAACAAAAAATTGCTTAATATCTTATTTATTCCAATAATACTGGTCATTACACCATTGCCGGTGTAGGGTATTCCTAATAATTCACAAAAACCGCTTATTTTACCATAATTTTCCTTTTCACCATGCATTGCATTAAATAAAATATCAATTTTAATTTTAGAAAATAATTTTAAAAAATCAGAAAATTCTTCCTGAATCTCTTTTTTTGAGTTTAATCGATATTCTACTATATTTCCGGTTTTTAACCATTCAAGCAAAATAAAATCGTATTTGCTTTGGTTAATGCTGTCAAGAATTGTTTCAACACTTTTTTTAGATAAATATTCCTCATGAGAAGGTCCGCCGTAAATTATCCCTACTATTTTTTTCTTATGAGTCACAAAATTATCCTTTTTTAAATTAATATTTATTTCTTTTTACTTTTTTTATTAATATCACCTGCTATTAAAACATCCAATGTAGAATTTGTATAAACATTTGTTGCAGTTAAAAAGGGATCAATAACCGGATTTATTGCTAATAATAAAATAATTATTGCGCTTGTTGGTAACCCAAGAGGCAAAAATATTATTGAAATTAAGGCAATAGAAACAAGAGTATACATTCCAGAACCGGCAAAAGCGGCAACTACTGATAAAAACAACGTTGTAATTAATTGTGAAAAGCTTAAATTAATATTATAAAGTTGTGCTGTAAAAATAGTTGCCACTGTATATATAATAATCATGCTAAATCTATTTATAACAACTCCAATAGGAATAAATAAATTTGTAATCTCTTTATCAACTTTAAGCTTATCTCCGGTTAATCCTTCGATTGCCGCCGGCATAGAAGCAAAAGTACTCTGAGTACCAAATCCAATTAATAAAGCTTCTTTTAATGCGGCTATACTGGTAATAAATGACACTTTCCTTTTTAAAGAAATTATTAAAACGTTAAGAATAAAAACAAGCAGACAGATTATATATACAACAAGAACAAATTTAAACATTGCTTTAAATGTTTCAACACCGGTCGTAGCTATCTGTCCGGCTAAAAGTGAGAATAATCCAAAAGGCAAAAGAAATAAAATCCAGCTTATGATTAAAAAAAAGGCTTTAAACAATCCCTCTGTTATATTAAGAACATTTTTTGAATATTGAGGATCCAACAATCCAACAGCAATTCCCAATATTATACTAAAAAATAACAACTCCAGACTTGCTCCTTTTTCCATGGACTGAAAAATATTTTCAGGAATAAGCTGTTTTAAAAAAGCAAAAAAACCACGTTCGACCTTAACATCAACTTTTTGTTCTTCTTCTGCTTTATTTAATGTTTTTCCTAATACTATTTGTGCTTCTTTAGATAAACCTTTTCCCGGTTTAATTATTAGACTTGTTATAATACCAATGGCCCCGACTGCAAACAAAAATATTAATGAAAAAGCTATTATTCTTAAAATATATTTTTTTGCAGAAGGATTACTGAATAATTTACCAATACTGGTAATTACTGCCAGCATTAAAATTGGATAAATAGTCATTTTTAATAATGATAAATAAATACTGCCAAAAGGAATTATCTTTATAGAAAAATTTTTTAAAAAAAGACCTGATACAACTCCTAAAGCAATAGCAACTAGTATTGTAATAGGTGATTTTAAAAAGTTTAAATTAATTTTTATAGCCATTTCGCTTTTTTTTGCCATGTTCTATCCTTATTATTTATTAAAATTTATTACTTCATTTAATGATAGTTTCTGATATCTTGAATTTAAAAAAATATTTAAATAATCTATCAAAAATTTATTTTTCCATGAAGTAACAATATGCAAATCATCATATATTTCTTCAAATTTATAATAAAGTATCTTTATTGCCAGTTCTTTATTATTTTTAAAAACTAATTTTGCTTCAATTTCATCCAAAAAAACAGCAACACTGTCTCCATTTAATAAATCATTTATTAACTCTTTTTCATTGTTAAAAAGTTTAACAGGATTATCCGGATAATATTTTTTTATATAATCTTTATATAAATTATTATCTAAAGTACTTATCTTTGATTTATGATACGCTAAAACATCTAAATAATCACCAATAGTTTTATAATCTGCTAATTTAACGCGATTAATTAAAAAAACATACCCAATTTTTAAGTAAGGTTTTGAATACGATAACAAGAGAGAGTCTTTTAAGTTTCTTTTTATTTTTGATACAGCAATATGTGATTGTCCAAAAATTATTTTTTGTGTCAATTTATTAAAAGTATTTGATGAATTATCAATTTCAAGCCCAACATTTAATGCATTGGATATTTTTTCACATAGCAGAATATCATAACCTTTTATTTTATTATTTTCAGTAAAATAAAAGGGATATTTATCTTTATTTAGTATTGAAACAATAAGTTTTTTATTATCTTTTATCTTCTTAATTATTCCAAGATCATCCTGAGAAAAAATAAAATTGAAATTAATAGCAAAAAATATTAGCAATAAAATTAATTTATTTTTCATAATACTTTGCATATCTCCTGATTAAATCATTTGCATTTTTTATTTTATTATATTTTTTCAAGTATAAATTAATCCATTCAACAAAATGTGTGCTTTTTGCAGGTAATGCAATTCCTAAAGGATCATTAAACTTTTCGTCTAAAAGAGTTATCGTCTGTAATTGAACTGACTGCTCCGGGTTTTTAAAAATATAATTTTTTACACCAATTTCATCTCTAATGACAACATCTACCAAACCGTTATAAACAGCATTCATTACTTCATCCCAATTTTCTTTTATTACAATAGTAGCATTCGGAAAAATATTTTTTGCAATATCAACATAAGAATTTCCTTTTGGTTCCGCTATTTTTAATCCTTTTACTTTTTGTAAAATTTCAACTGCATCCATACTTCCATCTTTTAAATACTTTGATACAGTTAATCTATTTAATAATAAAGTAGGGTGTAATACTAAATATGGATCAGAATATCTTACTTTTTCTGCTCTTGCCAGAGTTATACTAAGCAAAGAAATAGCAATATCTGCCTTTCCATTGGCTACATAGTCGGCAACCTCATTAAAAGTTTGAGGAGCCCTTGTTATTTCCAATTTAACACCAAGCTCTTTAGCAATGCCTTTAGCGAGCTCAATATCATTCCCGACTAATTCTCCATCTTGGCCCAGCATAATAAAAGGCTGAAAATTTTTAGTATGCATTGCAACAATTATTTTACCATTTTCAATAATTTTTTTTATTTCCGGTGGATATAAAGAAGTATTAGTCTGTGAAAATAAAAAAAAGATTTGAAAAAAAATCAAAAGTAAAATAATTTTAACACTTTTCATTATATTTTCTCCCTAAAATGAATAATTAAAAAAAATTTATTTTTATTTATACTATTTATTAAGATAAATGAAAGATCCATCCCATTTGGCAACAACAGGATTTCTTTTATTATATTTGCACCTATCTATAAGCACTTTGCTTGCCTTATCATTTGGATTATATTTTAAAGTTTTTTGAAAAGAAATAATAGCTTTATCCCATTTTTTCTTAAAATATTTTTCTAATCCATCTTCATATGTTTTAACATATTCAATTAACTTAGCATTAGCTTCTTTTTTAACACAAAGCAGTTCATATATTAAAACACCTTTTGTTTTTCCTTTTACTATTATTTTATCAAGCATTCTTGTTAACAAAACGCCTTTAATTTTTCTGTTTGTCATTTCGCTTATTAATATGTCAACTCCATAATTTTTAGCCATTCCTTCCAGTCTACTGGAAAGATTAACTGTATCACCAATTACTGTGTAATTCAATCTTTCATCTGAGCCCATATTTCCAACAACAACTCTACCGGAATTTATTCCAAATCTGCTGTTAAATAAAGGAAGTCTTTTTTTCTTCCATTTAACATTTAATTCTTTGAGTTTATCTTTACATTTTAATGCAGCAGTACATGCTCTTAATGTATGATTATCAACTTTTTTAGGCGCATTCCAGAATGCCATAATTGCATCCCCGATATATTTATCAACTGTACCGCCTTCTTGTCCAATAATATGGCTTAGTTCACTTAAATATTCACCTAAATGCACAACAAGCTTTCTTGGATCCATTGATTCGGAAATGGTTGTAAAATTAACTATATCATTAAATAATACAGTAATTTCCTGATATTCACCGCCTAACTTTGCTTCAACTCCTGACTTTATTAAATATCTTACAAGTTCTGTTGGAACATATCTCCTAAATGATCTTAACCCTACTTTCATATTACTTATTGCTTTAGTTAATCTGTTTATTTCTAAAAAAATGCTGTTAATTTTAA
>CAZYID010000012.1:0-14305 GCA_964646595.1 uncultured Spirochaetales bacterium | reverse complement strand
AAAAGAATCTTTAATTGCAAGATCAGAAATATTTGTAATTTTATTAAAAATTAATTTTGAATCATTCGTTGTTACCAAAAGTTCATTATATTCATTTAGAGCTATTGTTTCAGTTTTTTCATTTATTAAAAAAGCTCTTCCTGTTTTACCAATTTTTAATCCTGAAATAAAATTTGATAATTCTTCTAAAACAATATCAACCCCGGTTACGCCAATTATTCTCCCATTCTGAAAAACAGGACTTGATACGGTAATACCGGGTTTCCCGCTTGCAAAAAGCTTGCCGCTGGAAGAAAAAATGTATGGATTTGTCCAGTTTATTTTTTTGGTTTCTTTTGAATTTATATACCAGGGTCTTGATCGCGGATCATAAGCATAATTATATAAAGTTTCTGTTTTAATGATTTTATTATTTATGTTTCTATGGATCCATTGAGTTTCCATATACCGAGAAATCAATTTAATTATATTAGCTTCATCATTTTTTGTTTTTTGTTTTATTGTTAATGCTCTTTCAATAGCTTTTTTTGAAGCATAAGAATCATTTTTTCTATTAATAATCTGCGTGCTGATCGAGTTATCATCTTTTTTAGAATTCATCCAGAAATTACCATAATTATCAGCAAAATAAATATCTGCGATCTGTGGTGAAAGTTTTAACTGCTCTAATGTATATTTATTAAAATTATTTAAAAATAAAGATTTATCACGAGATATCTCAAGTGTTTCTGCATTCATAGAACTTACTTCTTTTGCTTTATTTAAATAATTAACTGTTTTTTCTAAAATAAGATCACCTATTTTAGAAATATATTCATTTGCAGAACTTGATATTATTGTTTTTGCTGTGAAATAATTTATAGATAAAATTGTAAAACCAGTAATTGATATTATAAAAATAAAAAAAACAGGCAGGGCAATTTTTATTTTAATATAATGTTTTTTCTTTCTTTTTTTCTTTTTCATGTTTATGATTTACATTCTAATAGATACATTAAAAAAAATAAAGCTATTTTTTTTAAAAAAGCAAAATAATCATAAAATATTATCAATTTTTAACAAAACATCCAATTTTTATATAAATATAATAAAATTAATCCTTGAAATTATTTTATCGTCTTTTTTATAAGCTCTGTCCCCTAAAATTACTCCTTTTTTTAATATTAGTTTAAATCCCCAAAAAAAAATTTATTATTCATTGAATATAATCTAAAAAAATCTTCCAATATTTAAAAATTAAATATATACTTTTTCAATATGAAAAAAGAAGACCTGGCAATTAATAGATACAAAACAACTATTATAGAAATGATACAAAATAACTCTGTTGTTGTTATTGAAGCTCCTACCGGCTCAGGGAAAACAACTCAAATCCCTCAAATTATATTTGAATCAGGGTTAAATCAATGGGGAATCATTGGAGTTACTCAACCGAGAAGAATTGCTGCATTTTCAGTTGCAAACAGAATTTCATATGAAATGGATGTTGAATTAGGAAGACTTGTTGGTTATAAAATGAGATTTGATGATTTAACATCAAGTCAGACTCAGATAAAAGTTATGACAGATGGAATATTACTTGAAGAATTAAGAAGCGATCCTTTACTATTAAAATATTCTGTAATTATGGTCGATGAAGCGCATGAGAGAAGTTTAAATATTGATTTTATTTTAGGATTGCTTAAAGATGTACTCAGAAAAAGAAATGATCTAAAAATTGTTGTTTCTTCTGCAACAATAAACGCATCGCTTTTCAGTAAATTTTTTAATAATGCCCCAATCCTTTCTGTTGATGCAAGACAGTTTCCTGTAGAAATTAAATACATCCCGTTAACAAAACAAAATAATCCTGACCTGATTATAGAAAAAATAATTGAAATAGTTAAAAATCTGGAACAAAATAAAATAAATGGAGATATACTTGTTTTCCTGGAAGGAGAACAATCTATAAAAGAATGCTGTGAACAATTAGAACTTTTAAAAGTAAACAATGGCTTATCTTTAGTAACGATTCCTCTTTATGCAAGATTATCTCCTGAAGATCAGAATAAAGTTTTTTTAGATTTCCCTGATAATAGAAAAATTGTTGTTTCTACAAACATTGCAGAAACATCAATAACAATAGACGGAATAACTCATGTAATTGATCCGGGATATTGTAAATTAAATTATTATAATCCAAGAACTTTTACTTCATTTCTTGAGGTTAAACCAATATCAAAGGCTTCATGTGCTCAAAGAATGGGTAGAGCAGGCAGAACAGCTCCGGGAATAGTATATCGCTTGTATAGTGAAGAAGACTATATAAATAGAGATAATTTTACAAAAGAAGAAATTTATCGAACTGATTTATCAGAAGTTGTTTTAAGAATGGCAGATCTGGGAATAAGGGATTTTTCGGATTTCGATTTTATTTCGGAACCAAAAAAAGGAGCTATTTTATCAGCAATCGAAACTCTAATCTCTATTGAAGCTCTTAATAAAAATCACGAACTTACAGAAATTGGTGCAAAAATGGTATATTTCCCTCTTGAACCCAGGTTTTCAAGAATACTTTTAGAGTCAGTAATATCATTTCCGGAAGTCGGTTATAATGTTTTAATTGTTATTGCATTTCTTTCTACTAAAAGACCGTTTTTATACCCGCATGGAGAAGAGATTGAAAGTAGGCAGGCGCAAAAAATTCTAGCAGAAAAAGGCGGGGATTTTTTCTCCTGGATTAATTTATTTTATAAATATATTAAAGAAAAAAACAAAGAACAATTCTGTGAAAAATTCTATCTGGATATTAGAAGTATGAATGAAATTGTAAATATTCATTCCCAATTAATTGACATGCTGCATGAGAAAAAATATTCAACAAATAAAAAATTTGATTATAATGCTATAATTCACTGTATTTGCTCCGGATTAAAACAATATATTTGTAAAAAAAGTAAAAAGCAAAAAACAGCTTATCATTCCGCAACAGAAGTAGATGTTCGTATACACCCAGGTTCATATTTATTTAGAGAATCCCCCGGCTGGATTGTAGGCGGAGAAATTGTTAATACAGGAAGAACTTACATTAGAAGTGCTGCTTTTGTTCCGGAAATAATTATAAAAAATAATTTTAAAGATGTATACCAGGCAATTACAAAAAAATATTTAACAAAACTTGAAGTAACAAGTACAAAACCCAAAAAAATAAAAGAAGAAAGAATTTATATCTTTGATAAGTATTTTGAAATTAAATACAGCAAAAATGGATATTTTTTACATGTTCCTTATCAAATCTTAATCCAATTAAAAAAGAAAAAAGAAAAAATACTTGAAATGGACATTGATAATATTAAATCAAAACTAATATTTAAAGGAAAGGTGATCTTGGTTGATAAGCTGAGTTCTCTTGTAAAATATTTTGATAAAATTGATCTGGATAATGGATTAAATACAAAATGGCCAAAAAACCAGCAGTTTTTATATCCTGATGATTGGGTAAGTTTGTTCCGTTATATCAAATTATTACTAAAACCAACACTAACACAAAATAATTCAATACGGGCAGGATTTTTAGCTTTAGATATTACGAAAGAAAACTGGTATGAATATTATCTTGAAAAAGACTTTTTTTATGCTCTTGAAATCTCATTAAAATCCATGGAGTCTCTTTATTCTTCAGAAATTACAGCATGGAATGATAAAGAAAAAATAGTATTAGAAACAATACATCATAAACTTATAAATCTAGCTGAAGAGATGGATGTATAAAAATGCAAAAGTTTATTATAGACGATAAAAATCAAGGACAAACATTATTCAAGTATATAAAAAAAGTACTGCCAGGACTTAAAAATAGTGAAATTTTTAAATTAATAAGAAAAAAAGTAATTACAGTTAATAAGAAAAAAAAAGATACTAATTATACTTTGTTGAATAATGATATAATTAATATTTACTTAAAAGAAGAGCATATTAAAGAAAAGGGAAAAAATAAAAAATTTCAATCAATAAATATTAAACTAGATATCGTATATGAAGATAATGACATTTTAGTTGTAAATAAACCAAAAGGATTGCTGACTCATCCGGATAAAAAAGATTATAAAAATAATCTTTATGAATTCATTAGATCTTATTTATATAAAAAAGGAGAATATGATCCAAAACAAGTATTTACTCCAACTCCCTGTCATAGGCTTGATAAAAACACATCTGGAGTAATTGTTTTTGCAAAAAATCATTTATCTCTCCAAAATATAACAAATATGTTTCGTGAAAGAAAAGTAATAAAAAAATATTTAGCTTTAGTCTCAGGTCAAATAAAAAAAAATATTTTTATTTCTTCTATTATAGATACATCTGAAAATAAAGTTGTGGTTAAAAGTTTAAAAACTTCACACAAAAAACCAAATAAAAACGATTTCTTTATAAAAAATCCAGAGCTTTCTGCAATTTTTGTTGTTCCTGAAAAAGTTTTCTTAAACTATACTTTGGTAAATGTTGAATTATGGACCGGGAAAAAACATCAAATAAGAGCACACCTTTGTGCAGTCGGAAATCCTCTTTTAGGTGATAAAAAATACTCTAATATTAAATCAATAAATTTTTCAGAAAAACATAAAATTAGTAATTATTATCTACACTCTAATCAATTAAAGATCGATAATTATCCAGAGTGGACAGCAGAAATCCCTTCAGATTTTAAAAAAATAATTAATTTTTTATTTAAGGAGTAAAGACTAATTATGTTAAAAAAAATATTTATAAGAACCATCCTATTAATAATATTATTTTTCACAATTTTATCCTGCACATCTCAAAAGCCAAAAGAAACAGAAAAAGTAACAGAAAAAAAGAATAAAATAATTTCAATCGGCTGTTTAAATTTTATTATCCCTGAAGCAATGGAAGAATCCCAGGAAGATGCCAAGCGTTATAAATATACAAAATTATTAGTAGATAAAGATAAAAAATATTATAACAGTACAAAAATGATTGCTATAAGAGAAAAACCTAATAATTTTAACGATTCATTGCTTAATTTTACTCAAAACGATCAGGCATATTTACAGCAGCATGTTTTGATAATCTATGAAGATAAATGGGAACCAAAAGGATTTAAAAATAAAAATATAAATTATATTTCCTATCAGTTTATTTATCGCTACGATTCTGAAATGATTTATCAAAGATCAGTATATTTAGAATGTCCTGGATATTTTTATATAATCTCATTAAGTTCTAAAAATAAAAATAATATCCTTGAAATAGAAAATGATTTTTTCTGGGAAAATATAAATATTACCCCTTAAGAACGGCAAGAGGTTTTAATTTTACTATTTTTTTCGCTAAATTTGCACCAGCAACGATATCAATAACTGTATCAATATCTTTATATGCTCCTGGCGCTTCTTCCTTAATAGAAGAATTTTTTTCACAAATTAAAAAAACTCCATTCATTTGCTTTTTAAAATCTTCGTCAGAAATTAATCCTTCTCTGATTACTTTTCCTTTTTTAATTTTACCGGCCGCAGCTTTTCGGCCCATTATTCTCCCTGCACCATGATTTACTGAAAAAAAACTTTCAATACCTGACTCAATTCCAACCAGAAGATAAGAAGCAGTTCCCATGGAACCTGGAATTAAAACCGGTTGTCCAACATTACTAAAAGGAGTATTTTTCATTCTATTTTTATCAAATGATCTTGTTGCGCCTTTCCTGTGAACATAAAAATTTTTATTGTAGTAATTTTCCTTTTTAACAATATTATGAGAGATATCATATAAAAGCGGGATTTTTATATTTGAATATAATTTCCTTAAACTGTTTCTAATAAACATGGTCATAATCTGTCTGTTTATAAATGCAAAATTAGCAGAAAGATTCATTGCGTTTAGATATTCTTTTCCTTCTGGACTTAAAGCTTTAAAATAATTAAACTGTCTGTCAGAAAGAAATAATTTGTTTTTTTCGCAGTATGATATTGCTTTTTTCATAAAATGGCCTGCAATTTCATGTCCAAAACCTCTGGAACCGGAATGAATCATAATACATAATTCATTCTTATTTATTCCCCAGCCAGTAGAAATATCAGGATCAAATATATCAGAAACAACCTGTAATTCAATAAAATGATTGCCTCCGCCAAGAGTTCCAAGTTGAGATTTTCCTCTTTGCACAGCATGATCTAATGAGCTTGAAAATTCTCCATTATTAATACAACCGTTTTCTTCAATATTTTTTAAATCATTTTTAAAATCATCAAAATCAAATATTTTACTTATTTTTTCATGCGTAGAAATATCTTCAATTCCTGAAACACCTCTTTTTAAAAGTCTAATAAAATTTTTATCATTTAAAATAATATTGCTTTTCCCTTCTCCAAGCGGAATATCATTATGAATAGAATTCGCTATTTTTTTTATGTCTTTTATATCAATGTTCTCAATTGGTATACCTGTAGTAAGAAGTCTCATTCCGCAATTAATATCATAGCCAACAGCAGAAGGGGAAATATATTTTTGAGAAGCAAAAATACTGCCGATTGGTACACCATATCCGGTATGGATATCCGGTGTTGCAAAAACTTTTGCTTCTTCATCAACAGAACATGCATTTTGTAATTGAGATATTGCACTCTGCTCTATTTTTATTTCATCTGAAGCAAAAATAAGTGCATCGGTTTTCATTTGTCCTGATTTATGTAAATGAATCCGATACTTATCAATTCGTTCAAGATTGAAGTTCATTTAAATTCTCAAAATGAAATTATAACGAGAGAAATTTTTGAAGTTCATCAACAATCCTCACATGAATTAAAATATAAAAATTAATAAAAAATAAACTATTTTTTTTTAAAAACAGTAATTATTTTCTTTAACACTCCCTATTTATTTTAGTTACAATCTTCTGATGAAAGGTAAACGTGAGGAATTTCTAAAATTCACTTTTATTCTTCATCTAATTCTTTTATAAAATTAGGAACAAAATCTCTTTCAAACCCAAAAAATTTAAAATTTCTTCGAGCACTAAATTTTTCTACTTTTACTTCAATACTATGTATTTTTTCATGTTTAATAAGATATTCAATAAGTTTAACTTCAGGTTTGTACTTTTTATAATTATTATTAATATATAACTCATCTATTTTATAAGAAATTTTTCCATACTTTAACTTCCATTGATTTAAAACAATACAATAACCAATTGGGTTTTTATCAAAAAAAATTAAATATATACTGCCGCATTGAGGAAACCCAGTAAAAAAACCAACAGCATCCATTATTTTTTCTGTTTCCGGTAAGGTTTCTTCTTTATATTGATAATTAGCTAATACTAACTTTTCAAATTGATAACGATCTGTATGTTGATACGGTTTTATTTTAATCATTTATAATCCTTAAATAATATTAAATTTTATTATTTATACAATAATTAATTATTTAAAAAGGTAGATATTTTATAATAAAAGCTTAAAATAAGCAACAATATTCCTGAAGATTAAAAACAATAAACAGTAAACGTTTATTATTTCTTAATATATTAATTTAATTATTATATTGAATTATATAAATATTTCTTTTATAATTATATAAAAATAATATTACAAAGTAAAATGAAAAAATATCTTAACTTTAAAATTCTAATTATCTTATCAATACTTATTATATTTAACTGCAAATATGACAGAATTTATCATAACAAATTTTCAAGATATAAAATAAAATATCCTGAAAATTGGATTGCAATTAACTCTAAACATAATATAGATGAAGAAAATAAATTTATAGAAAGACTACAAAATGAAAATAGCCCGATTAAAAGCTATCAAAATGTTGATGTTGCTTTTTATAATCCAGCATCTTCTCCGCCTATATTTGAAATGATAACAGTTAATTCTCAAGAAAAACGTTTTAAATTTTCAAGATTAAATGAATTGATTCCTCTATTAGAACGTCAATTTTTAATATATTTATCAAGTACTTTTTACGATGTAAAAACTATTCATTCAGAAGTACAAGAGTTTAAAAAAGGAAATATAATTAAATTTGAATATTATTTCAAATATAAAAATAATGATTATATTACTATATATATAATTATTCCCGGAAAACTTTTTGGTACATATTATATTAATGGTATTTGTAAAAAAAAAGATATTGCAAAATTTAATGAATCCTTTAATCAAGTATTAAATTCATTTCATAAATATTAAAAAATAATAGTAAACAGATAAACTATAACTGCTGGCCTCCGGATACATATATTATCTGTCCGGTTATATATTGATTGTTTAAAATAAACTCCATTGCATTAATTACATCAGAAATTTCACCCTTTTTTTTAAGAGGAATCTTTTTTGCCATATTATTTAAATAATTTTCATTTTTCCCGGAAGGAGGCAATATCAAACCCGGAGCAATTCCATTAACTCGTATGTTAGAAGCAAATTCTACAGCTGACATTAAAGTAAAATCCGCTAAACTTTTTTTTGACAAAGTATATGCAGAATACAGAAAATCATTTTTTGTTATTTTAGTATCAAGAATATTTATTATATCTCCATTAGTAACTTTTTGCGCAAAATCCCTTGATAAAATAAATGGAGCTTTAAAATTTATATTAAATGTTTTATTAAGTACATTATTGTTTGTTTCAACTGTTTTTGATCTTATAAAAATTGAAGCATTATTGATCAATAAATTTAAATCAGGAAATTCTTTTTTTACCTGGCTGATTAATCCGGAAACTTTTTTTTCTATAGATAAATCACATTGGAATAATTTGCACTTTACTCCAATCAATTCAATTTCATTCTTAACCACTTTGGCTTTTTCTTTTGAGCTATTATAATGAAGTGCAATATCATAACCCTTTTTTGCTAATGCTTTTACAATTTCTAAACCAATTCTTTTAACGCCTCCGGTAACTAAAGCTGTTTTAAACAAATTCTACTCCATTATTTTTTTTAGCGTTCATAACTTGTTGAATTATTTCGCTTAAATCTTCAATTCTATACGGTTTTGCAATCGCGCCGCAAAATCCATATTTTTTATAATTAGACATAATTGCTTTATTTGAATATCCGCTCGAAACAATGGCTTTAACTTCTTTATCAATTTTTAATAATTCAGTAATTGCTTTATCTCCTCCAATACTTCCGGGAACAGTTAAATCCATAATAACAATATCATATTTTGAACTTGATTTTATTGAATCCTTATACTTTTTTATCGCTTCTCTTCCATTTGTTGCAAAGTCTACATTAAAATTAAGATATTTAAGCATTTTTCCAATAACATTTCTTACAATCTCATCATCATCCATTACTAATATTTTTTTCTTGTTTTCAATCGTTACCATTTTTTTAACCTCGTTTTTTTTTGTTACTCTTTCTTTACAAGCAGGTATAAATATTTCAAAAACAGTTCCCTTTCCCTGTGTAGAATCAACAGTTATATGCCCATAATGTTTTTTAACAATAGAATAACAAGTTGAAAGTCCAAGGCCTGTTCCTTTTTGTTTTGTTGTAAAATAAGGATCAAATATTTTACTTAAATGCTTTTTGGGAATACCGATTCCTTCATCTTTAATAGAAATTTTAATATATTCACCTTCTGAAAGCGGTAGGCTAAAATCCTTTTTTAAAGTAATATTTTCAGCTTTTATCCTGATAGTCCCGCCTTCAGGCATTGCCTGTTCTGCATTAATTATAATATTTGCTATTACCTGTCTAATTTGGTTTTCATCGATTTCCACAGCCCAAATATCTGACGCAAGATTAAATTCATATGATGAAGTTGATCCTCTTAATAAAAAAGGAACAGAATCATTTAATAAAAATTTTATGTCAACAATTGATTTAATTGGAGATCCTCCCTTAGAAAAAGTCAATAACTGTTGTGATAAAGCCTTGGCTTGAAATACTGCTTTTTGTGCATCTGATAAAATTAGATAAACATCTTTATCTGAATTAATTCTTAACATGGCCAAAGAAATATTCCCGGAAATACCTGTAATAACATTATTAAAATCATGAGCAATTCCTCCTGCTAAAACTCCTAAAGATTCTAATTTATGTATTTTATGGAGTTCTTCTTCTATTTTTCGCTCTTTTGTTATATCTTTAAAAACTAAAACTGTACCTATAACATTATTTTCTTTATTTCTTATTGGAGCAGCGCTAATTATCAAATTCCTTTCTATTCCTTTTTTTGATATTAAAATAATGTTTGTGGAAGGCTTCAAAATAGTTCCTTCATCAAGAACTTTTTCTACTGGGCTTTTACAAAATTTTCTGGTTTTTTCATCAATAATACTAAATATTTCATCTAAATGCTTACCAATTGCTTCTTCCTGTTTCCATCCTGTTAAGCCTTCTGCAATTTTATTAATCAATACTATTTTACAATTAATATCCAGAGCTATCATTCCATCACTTATACTCTGCAAAGTTACAGAAAGACGTTCTTTTTCTGTAACTAACTCTTCTTTTGTTCTTATTCTTTCTGAAATATCACGAATTACAATCTGAATTGCTTTTTCTCCTTTATAAATTATTGGAGCTACTGCCGCTTCTGTATCAATTATTTTACCGTCTAAACATTTAAGTTTTTGTTGAAATAAATCTCTTTTTTCAGTATATTTTTGCGACTCACTTATCTTTTTTAAAATTTTATTTTGATAATTTTTAAGAACAAAATCAAGTAAGGATTTGCCAATAAGATTTTTAGAATCTGTAGTATGAAATAATTCTATCCCTGCAGAATTTATATAAACTATTTTATCTTTTATAAGCACGATTATTGCATCCGGAGATAATTCAACAAGTCTTCTGTATCTTTCCTCACTCTCAATTAATGCGTTTTCAGCTTCTTTTAACTTTATTTCTCTTTTTATTTCATTAAATATTCTTTGAATAATCGCCGGTACAAACTCAATAAAATCAGGATCTTTAATAATATAATCTTTAGCTCCTTTTTTCATCATTTCAACAGCTAGTCTTTCATCGCCTTGACCGGTAATAATTACAAAATAAATATCAAAATTAAAATCAGAAATAGTTTGGAGAATCTCTGCAGCATTCATGTCTGGAAGATTAAAATCTAATAACAAAAGACCTTGTTTGTTTTTTTTTGCCCACTCTATTGCGTCTCTGCCTGTTTTAACGCCCTCTGTAACATAGCCTTCTTTCCCAATTTTTTTTCTCATTAGAAAATTTAATTCTTCATCATCTTCTACGACTAAAATTATATAATCTTTTATCAATACAACAGCCTCAAAATAAATTAAGTAAAGTTAATTATAATAAAAAATGAGTATTAATAAAATTGTTTTTTTTTATTTAATCAAATTTAAAATTCTTTGAAGTGACTATATTTATGCAAATATCAACAATTGACGGATCATAAAGAAGTCCTTTATTTTTTTCTATTTCAATTATTGCTTTATGTATTCCTAATGCCGGACGATATGGTCTATGAGAAGCCATTGCCTCTACAACATCAGCAACACTAATAATTTTTGCTTCTAATGTTATATCATCATTTTTTAATCCATTAGGATATCCCGATCCATCCAGCCTTTCATGATGCTGCAAAACAATCTGTGCTATAGGCCATGGAAAATCAATAGTTTTTAATATATCAAAACCCACTTCAGGATGTGATCTTATAATACATAATTCATTTTCACTTAAAATTCCGGGTTTGCTTAAAATTTCAGCTGGAACATAAATTTTACCAAAATCATGAATTGCTGCAGCAAGCCGTACACCTTCACATTGATCTTGTGGAAGCTTCATTCTTTTTGAAATTTCATATGATAATGTACCAACTCTCCTCTGATGTCCTGCTGTATATGGATCCTTAATTTCTGTTGCTTTGCCCATTGCTTGAATGCTGGCTTCTAACAAATTCCGTAAATCTTTAAAACTTTCATCTACTTGTATTTCTGCAATTTTTCTCTCTGTAATATCTCTTGTCACTCCCATAAAACCGTTGATTTTTTTGTTTGAATCATAAATTAATGAAACGCTTATTTCTGCCCAAATTTTTAATCCATTTTTATTTACATGCTCTAATTCAATTATTACTCTTTTTGAATTTACATGATTATTCCCGCCATTTTTACGTAGAAGTTGATTATAAAAATCATTCAATCTCACTGATGACTCTTTTGTAAGAATTTTTCCTAATTTAATATTTAATAATTCTTTAGGAGTATATCCCAAAAACTTAATTACTGACTGGCTTAAATAAGTAAATTTTAAATTAATATCAGTCTTCCAAATTACATCATTTACACTTTCAGCTAAAAGCCTATAATTTTCTTCACTGCTTTTAAGTGCTTCCTCTGCTTTAATTAATTTAGCTTCATTTTCTAAATCTTTTATTACTCTTTTGGTTGCATTTGGAATTAAATCTAAAAAATTAGAATCTTTAATAATATAGTCTTTTACTCCAAGCTTCATCATTTCAACTGCAACTTTAATATCACCATAGCCTGTCATAATAATAAAATGGACATTAATATTTTCATTAATTAATTGTTTTATTACATCTTCTGCGCTCATGTCCGGTAACTTATAATCCATAATAATTAATGATTTATCATTTTTTTTTGCCCATTTTACAGCTTCTGTCCCGGTATTAACACCTTCAGTGATAAAAGAATAACGCTCTAATTCTATTTGCACAAGTTTTCTTAATCCTTCATAGTCTTCTACAACAAGAATCTTAGTTAATTTTTTTTTATGATCTTCTTTCTTTTTCAAAGAATAATTCCTTTTCCCCTTAAAATATTTATTTAAACTATCAAATAGATGGCATTGAAATGTAAAATTTACTTCCTTTGTCTTTAATTGACTCAACCCAAATTTTTCCACCATGTCTATATAATATTTTTTTTACAATGTTTAATCCCAATCCTTCTCCATGAGAAATATCCGGATGTATTCTGCAAAATATTTCAAAAATTCTGTTTAAATTTTTTTCAGAGATACCAATACCATTATCTTCAATACAATAAATAACCTTTTGATCTTTTTTTCTGCCTGTTATCTTAATAAATCCTTGTCGTTCCGGATGAGAATACTTAATTGAATTATTAATTAAATTTGAAAAAACCTGATTTATCTGTAACGGATCACCTTTACATTTAGGTAACCTGCCAACTTCAATATTAATTTTTTTTTCTTTTAATATAAATTCAAAATCATGAAGAACATCTGATATTAGATTGCTAATATTTAAATTTACTATATTAAGTACGGCTCTTTCCATTCGCGAAAGCTTTAAAAGACCGTATAATATGGAGTCCATTTTTTTTATGCTTTTTTGGATATATTTCAAAGAATCCGTAACATCACAATCTATTATTGTTGATATTCTTTTCTTGTCTGTAGAATTTATTGTTATCTTAGAACAAATTGCATTTAATTCTTTTAATGAATATTCTATCTCTTTACTAAAACCCTGGATATTAACAAGCGGGGATCTTAAATCATGAGAAGCAACAAAAATTATCTGCTCTAAATCTTGATTTTTCTCATGCACCTCTTCATGCAGCCGTTGTCTCTCTATTTCTGCAATTTTCTTTTCAGTGATATCTTCTCCAATGCCTTGTATCTCAACAATTTGATTGTTCTCATTAAATATTGCATGTTTTTTCCATCTGTGCCATTGTATGCTTCCGTCCATTGTAATAACACGATATTCAATAATTACTTCAGGATTTGATTTTGATAAACCAATTAAATGATTCTTAATCAACTCCTTATCTGATTTATAAACAAATCTATGAAAGTTCGTACCAATTAATTCTTCTCTTTTATTATTAAAATAGCAGCAAAAAGCATCATTTGCATAAAGGATCTCTCCTTTTTGTAAAAAATGACAAACCATTTTTTTTTGATTTTCTTTAAAATGTGAATTTTGTTGTTCTCTCATAATATTATCAAGAAAATCAGACATAATGCCTCTTTAATAGACCAGCGTAATAATATTACATAAAAAAACTACAATAGTCAATAAAATTACTAAATTTACATAAACTATAAAATTTACAAATTTAATTAACTATTAAAAAACCATATTAAAAATTATATTACTTTTTTTAGATTTGACTTTGTTGGTTACAATTTTTTTTAGAAAATTACTTTTTCTTATATTTTAATAAATTTTGTTCTAATCCTTCAACCTTTTTCTTTAAATTAATATTTTCATATTCTAAATTTTTTACAATTGATAATAATTCATTTACCGTAATAAGATTTTCATCTGCAAGTTCCTGGTATCCTTCTATTCTTGTAATAAAATCATC
>CAZYID010000011.1:0-28878 GCA_964646595.1 uncultured Spirochaetales bacterium | reverse complement strand
AAAAATTATATTGAAAAATTATTATAATTATTATATATTCTCATTCAACAATATAAACGAGTTAGGAAAAATGGGAAACATTTACTTAAATAACATTTCAATTTTAATCTCTCATGTAATAGCAAAAATGATTATGCTATCTCTAATCATGGCAAGATTACTATATCCACGAAGTAGGATTAAAATTTAAATTTATTTAATATAAATTTAAAGGCCTGCTTCAATATGGAGCAGGCCTTTTTTTTATTAATTTTTATTGATTTGGAGGCCAAACATGAAAACTAAACAAAAATGGTATTACAATGAGTTCAAACATGCAGGTGCGGATTATAATAATTTGATTGAAGTAAATTATTATGATGAAAAAATGCAGAAACTAAGAAATATTAAAAAAGAAAATAACAGGATTTTATCTTTGATTAAATTAAACAATAATCATAAATTATTAGAAATCGGCTGTGGAACTGGAGAATTTTCAATTGCTGCATCAAAAAAATGCAAAAACGTTGTTGCGATCGACATTTCAAAAAAAATGCTTGAATATGCAAAAAACAAGGCAGTCAAATATAATATTAATAATATCAAATTCATAAACAGCGGTTTTTTATCATTTGATCATCAAAACGAAACTTTTGATGCAATTGTAACCAGTCTGGTATTACACCATTTGCCTGATTTCTGGAAATTAATTGCATTAAAAAGAATTTATAATCTGTTAAAAGATGACAGCAAGCTATATATATATGATGTAATTTTTTCATTCGAATTAAATGAATATGAAAACTCATTAAATGAATGGATAAAAAGTCTGCCTAATAGTAAAATTATTTCCAGCGTAATGACCCATATAAAAAATGAATATTCAACAACTTCATTTATTATGGAAAGCATTTTAAAAGAAGTTGGTTTTACTATAGAACAAAAAGAATATAATGAAGGAATATTTGCTTCTTATCTTTGTAAAAAAGAAAAAAAGGCAAACAATAAAAATTTATTTGGTTATTATTTTTAAAATTAGTTAGGAGCTTTTTGCTCCTAACTAATTTTTTAAAAAAACTCATAATAAAATTTAATTTTTTTTAATTTTTTATTGACAAAATAAAAAAACGTGGTATCCTTATAAGTAAATGTTTATATACTTATAAGGATATTATGAATAATTCTATAAATGATACCGCTAATATTTTTAAAGCTCTTGGAGATCCCAATAGACTTAAAATTATTAAATTACTTTTAATGACAGGCAATAATATCTGTGTTGGGATGATTGCTCATAAACTTAATATAAGTCAACCTGCGATATCGCAGCATCTTAAAATTTTAAAGAATGCAGGCTTAGTTGAAGCAAAAAGAATGGGATTTCATATACATTATAATGTAAAAAAAGATGCTTTAGATAATTATGGGATAAATATTACTGAATTATTAAAAACAGTAGAAGTGAAATATAAACAGAATGAAAACTGTAAACATGAAGGTGATATAGATAAATGTTATGAACTAAAAAAATAAATTTTTTTAATATTTTTATAAGATAATGCTTATATACTTATTTTAAAGAAGGGCTTGTGATTTACTTATTTATAATAACTGTAATACTGGTTATAATTTCATTTATATTTGACAGGAAAAAAACTTTATATGGATTAAAAATTGCTTTAAACAGATTCATACGAATTTTAATCCCACTTTTTATTATGATTATTTTAGTATCAATTTTATTATTTTTGCTGCCAGAAAGTATTATTTCAAAATATCTCTCAAATGACAATCAAAATATTAGTATTATTATCGCATCCCTTCTAGGATCTATTACCATGTTCCCTGGTTTTATAGCATTTCCATTATGCGGAATTTTAAGACAAAACGGTGTTTCGTATATGGTTCTTTCTGCATTTACCACTACTTTAATGATGGTAGGCATTATTACGTTTCCGATAGAAAAAGAATACTTTGGTGTAAAAGTTGCTTTATTAAGAAATATAGTAAGTTTTTTTATTGCTATTATAGTAGCCTTAGTTACCGGAATATTTTTTGGGGAGATTATTTTATGAAAAAAAAGACTTTTATTCTAATTATCATTGTATGTTTATATTCTGCTTTTATGATCTTCTCTTTTTCATTTGATTATAAATCCGGAATTCAAATAGGAAATAATTTTATAAAATATTCATTAAATTTGATTAAAATGCTTCCTTTTGTATTTATACTTATCGGGCTTTTTGAAGCATGGATAAAAAAAGAGACTGTTGAAAAACATCTAGGTAAAGATTCTAATTTTCTCGGGTATATATGGGCTGTTTTATTAGGGGGCACAACATTAGGTCCAATGATTGTGGCTTTACCAATAGCTAACTCTTTATACAATAAAGGAGCTAAATTAAGTATAATTTTTACCTATATTGGAGCTGCTTGTGTTTGTAGAATACCAATGACTATTTTTGAAGCATCATATTTAGGTGTTAAATTTACAATAATCAGGTATTTTGTATCAATACCATTAATCATTATTTCTTCAATAATTATGGGAAGGTTTTTGCAAAGGAAAAATTTTCAAATTAAAAGCGAAAATTAATCTTTAAATTAAAAAAATAAAAAGGAGGTAAAAAAAATGCCCGGAGAAAAAAAGGATACATTGATAAAATCTGCCCACATGGAGTTGTAATTTTTAGATTATCCAGAAGTAATAAAAATAAACAAAAAGCATATAATGAAAAATAATTTTTTTTAGGGCTTATATAAGCGTATACGCATAAACTAATAAATTTAAGACATAAAAAAATTATTAAATAATAATTTTTAGGAGGTAATTATGGAAAACAAACAACTCAACATATATATACCAATATTAGGATTGATGTTGTTTTTTGTTAATGGAGATAGTTATGCAACATCTCCGCTTTTAATTCAAATAGCAAATGATTTTTCAATAAATATTTCAAGTGCCGGTTTAACAGCTGTGGCTTATATGATTCCATTTGGTATATTTACAATTATTTTTGGCCCTTTGAGTGATAAATTCGGTAAACTTTTAATAATAAATATTGCTGCTTTTGGAACAGCAATATTTAGTGTGCTTGGTGGATTAATGCAAAGTTTTTTTTTACTTTGTATATGTAGAGCTCTAAATGGTATATTTGCTGCCGCAATAATGCCTGTAAGTATGGCGCTAATTGGTGAAACAGCAGGAGATAATCCTGAAAAACTTCATGCTTCCATAAGTAAAACAATGGCTCTTATGTTTTTTGGAGGAGCAGTAGCACCGGTAATTGGAGGATTAATTTCATTTGTTGGATCATGGCGTTTAGTATATATAATTTATGGAATTGGCGAGTTTATTATTGGATTATTAATCATTTTTAAAATAAAGATTCAGTCAAAAATAGAAAAGGGATTTCAGATCAAACGGATTTATTCTGAGGCTTTTTTAAATAAAGAATTAATCTGTACTGTTTTACTCCTAAGTCTTATAGGAATGACAGTACTTGGAAGTTTTACTTATACTGGTAAATATATTGAACAATCAACAAAATATTCGATTCTTCTAGTTGGCTTTATTCTTTCATTTTTTGGAATTGGCTCAATGGTGGCAGGAAGAGTATCTGTAAAATTAAAACAAAAATTGAAAACAAAGTATTTTATTGTTGCAAGTATGATTGGTGTTTTTTCTTTTATAGGATTGGCATTTTTCCCAAATATTTTTGTTCTACCTTTTACTTTATTTGGATATGGATTTTCATTTATGCTCATACAACCCATGATGATAGCAAAAGCTCAAAATTCATTCCCAAAACACCGGGGTGTTGTTATGTCTATGGCTGCATTTAATATGTGTATTGGTGGAGGAATTGGCGCTTTATTATATGGTTTTATATTAAGACAGTGGGATTACAATTATATTTATTTAATAGGTGCAATTTTTTTCGTTTTAATAGGGATTATTACTACAAGGATAACAAAAAAATCATTCGAGCAAAAAAATAATCAAGTGAAAATGTCCTAAAAACCATCAAAAAACATATTTTTTTTGATGGTTTTATAAGCGTATACGCATAAACTAATAAATAAAGGAGGTAATATTATGAATTGCAATACTTCAAATCATCCAAACAATTGTTCCTGTCATGGTCCCTTTGGACAGCAATTGTGGAGTAAAAAAAAGAAGCTTGAAGTTTTAAATCATTATCTTGAATGTTTTGATGAAAAAAAGCAAGATATACAGGAAGCAATAAATGAATTAAAAAACGAAAAATAAAATTCATTCAGGGAATCCTCAGAAGGGATTCCCTATATTTATTATTAACAAAATATTTTTATAAATAAAAAAACGCTCCGTTTTTATATTTATAAACGGAACGTTTCAACAATTAAAAAAAGAGGATAAACAATGGCAAAAAAAATTTATTTCTATTAATTTAGACAAAGTATTTTTTAAAAAGTTTCAATTTTTTTTAGATTTTTATCTTCTTCTTTTAGGCTTCAATATGATTACTCTTTTAACAGGTCTTTTTTTTCTTGGTCTTGATTTATGCACAACAGTTACACAACTTTCCAAAATAAAAGAACCAAGGAAAAGTGCTAAAAAAAACACTACTAACTTTTTTCTCATTTTTTAACTCCAAAACATTTTTTATTTAGTTTTATTATACTACCATAATTTAAAAAAATCTAATTTTTTAAGGAGTTATCTTTACCTTTTCTTCAGTTGTAAATTCAAAATTATCTAAAATCACTGTTTCTTTTTTTTAAAAAATTTTGTTTTATTTTTTATTAATATCAAGTAAAATAAACAATTAAAAGGACAATATGTTAAAATATTTAATAGAATTTAAAAAAATAAAATGGCAGCAAAAAATCCCTGGCATAAAATTTAAAGAATACAATGCAAATAATAAAACAATCCGCCTTGTTGAGTTTTCTCACGAACTAATAGAAGAAGATTGGTGTAAAAATGGTCATCTTGGATATGTTATTGACGGCAAGGCAAAAGTATTGTTTCACAATGGATCAAAAGCTGTTTTTAAAAAAGGGGATTTTATTAATATCCCGGAAGGCGAAAAAGATAAACATAAAACAAAAATAAAAAAAGGAGAAAAAGCTTTAATCCTTTTTTTTATATAATTTTTTAAAAGGAGATTTTTATGAAAATAATTATATATTCCTTTTTATTTTTTTCAATCATTTTATTTTTAGTATCATGTGAAGAGAGCTCAAACAGTTTAGCATTTGAACCAACAGAATATACAGATGATATTGCTGCAAAACAGATAGCTATATACAACTCAGTAAAAAAAGCAACTTCAAATATTGATCTGAGTTTACTTAAAGACAAAAACGTTAAATATAGTATTAATCTAATATTTGACAATGATATTATCGAAGATCTTCTTGAATATCAATTTGAAAAACTAATAAAAGACTATGGTGGTAAACTTGTATTTGATAAAGAAGTAACAGAAGGAAAAGATACAAAAATAATTCAGGCAGAATATGATTATTCTTTAGATATTACTTTTTTAGTTTTAGGAACATATAGAAACAGAATGTTTTTCTATGATGAAATAATCGGTAAATGTATATTCAACATCGAAACAATAGACAAAAATAAAGTTATCAAAAAATCAGAATATTCCTCAAAATATTCTTTTAAAAAAAATATTTTTACAAATGAATATACTTATTATATTTATTCTATTATAATTCTAATTGTTTTATTATCTGTTGGGATCAAATTTAAAAAAAGGAAAAAATAATATAAATGAAAAAATATATTACTAATATTATAGTCCTTCTGATTTTAATACTCCTTTTTACAGCATGTACTGAAAATGGAGTAGAATGCAGTTTAACAGGCACATGGAATATTGATGAATATGATATAGATGGTTTTTCAGGAGATATAGATGATGTAGATGGATATTTAAAAATAGACTATAACGACACTTATGATGCAGAAATAGATTATAAAAGAAATGGAACTAAAATTGAAGCTGAAAGTAAAGGGACTTTAAAAGCCTGCAGTTATAATAAATATATTCAATTTTTCAGTGACGATGATGATACATTATATGGAGGACGAGATTCAGTAAACTGTAGATATACGTTAAGTAATAATAAGTTAACAATATATAATGATGACTTTACTATGGAATTAACCAAGACATATAAATAAAAAAAATGAATCCTAAGATAAAAGTTGTAGCTCCAAAAAAATGTCATTTATGGGAAAAAAAATCTATCACAAGAGACGAACTAATAAACTCATTTAACGTAATCAAAACTTATGAAGAGGACTCTCATCTAACCAGAAATCTTTTAAAATGCAAAGAGTGCGGTCATCTATACTTTCATGAATTTTATGAAGAAATCAACTGGAAAAATGGTAATGATCCGCAATATTCTACCTGGATCCCTGTTGCTGATGAAAAAAGTGCAGATAAACTTTCTAAACTTTCACAAATAATGTTAAATGCATATTTAAGCATTCGACATGATTTTCCATCAAATGCAAAAAAACCAACAGGGCCATACTGGTGTGGAAAAAACAAATAAAGATTTTGATGGGTAAAGAGCTTAATGTTTAATTATTTTTTCAATTAATCTTTGTATAATATATATATTTTTTATATAAAATAATGTTATTGATTTTATTATCATAACAATGTATTTATTTTCACCAAATAATTACAATAATTCGTTTCTGTATTGAGTTTTAATTGACTATTTTATAAAAAATAATTACATTAAATAATTTTATTAAAGTAAGGTTGTGTTTATGAAAATAGCTATTGTCACTTCTTTAAGTGGAACATTATTTAAAAAAAAAGATTCGAAAGTTCGCAATAAACTTGGGTATCCTCCTTATCCTAAAATATTATATACTTTAAAAAACTTTATAAATGTTAAAATCCCGCCACCTGTTCCTTTTTTAGGTCCAGTGATGTTAGGTACTGTTTTAAAAAACCATGGATATAATGATTTACACATCTTAGATTTTTATGTTAACCCCTTAGAGTCAAAAAAAATTCTTAAAAATATTGCTTTTGATCTTATTGTAATACATTCAACTTTTCTTGATTTGAAAGGATTAATAGAAATTTCAAAAATTAGCAGATTATATAATTCTAATGCTTTACTTATAGCCGGTGGCCCTGAGGCATGTGATTCTGCTGATTTCCTTATAACAAATAAAATCGCTGATTATGTAGTTATTGGGGAGGGTGAATCTATCATCTTAGACATAGTAACTGCTATTCATGAAAACAAAACTATTGATAATATACCCGGCATATACAAAAAAGAATCAACTATACAGCGTTCATTAATAAAAAATTTAGATTCACTTCCTTTTCCAGATTGGAATTTAATAAATTTAAAAAATTATGTTCCCACGCTTCCTATTGAAACCATGCGGGGTTGTACTTTCTCTTGTATATATTGTAATGAATCAAAATTCTGGAGAAAACCTGTTAGACGTAAAAGTAAAGAAAGAGTTGTTGAAGAAATTTCCCAGAACATAAAAAAATACAATATAAACATATTTAGATTTATTGATTCAACATTCAATGCATTTACTGACTATTCTCGTGAAATATGTGAATTAATTATAAAAAAAAATCTGTCAATTAAATGGTCATGTTTTGCAAGAGCTGAAAATATTACGGAACCTTTAGTAAAGGAAATGGCAAAATCCGGATGTATAGGTGTTTTTTTAGGTGCCGAATCAACTTCTAAAGTTATTTTAGATAAAATGAACAAAAATCTAACAACAAGTTGTATTGAAAATGCAATTAATTTATTAAAAAAATATAATATTATAGCTCATACCAGTTTCATATTAGGATTCCCTGGTGAGAATAAAAATACAATTCAAGAATCAGTTGATTTTATAAAAAGAACAAAACCAAATACATTTGCTTTTTCCACTCTTTATGTAAGTAAAGATACGGATCTTTATAAAATGCGGCATAAATATGGTCTTACCGGTTATGCAGACAAATGGAAAACTAAAAATCTTAATGCAAAAAAATGCGGGAAAATATTAAAAAAAATTTATAAAAAACAATTAGCAAATATTGAAGAAAGTTATTATTGCTTTGCAGGTGAATGGGTTGCCAATTTACTTATGGCAATAGGATTAACTAAAAAAGAGGTGATGGAAACATTTAATTATTTAAATATGTTATGTAAACACTCACATTTATGGATTTTATATAATGGAATACTAAGTAAATTTAAATCAGGGAAATTAAAACAATTTTTTGATATTTTAAAAAAAATATCAAAAAACAAAAATAAAAATATTACAAAACAAAATACCGGTAAAATAAACATAAATTAATCAAGGATTCAATCTTAAATTAAGGCTTTATTACTATTCCTCGTTTTCCTGTTTTTCTTATATTTATTTTAAATAACTTTTTTAAAAATTCTGGTGTCATCAAATCTTCTGGTTTGCCAAATTTAATAATTTTGCCTTTTTTTAAAGCAATGATTGTATCTGAATAAATATCTGCTAAATTTAAATCATTCATTACAGCAATTACTGTTACATTTTCTTTTTTAATAATTTCTTTTAATTTATTTAAAAATTTTACCCTGTAAAACATATCCATTGAAGAAAAAGCTTCATCTAAAAAATATATTTTTGCCCCTTGAGCAAGAGCTTTAGCAAATAAAACTCTCTGTTTTTCCCCATCACTTATTTCTGTTATCAAAGATTCTATAAAATCTAATGTATCTGTTTCTTTCATGCAATTATTAATAATCTCTATATCTTCATTGTATAATTTATCAAATTCTTTTTTAAAAGGTCTTCTTCCCATGCTAACAATATCAAAACACGTTAAAGGTAATTTATATTTTATATTTTGAGGAATAAATACTGTGATTTTACTTAATTCTTTAATTGAATATTTAAACAATGACTGCCCTAAAAAATTTATTTCGCCATCATCCGGGATCAAATTCTGCATCAATAGATTTAATAGAGTTGTTTTCCCTGAACCATCCGGTCCAATTATTGTTGTAACTTGCCCCTGTTCAATAGAAAAATTCATGTTCTTTATAACTTTATTATTTGAATAAGAAAAATTTATTTTTTTTACATCAAACATTTTTCACCTTAATAATAAATAGTTCTGTTATTTTTAATAAATAAATAAACAAAAAACGGTCCTCCTAAAAAAATCGTGATTACGCCTGTTGAAATATCGATATTAATTAATAATCTCATAATAGTATCTATAAAAAGCAAAAAAATAGCACCTGATAAAATTGAAAAAGGAAGAATGTTTTTGTTGTTTGAACCAATAAAAAATCGCAGAAAATGAGGAATAAATAATCCTATAAATCCAATAACTCCGGATATCGAAACACAAGCTGCTGTTACTAATAAAACACAAACCAATAACATTATTCTCAATCTAAATGTATTAATCCCTAATGATGTTGCCTCTTTATTGCCTAAGCACATGATATTAATATCTTTTGAATAAATTAAAAAAACAACAACACATACTGTAATTAATAAAAAACTTAAAACAAGATAATCCCAGTTTTTTGCTGTAAGACTCCCCATCAACCAAAAAAGAGTTTCCTGAATGCTTTCCCCGGATAAACTTTTTATAAAACTTATTGCTGCTTGAAAAATAACACTCATTATAAGCCCGGTTATAATTAAATTAACTGAAGAAATATGCTCCTTTTCACGGGCAATAACTATTGCTAATCCAAAAGTTAAAAATGCTCCAAAAAAAGCAAAGACAATGACAGGAAGTTTAAACCCTGATATGAAAAGATTTAAAAATAATGCAATTGTTGAGCCAAATGCTGCTCCGCTAGAAATGCCAATTGTAAAAGAATCAGCAAGAGGATTCATTAATACAGCCTGTAATACTGCTCCTGAAATTGCAAGCCCTCCGCCTACTATTATGGCAGTTAAAATCCTGGGCAGTCTAATATCCCAGATAATTGTTATTTTTGCATTGCTGATATTGTCTAGGATTTTAATTTTTGCGGTAATTTTAGCATATAAAATTTTTATTACTTCATTAAAATTTATATCTGCTTTACCCAAATTTATTGAAATAAAAAACAATAAAATAAGAGTAAAAAAAAGAATAGATAATATTATTTTGTTTTTCTTTAATTTTTCTTTTTGAAATCCTCTATTATTAGCTGCTTTCATAGCTATATATTTTTAGCACAATATATTAATGAAATATACACTTTTTTTTAAGGTTTTTGTTAAAATTTTTTATTCTTTCTATATTTAATTTATAAGCTCTGTCCCTATTTTAATTATAAAAAATAAATTTAAAAAAATATCATGTTGATTTTCTGTAAATATATGGAATTTTTTAATATTAAATATTATATTTTATACATGCAGGTTTCAATAATAACTCTTCCGGAAAATATAGAAACCCTTATTCTAAAAAATTCGTTCACATTTGGAAGAAATAAAAAAAGCGACATTGTAATTGATGATACCTTTATTAGCAGGAGACACTGCCGTATTTTCCTGAATAATGACAAATATTTTTTAGAAGACCTAAAATCTCAAAATGGAACATTTGTTAACGGGATTTTAATAAAAGATGCTATTGAACTTAAAAATAATGATGTTATTAGTTTATATTCTAATGGACCAATGTATCAATTTAGAATATCTCAAAACAAATTAAACTTTATAAAAAATCCTGTAAAAAATATTTTACATACAAAAAACTTCAGATTTATTCTACCAATTTTATTTGTTTTATTAATTATTATCGGGTTTTATACATTTAAGAAATTTAATTTTTTAAAAAACAACAATCAAATAAACAGCCAATATTCTCAAGTTAAACTTAGATTTAAATTCTATAAGATAATGAAAAAATATGAAGAAAATTACTACCATCTTGATAAAATACTATTTAAAAAAATTGTTAATTATATTGATTATTATGATAACAGCACTACTTTTAAAGAAGCAAAAAAAAGAAGAATAGAATATAAAAATATGATTGAAAAAATTTTTAAAAAAAACAAAATACCTGTTGATCTATCATATATAGCGTTTGTAGAATCCGACTTTCAACCCAAGGCATATAATCGATATTCAGGAGCTAGAGGACTTTGGCAGTTAATGCCCGGAACTGCCAGACAATATGGATTAAAAGTGAATAAATATGTTGATGAAAGGATTGATCCAAATAAATCAACTGAAGCAACAGCATCATACATCAATGACCTTATTGCAATATTCGGACTTGATTCTTTTTTATTAGTCCTGGCTGCATACAATGCAGGAGAAGGAACAATAAGTAATAGCCTTAGGATGATTGATGATCCAAAAAAAGATAGAAGTTTCTGGTACTTATACAAAAATAATTTAATACCGGAAGAAACAAAAGAATACGTATTAAAAGTTCTTGCATTAATGATATTATGTGAAGATCAAAATTAATTAAAAAAACTACTGCTCTTCTATTATAGTATTTCTTAAAACACCAATTCCCTGTATTTCAACTTCAACAATATCACCATGTTTTAAAGAGCCAACTCCTGAAGGAGTTCCGGTTAAAATGATATCACCTGCCTCTAAAGTAAAATTCTTAGAAACAAATTCAATAATTTCAGGAACAGAAAATATCATATGCTTAGTATTAGAATCCTGAACAACTTTTCCGTTCAATTTACATCTAATGTAAAGGTCTTGAGGATCTTTTATATCATTCTTAAGTACAAGAACAGGCCCAATAGGTCCAAATGTATCTAAAGATTTTCCTCTAAACCAGCCTCCTTTATCCAAAAATTGAATATTTCGCTGGCTTACATCATTCATACATGTATAACCAAGTACATATTCAAAAGCTTTTTCTCTTGAAACATTTTTACATTTGTTATTAATTATAAATGCAAGCTCTGCTTCATAATCAGTATGAATATCATCAAAATTATATTCTTTTAAAAATTTTGGAATTATTATAGACTCTTCATGACCTATAAGAACATTAGGTGATTTAGGAAATAAAACAGGTTCTTCAGGAATTTCATCTGTAAATGCTTTTTTATGAATAGTTCCTGATTCTTTTATATGTGCATGATAATTCAAACCTAAAGCAATAATTTTGGCAGGATTAACTGTATATGTTTCATTAGAATTAAGAATTGGCAATACAACCATATTTAACTCCTTAATTAAGGAGATTCCCGCTTTCGCGGGAATTACAAATTTTAATTATTACTTTTCATTCTTTTCAATCAGTTCATCTTTTGATTTAATAAATTTTTTTATATCACTTTCACCAACTAAATATAAATAATCATTAAAATCAACGTCAATTAAATATTCTGCAATATCATCTTTATCCGCTGGATAAATGTCTATTTGAAAAGTTTTATTATTAAATAATATTAATTTTATTTCAGCTAATTTCTCTTTTTGTGAAATATCACCATCAAATTTATAATCATCAATTGTTAAATTTACTATACCTGTTACAATGTTTTCTACTGCAAAAGGTTTTAATTTTTGGCTGGTAACAGGAGGTTCAATTACATATTGCTCTTTTTTTTCGCCTTTTTCATTTTCAGTTTTTTCTTTTCTAATTGAGTAATGTCCTCTAAACCAGTCAAAATTGCTCTCAATTTCACATCTTTCAAGATCTTCTAGCAATGTCTGATCAAAAATTCTTGTTTGAGCCCATTTTATTGGCTGATTTCCTGTTTCTGTAGCAATGATTGATTTAACTTCACGAATCTTTTTTTCTTTATTATAACGTAAATAAGAAGTTCCTCTTTGCGGACCTGTTTTCCCGATATAAACAGTAAATGATTTATTTTTGTCTGTCTGCAAAGTAACTTTTTGATAACTTTCTTTATCAAATCCATATGTTTTTTCTGCTTCCGGACTTGTTCCATTATCTCTAATTATGCCCTGAGAAAGTTCCTCTAATATATTTAAATATGAATATAATTTAACAGAGTCTGACGGAATATATTTTTCGCCTGTTTTGACATACCATTTGTCTTTCTTTTTCTCAATTAAAAAAGAATCTTTATAGTCACTTATTTCTATTGAAGTTATATTTTCTTTTTTAACATTATTTAAAAAATTTTTTTCAATTGCTCGAGATTTTATTTTTTGAGATGAAAAAACATTAAGAATTACAATTAATAATATTTGAAATACAAACAAAGAACTTAGTATTATAATAATATTTTTTCTTTTTTTCATTTTTTTTCCCTATATCCTTTAATTTTAAATATTTATTCTATATTAATATAATGATTTTATTTTATTATTTTTAATCCGGCGTAATATAAATAATAATACTGCCAATGCTATAAAAAACAGAGGTACAACAAATGAAGAAAAAGCAATAATAAAATTTTTCTTTTTATTAAAAAGAGTTTCATTAGCTTCTTTATCTAAAGGTTTTTCAAATCTTCCTTTTTTCCTGATTTCAATTAATGAGTGGTCTTTTGAAAACCAGTCTAATGAATTCATAAGAAATATCTGTGCATTCTGATCTTTTTCTATTAGTGTATCCCATAAAAATAAATCATTACCAATTACAACTAACTGAGTTTCTCCAGAGTCTATTTTATTTCCTTTAAACTCTGCATCACCTCCTGTGTTTTCAGGAATATCCTTGTCTTTAAAATAGCTTTCAAGTTTTCCTTTAAAAGCATATCCCATGGTAAATGCTTTTTCAGCCTGCTGAACAGGATACAAATATTGATCATATGATAATTGAAAATTGTCAGTATTTTTCTCAGCCCAGGATTTTTCTGTTGTATGGAACAAAGGTGTTGTATATTCTTTAATCTTATTATCAATGTCAATTGATGAAGCCCAGAATAAATTAAATCCTTCTAAACCGTCAACAGTTGGATGATCTTTATTAATATTAGAAGAAACTATCTTTGGCCAGATAGGATATCTAACAGGTGTATAATTATTATAATTGTCAACCTGCATATATGGATTAAATGACTCGTTATCTCCAATCATATCAATATTAATCTTTATCCCATAGCTTGCCATAAGGTTAAACAGCTTGCTAGAATTAGGGATACCAAACATACCGTATTGTGGATTCATGATTACTTCAACTCCGCCTAATGCAACAAATGCTTTTCCGCCATTCATAAGAAATTGATCTATTTGAAAAAGGTCATAATCTGTTAGATTTTCCCCGCCAATAATTAATAGAACTGTTACATCTTCCGGAATATTTTCTCCCGAATTTACCATTTTAATTGTACTAAATTCATTTTGTGCTGCATATTTAACAAAAGTATATTCCTTCTCAAAATTTCTTTGTGATTGATTATACATAATACCAATTGTACCTCTTTCCTTTTCAATAAGTTTATCAATCTCTGTATCCAGCATATATTCAAAACCAATATCATTGTATATTACAGGTATTACTGCAAAATCATCTTTATATTTAATAACAATTCCGGAAATACCTAATAAGGTTTTTGATTCTGCTTTTTGTCTCTCGCTTAATGGAAATGACGAAATTCCAATTTGTTCCAAATCATCAATTAATGCTCCATCTTTTTCATATGATAATTGCTTTATTATTACTTCTGTTGAGCCTTTAGATGATCTTTTATACTCATTTAATATATCTTCTACATATTGAAGAACAGATGACATTGCAGAATGTTCTTTAACCTTATCATTATAATAATACTCAATAATAAGTGGATTTTCTTTGTTGATTTTTCTTAATAATTCTCTTGTAGGCTTGCTAACTGAAAATTTTTTACCATTAGTTAGATCTAATCTAAAATAAATTTTATCTGATAATAAAATAAAAGCAATAATATTCAAAATAATGAATATATAAATTAGCCATATTTGAATTCTATTTGTATCTGATTTATCTAATTTTATCATATCTTAACTCCATCTTCTGCTTTCTAGTGCTCGTAAATTTAAATAAAAGAAAATTATAATCAATCCTAAATAATAAAATACATCTCTAGAGTCAATGACACCCTTACTAAAGTTTAAGAAATGTGACCATAAACTGATATTATTTAAAATTATTTTAATCCCATAAAATGAGTCCATTTGTTTGGAAATAAATCCGGTTATTGTTAATATAAATAAAAGAGAAGAGCCCAATAAAAAAGCATCTATTAATTCCTTGGTTAAACTGGATAAAAAGAAAGTAACAGAAATACAACATCCTGCTAATAGTAATGCTCCAAGATATTGGGTAAAGATTTGCCCCCAGTCAAAACTCCCTAACATTGAATTCGTTAAAAAAGGAACAGATAAAGTGCTTAATAAAGCCACGCCTATTAGTGAAAGTGCTGCAAAAAATTTACCCAGAAGCACATTTATTTGGCTTATTGGAAGAGTAAAAATCAATTCTATAGTACCCGTGTTTTTTTCTTTTGCCCATGCTCCCATTGTTAAACCAGGAATAAATATTACAAAAACATATGGCAGCATTGAAAAATACGCTCTCATCGATGCTACTTTTTGTGCAAAAATACCGCCCAAAAAATAAAAAAATATAATATTAGGGATCATTACAAAAAGCATTAAAAAAACATATGCAATTGATGAATTAAAAAATTCACTCATTTCTCTTTTATAAATCGAATATATACTTCTTATCATCTTATTTTTCCTCCCCTGTTAATTTTAAGAATATCTCTTCAAGATTTGCTCTATGTCTTTGAGAAGACATCAGCTTCCAGTTGTTCTTTTTTAACAAATCTTTTAATTCATCTTCAAATTTTGTATTCTTTGAAACAAGCGCTCTAAAATTAAAAACATCTTTTGCTTCTTTTTTTACAAATTCAAGCTTCCACGCTCCTTTTATTTTACCCAGAGCCTGTTCTAATTCTAAAAGATTATTTGCCTGAATAGAAAAATCAACATACTGGTCATCAGAATATTTACTTATCAAGCTTTGTAAAGAGTCATCTGCTGCTATTGATCCGTCTCTAATAATTATTACTCTTTCACAGATTGCTTCTATTTCTGACAAAATATGTGTTGATAGAATAACTGTTTTTTTTTCGCTTAATCTTCTAAGCATTTTTCTAAACATCATTATTTGATTTGGATCAAGACCGGTTGTAGGCTCATCTAAAATTAATATTTTTGGCTCATGTATCATTACTGATGCCAGACCTACTCTCTTTTTATATCCATGAGATAATTGATTAATTTTTTTAGTAATAACATCTTCTAATGAAGTTAATTTAACCATCTTTTTAATTGCATTTGGGATTTCGTCTTTTGATAATCCGCGAATTTCAGCAATAAAATTTAAGTACTCATATACAGTCATGTCTGTATATAAAGTTGTATTTTCAGGAAGATATCCAATATTTTTTTTAACATCAATTGGATAATCCATTGTGCTTTTCCCATCAATTATAGCTTCTCCGGATGTGGGATTCATATAACAGGTTAACATCCTCATTATTGTTGTTTTGCCTGCTCCATTTGGGCCTAAAAGACCAACGATTTCTCCTTTATCAATATTAAAGGAAACACCTTTTACTGCAGGTTCATTTTGATCATATCTTTTTACGAGATTTTTTACACTTATCATAATAACACCTATGATATAAATTATTTTATTTAAATATTTTTACTGTGAAGTACTCAAAGAATCATAAAAATAAAAAAAATTTTATTTGAAAAAATTTTGAGATCTTCATAGTTAAAAAATTGCAAAAAGAATAATTTTAACGATTTTAAATTCAATCAAAATTATTACTTTTTTATTAAAAAATATTGAAAGTATAATTTACATAAAATATTTATTAAGTCAAGATTTTTACATTTTTTATTAATTTAATTTACTGTTTGCATGAAATTGATCCTTCCCGCAAAGCAGACAACCTATAATTGGAAAATGAGATATTGTATCATTGATCATCATATCAGAAATATTTCTTATATCCCATTGAGCATGTTTATCCGAACGTAATCTTGAAATATGGACTAATTCCCTAAAATTGCATTTTAATATAATGTTTTTCCTGTGAGAATTTGATAAAATATAATCGCCAGCACTGCCCCATTTATTTTTTGCTTTTTCATATAATTTTTCAATTTGATTTATTTTGTTCATAAAAAAATCTTTTTGATTAGTTTCAATTATAGAATCAGGTATTTTTACTCCCAACACTGGAGAATACTGCCCGTCAACTATTGTAGCCATTCTATGACGCTTTATTTGAGCAAAAGCTGTTGCAGATATAACTAGATTAAATTCAGCACCTGATAATTCGAACTCTCTTAAAACCTGATCAAAAGAATTTAAATATTTTATCGACTTTTTAAAAAGATCCTTCTTTTTATTTAAATCCCACTCATTTACAGCTTTAATCGCTGATTTATAATCTAAGTTTGAATTTTTCACAACAAATCCAGCAAGGATTTTTTCTTCAATATTTTTATCAATATTAACTAGTTCAACTTCTTTTGGAATATCATTGCTGTTTAAATCACCAATTGCTTCTTTTATTAATGAGCTCGTTTTTGTTTCATACTCAGTTGGTTCTGTATATTTTACTAATGAAGGTGCATAACCGTCAACCACTTTAAATAATTCTTTACCCAAAAAATGCGCTTCTGATAACTCAAAAGATAATAATTTCCTTATTATTTTTTCTAAATTTCGGGCATTAACAGTCATTCCTAATTGAGTAAGAGTTGAAAGAGGTAGAATATATCTTGCATCTTCTTTTGCGAGATTAATTATATCCTTGTATTCTCTAGACTCCGTTTTTATTGAAGGATTTTTATCTAAAAAATAAGGTAAAATTTTATCGTGTAAAAAATTATATGTATCAAACAGGTCATTAACTAAGCTTTTGTATTCATTAAAAAAATCTTTATCTTCTTTAAACTCTTCCGGGAATAAAACGTCTTTGCCGATCTTAATATATCTCTGGGATTTTTCTGTAAAAGAAATAAGACGTGCTTTTTCAAGCTTTTCTGCAAGAAGCCTGCTTATATTAATAACATCAATATTAAACACTGCATGTTCTGCTACAGAAGAATGCCCCATGTCAAAAATTATTGCTTTATTTGACTTTCTTGCTTTTTCAATTTCATTTCTTGCGTTTTCTCTCAATTTATCTATAGGATCAGAATCCCTTGAAATCCTTGCATATGAAGCGCTTAATGTCTCAGGCGTCCAATGTAATTTCTTAAATTGTTCAATTTCTTCCTTAGTAATATTTGGATATTGATTAAACAATTTTTTCATGTCTTCTATGTTTTGTACATCAACATTAAATCCAGCTAACTTAACAATCATATTTAAATACACCTTAATATTTTACTTGTTGAACAAGTTAATAAAATTTTATAATTTGGTCAATTTAATCTTTATGATTATCCATTAATTCTATAAAAAATATATTTTCACTCATGCAACTATTTTTTTTTCTTTAAACAAAATTCCAGGGAAAGTATCCCCTTGTACTGTTCTTGTGTCATAACTAATATCATCAATATTATTTAAAAGATCTTCATATATATTTCCTGCAATCATAGCATTCTTTATCCTTCCTTTTATTTTACCATTTTCAATATAAAAACCAAGTCCAATATTAACCGAATAATCTCCTGACAATAGATTACTCTGCCCTGCTCCAATTAAATCATATACAATAATTCCCTTGTTTAGACTCTTAATCATTTCAGAAATTTTGGTTTTTCCGTTACTCACAATAAAATTGGTAAATCCGGGTGAGGGTTTATTTAAATATGAACGAGAAGCATTTCCTGTTGTTTTTTTATTTAATCTTGATGCAGTTTCAAGATCAAAAATAAAATTTTTAAAAACTCCATTTTTAAATATCATATTTTCACGACAAGTTGTTCCTTCACAGTCAAAAGGAATACTGCCGCACATATTTTCTAATAACGGATTATCTGTAATAGTTAATCTTTCATTAAGAATTTTTTTATCAATATTGTTAGATAAAGGAGAAATCCCTTTTTGTAATATTCTTCCATTAGAAGCAAGTTGAAGAGAGTTAAAAAAGATTTTTGCGCTTAAAGGCATAAATATTACAGGGAGTTTTTCTGTTTTAAATGAAATTATATTTCTAGAATATTCAATCTGTTCAATAATAGAATTTACTATTTTTTGAGTTGAATAAGCTTTACGAGTACTAGAATTATAATCATATATCCATTGAAAGCCACCTTCTTTTTCAAGTAATAAAGCAATGATTTCCGAATTCATTATACTTTTTTTATATTCCTTATAAAGGCCATGAGAATTCAATACTATTACTTTAAATTTTTTAAATTCTAATTCAGCATCACATTTAATTGAATTATCATTTTTAGTAATTTCTTTTATTCCATCGAGAATAGAATTAATAAATTTCTGGTTGTCTGGATTTTCAAATTCTTTATCATAAATACATAAATCTTTTTTTATTAAATCATTTTTATCATTTTGAGGAAAATCGAATTTAACTTTTTCTCCATAAACTGAACTTTCTTTTGCAGCAATAATTGTTTCATTTATTTTATTTAGATCATTTGTGCTGGAAGATCCTAATTTTCCCTGATGAATAACTCTTACTCCTACTCCTGTTTTATATTTTTTATCTAATGAAAACAGATGATTATTTTTAAACTCAATTGGAGTGCTTTCTGATTCGTAATAATAGATTTCAATATTATCAATTTGCTTTTTATTATCATCAATTATATTTTGTAGAATTTCATTCATTATTTACCTCCAATTATAACATTATTAATTTTTACATGAGGGGCGCCATCACTTACAGGAAGAGGAGATTGACCGGCTTTACCACATCCGCCTAATCCTCCAAATATTTTCAAATCATTTCCTATCATTTCAATATTCATCAAAGTATCAAATACATTTCCAGAAAGTATTACATCGCGAACCATCTCTTTAATTCTTCCATTCTTAATTATATGAGCATATTTTGCGCTGAAAGTAAATTTTTCAAGGTCTGTTTGACCGCCCATCATACCTACAACATAAAGACCATTTGTTACACTATCAAGTATCTCATTAAAAGAATTTTTACCGTTTCCTATAATTGTATTTGTCATCCTGACTATAGGTTTAAATGAATAATCTAATGCTCTTGCATTCCCGCTTGTTTCTTCATTCATTAAACCAGCTGTTTCTCGAGAATGTAGACGTGAATTAAGGACTCCATTTTTAATTAAATAATTTTTCCTGGATGTAACACCTTCATCATCAAACGGAATAAATCCTCTTTCTCCTTCAATAGAACCATCATCAATTATATTTAAAAAATCTTTACCAAATTTTCTACCTAAGACCATCTTTTTTTTCATTTCTTCATTTTCATATAAAAAATCTGACTCTGAAAGATGCCCAAATGCTTCATGAGCAAAAACTCCTGCAAGTTCAGGATCTAAAATAATAGAATATTTATTACCTTCAACTTTAGGAGCTTTTATTAAGCCTCTTACAATCTTTATTACATCCTCTGCTTTTATCAACATGGTATCTCCATTAACATTTTCAAATCCATGTTGATCCCCCCATGATTTAGAAAAATTTTGAATATTATTTCCATCTCTTATTCTTGCTCCAATCATGGCTCCTGTATGAATTATCTCCTGTTCAGTAAAAGTGCCTTCTGAGTTTATAAAAAGCTGTTTTTTCCAGACATCTTCATAGATTACATTAGAATGAATAATATCCTTATGAGATAAAATAAAATCATTTGTAGATCTGCATAGCTTTTCTTTTTCTTCTAGAGAGACTTTTTTTGGATTAATTTTATATTTACTTTTATAAGTTTTATTAATAATTGGTATTTTTTTTAAAATTGTTTTTTTTGTTCCAATTTTTTTTGTCATTTTTACACATTCATAAGCACTCTTTTCCAGTTGATTTAAATCATTAAAAGAAATAAAACTCCAGCCGCCTTTATCACAAACTCTTATATTTCCTCCCAGAATAAAATTAGTACCAATTCTTTCGATTTCTTTTCCAGAAAATATTATATTTGTTATCTGTTTTTCTTCTATTCTTATTTCAGCATAATCACAGGTCATTTTCTTTATTACTTCATTTATAATTTGCTTCATATAAAACTCCAGTTTAAAATCAATGATATATCAAAGGTTTTAGAAATTATAAAACTTTTTTTTCATTCAAATAATTCATAATTTATACAGAATAACACGAATATTATAATATTATAAGAATAAAAAAATCCATAACTGTGTAATCTGTTTTATACTAAATCTATGATTTTTTATTTTTAAGTAATCTATATTTTATATATAAACTATATGCAATGTGTCAAGAATGATTTTTATATATATTATAAATAATAAAAATGATTATTGAATAATAAATTTACTTTTGTTATATTATTTTGATGAGTACGACAGGTATCTCGCCTGTCATACTCAAAGAAAAGGATAAAGCATGGAAAATCCAAAATCAAAAATAAATAAAAATGTTTTTTTAACAGGATTTACTTCATTTTTCACTGATATATCAAGCGAAATGATATATCCGATTTTACCTTTTTTCCTTAGATCAGTTTTAGGTGCAACTCCTGCTTTAATCGGTATAATAGAAGGAATAGCAGAAAGCACAGCAGCATTAAGTAAAACTTATTTTGGAAAAATTGCAGATAAAATAAACCGTTATAAAGAAATGGCAATTATTGGATATCTATTTTCTGCAGCATCAAAAATACTTTTATTATTTGCCAATGCATGGGGAATAGTTTTAGGAGCAAGATTTTTAGATAGAGTAGGTAAAGGAATACGAACTTCACCGCGTGATATTATTATTTCAGAGTCAGTACAAAAAGAAAAACGGGGTATGGCTTTCGGCATTCAAAGATCAATGGATTTTTTTGGTGCATTTTTAGGCGTGCTTGCATCTTACTTTATAATAAAATTTTTTATTTCAAATCAGGCAACTGTTAAACTATATAAAAATATATTCATGTTTTCTTTAATCCCTGCTTTTATAGGAGTGATCTTTTTATTTTTTATAATTATTCCAAAAACTCTTAAAGATTTAAAAAAACAGGAAAACACAGCAAAAACAAAAGCATTAAATAAAAAACTAAAACTTTTTTTATTAGGTACAATTATTTTTGCTTTAGGAAACTCAAGCAATCAGTTTTTACTTTTAAGAAGCCAGGATATTGGATTTACTTTATTAAATGCAATTTTATTATATCTTATTTATAATGTAACAAGTTCAATTTTTTCACCAATTTTTGGTTCATTGTCAGATAAACTAGGCAAAAAAACCGTAATTATAACAGGGTACAGCCTTTATGCTGTTGTTTACCTTTCATTTGGAATATTCTCAAAAATATGGCTATATCCAATTATATGGTTTTTGTATGGCATATATTCTGCAATGACTGAAGGAGTTGAAAAAGCTCTTGTATCAGATCTTTCATTAAAAGAAAACAGAGGATTTTCTCTGGGACTATTTAGTACTATTGTGGGAATTGGAGTATTACCCGCCAGTTTAATTGCAGGTATACTTTATACTTTTGTTGGAGCATATGCGCCATTTTTGTTAGGCGGGATATTAAGTATTCTCTCAATTGCAGTAATTGCTTTTATCTAAATCCGCTTTCAGCTCAAAATTTGTGAGAAAAACGGGTTAAAAATAATTACACTCCGCCTTTTATAAAAAAATCTTTCCCAGCAGCGCAAATCGGGCATACCCAGTTTTCCGGCAAAGACTCAAATGGAGTACCGGGTTCTGTCTGTGTCCTAGGTTCACCTTTTTCAGGATCATAAACGTACCCGCATTTTCTACATTTATACTTTGGCATTTTTTATTTCCCATAATCCATCTTAAACATTTTTTTTACCAATTTATCAAACACCCTTACCGGTATTAATGTTGGCAGGAATGTTGTAAATCTATTTTCAGCTATAATATATCGAGGGTTAGGTTTCTTTTTATTTATGACTTTCATTATTTGAATAGCTGCTTTATCCGAATCCATTGATTTTTGAGCTGCATCAATAAATTTTTTTTCAAATTCTTTTAAGCTTTTTAAATACTTTTTATCAACAAAAGATATATCCTGTTTTTTTGCCTTTGTCCAGATAGGAGTATTTACACCACCAGGTTCTAAAAGTATTGTTTTTACACCAAAAGGATTTAACTCTCTCCTTAATGAATCACAAAATCCTTCAAGAGCAAATTTTGTAGAATTATAAGGTGATAAAAACGGTAAAGCTATTCTACCCGCCATTGAACCAATAATAATTATTCTACCTTTACTTTCAATTATAGAAGGAATAAGCTTTTGTGTGAGAGATAATAATCCGAAAAAATTTACTTCAAAAACTTCTCTATAAATATTTAAAGGAAGATTTTCGATTGGACCTCCTATAGCAATACCGGCATTATTTATAAGGCAATTAAGTTTTAATCCCTGTTTACAAAATATTTTTACTTCTTTAACAAATTTAATTATCTCTTTTTCATTTCGCAAATCCATTTTATAAGCAGTAATGTTTTTATTTTTTGAAAAAGGATTTTTATATATATAAGTAATTATTATTTTATGGTTATTTAATGAAAGCTTTTTTGCTAAACTCTTTCCAATACCCGAATCACAACCAGTAATAATGATAAAACTTTTATTATTTTCCATTCTAATTTAATCTCTTATAAATTTTATATTCCTCTTAATATAAAAAGTCAACATGAATGTTTATTAAAAAAGCTCTGTCCCCCAAAAAATATTTTTTAAAAAAAAATACCTGGTTATCTATAGTTTTTATATAAAAAGTGCTAATATACTATTAATGAAGATATTAAATTTTAAATCAGAAACAACTAAATATACTATTTATGGAATATTATTTGGATTTTTATTCCCAATAGTGTCTTCTCTTTTTGAAGCATGGCTTAGATATAGAAACATCAGCCTTTCTTCTATTATAATTATTCAGCAGACTACTCCATTAATATGGGTAATTGATACAGCTCCTTTTTTTCTTGGATTATTTGCCAGATTAGCCGGTATAAGACAGGATGCATTAAAAGAAAAAAATGAAACAATTAACGAAGAGCTAAAAGCCGCAAGAATTATTCAAGAATCTTTTTTGCCTGACATTCCAAAGTTTAAAGGATTAGTAGTTGATTACAGATACCTTCCAAGAGGAGAAGTAAGCGGTGATTTTTTAATCCTAAATGAAATAAATCCAAATAAATTAAGTCTTTTTATTGGAGATGTTGCCGGGCATGGTATTTCTGCAGCCCTTATCATGTCTTTTACTATTGTGCTTATAAATAAAATATATAAAGATTTGTATATTGAACCAGACGTATTTTTTACAAAAATAAATAAAGAATTGATCAATTTTATTCCAAAAAATAAATATCTAACAGGTATATATGGAATTTTTAAAAATAATGTTTTTTCATTTACACGCGGGGGTCATCCTTATCCAATATTTTGGGATTCTAAAAAACAAGAAGCTTCATTAATAAAATCTGACGGAGAATCATTAGGATACAATCCTTTAATGGAATATGAAGTAAAATCAATAAAAATGGAATCCAAAGATGTTCTTTTTTTATTTACAGATGGAATCATAGAAGCTGTGAATAAAAATGATCAGGAACTTGGATTTAAAGGATTACTTAACATAATAACGAATATAATGGTTTGTGAATATTCTCTTAAAAAAAGCCTGGACTTAATTATTAATGAAGTTGAATTACATGAAGGCAATTATCCTGTAAGAGATGATAAAATATTGGTTGGTGTTTTTAAAAAATAATAAAAATCCGGTTTTTTATAATCCGCTGATATTAGTTCCTTCCGGATATTCAATCTGCCATTCTTCTGTAATTTCTATTTTATTGCCTTTTTTAATTTCAACATCCCATGAACAAATTGATTCTTCTTTTATCTCGTTTGGTTCCGGATTTATTTTAATAACTTTAATAACAATCTTTTTTGGTTGTAATGATTTTGGGATTACATCTTTAATGTTGATTTTTACATCTTCATTTGAATTATTTTTTATAGTAATTAAATATTTTCGTGTTTCATAAAATTTGCCGATTTTTTTGCCTTTATTAACATCAACAAGTTTAAATTCTGCCTCAACTCTTGGGTCCCTCCCAAGACTTAGATCAAACTCCTGATTGGGATTAATTAAATCAATATTACTTTTCCCTATAAAAGAATCATCAACAAAAAGACTTAACTTACCGGGTAAAAAAATAAAATCAGAATTATTTTTGATTTTTCCTTTTAAAAATGAACTGCTGTTATATCTTGGAACAATAGCCCAGCTCAACTGAGGAATTAATTTTATCCCTGTTGATATTGTTACTCTTGTTTGTTCTCTTCCTGAAGGAATTGTAGTCGCTTGCAAAATAGAATAATTTATCGAGATTCCTTTAGAGTCAATATCCGCCTGATATTGCTCCTCTTTTTCTCCCGTTTCTACATCTATCATTAATTCCGGTTCCTCTGCTTTAGTAGATTTGGGAGAGAATTTAAAATCTTTTTTTACTGATTTATCTTTTTCTATCCTTTTATAATCATAAAAATCTAATTGCCATGGAAATACATCAGGTATTTGTCCGGACAAATCAGGACGAGCAGTTGACAATACTAATTTAATATTATTCCAGTCTTCACCTGTATTCTGATAAACTTTTGCATAATATTCTATTGTTAATTCTTTTTGCGCTAAATCCAGTCTGCAGTCATATATCGGATACCAGTATGTTCCAGGGACAATATAAGTAAGTATAATTTCAATATTGCTGTCTTTTTTTAATTGATATGAAACTACTGCATCTAATGAGTAATATGTTCCTTTATTTTTTATTGCTGAATATTTATCTTTAAGGATTTTTATTCTTTCTTCGATCTTCTTAATTTCTTTAATATTCTTAAAATACTCTGTGTCTAGTATTTTAATTTGCGCCTGATAATAATTATAAGCTTCTGCCCACTGTTTTGTAGAAAAACTACCCTTATCTAAATCTTCATTGTTTGATTTTTTGGTCTGCATTGAAAAAATTTCCATAAACTTTTTCTGATCTTCTATTCTTTTTAGTTCAGCTTTTAAAATACTAACTTCCTCATTTGCCTCATCAATTTGTATTTCGATTTTTTTCCATTCTTCTTCTGATGTTTTCTTGTCATATTTTTTTATAATTTTAATATCCAGGATTTTCAAACCACTGCCTTTTGTTGCCAAACCTCTTGCTCTTAATGATTCTTTATCTGTATGAATAGGAATTGATTTAAAAACAATTTCATGTATGCCGATATTATTTTTATCTTTTTCTACTCTTGTTATAAGAGCCCTGTCCTTATATACAACTACTTCTTTTATTTGAGAAAAAACATTAATTGAAACTAAAATAATAAAAATTAAAAAAATAAATTTCTTCATAATAACTACTCCTATTAAAATTAGCTATGACTGCCGCCTCGGCTGTCATGACATGCAAGATGCATGTCGTACTTATGTAGTCCGGTTATATTTTTTATTTTGTTATTTCTTTCTGGAAAAATAACAAACAACCTGTTGTCTTAAACTATTTGCATATAAATAAACTGATTTAATATCCTGCAGATCTTTAACATCAATTACTTTAATTGCTTTTTTTATCTGCTTCATCTCTTCATTTATTTCCGGAATTATCTTACATGGAGATTTTTCTAAAAAGTCCAGATTTAATATTGTATCATCCCTATCCGGATATAGTCCTAAATATAACACATTAAATTCAACAAGATCATTAAAAAAATGTGTTCCAAATGAAACATCAGGTATCAGATCATCGTGCATCTTTACAATTTCGCATAAAAACGAAATCTTATGAATTTCAGAAAATGTAACAGGAACACCTAAAGAAGGCGTTGTTGTTCCCCAACGACCTGGTCCAATAAGTAAAATATTTTTATATTCTACATCTTCTTTTCTATTTGTTATTTTCCCTATAGCACGCGCAACAGTATATCTATCTGACATTGAAAGACTCGAATATACTGAAGGAACAACATATATAATTCTATCAATAATTGTTTCTCTACTCTCACCAATAACAGGACCATTGCTTTTTAAAATTATATTATCCGATTTTAAGTCTTTATCTAATTCTTTTATTAATTTATTTCCCTTAACTTCAAATGGTCTGCATTGTAATATATTAATTTTATAATCATTTATGCTGTTAAAATTTGCCGCAAATTCTACATCAACAGAATAATTATATGCTTTTTGTATTTCCTTTAAAATTTCCCTCATATCATTAATAAAATTGCTTTTTTCAAAAAGATTTTCAAATGTTATCATCCATGAAAAATAATTATTCTTATTTTGCTCACGAGCTCTTCTTTCTACTTCTAAATCACGAGAAGAAATAATATTTAATAAATTTTCCGAAAGATTTTTTACTGCTTCCTCAAACGGAATAGAAACAAGCTGATTTGCTTCAAGATCAATTACATCCACTTTTTTTTGAGAATACTTTCGGATCTCATCCGAATTTTCTTCAGGTCTTCGGGCAGGATCATTTAAAGCTGCTAACCTTGTATAATCATCATCTGATCTGTCAACTGCTCTTGTACCTAATCCAAAAACAAGCCTTAAAACTCCGGCTTTCGAATCAATATATTCACTCCATGCAAATGGATTAAAGGAGTACCCAACACCGGCAATAAGAGGATAAAAATGTTTATTGTTAAGACTTCCAGAAACTCTTTGAACCAATAATGACATCTGCTCATCTTTATCAAGCATCCCGTTATGTTCTCTGTACCTTAATGCATCCTCACTCATAGTACTTGCATAAATTGTTCTTATTGCAGTCATAAAATCCTCAAGACATTTTTCTCTTGGACCCTGATTAGGACAAAAAACACTTTGATATTTACCGGAAAAAGCATTGCCGAAATTATCCTCTAAAAGACTGCTCGATCTGACAATAATTGGAGATTGACCAAAGTAGTTAAGCATGTCTGAAAATTTCTTTATTATATTTTGCGGAAATTTTCCGGTTAAAATCAATCGACGTGCATGTTTTGCATTATGAAGATATATATCCAGATCTTTCTGCTGTTTAACCCACCAGCACCCGTTTCTCACAAGATAAGAATAAAAAACATCAGATCCAATATAAAAAGAATCATGAACTTCTTTAATTTCATCCCATTTTTTATAATTAGCTTTTAGAATTGCTCTTGATAATAGCATACCTATAGATTTACCGCCTATAAGACCTGTACCTATCATTCTATTTCCAATATTAATAAGATTTTCAAGAGTAAAATATTTTTCTGCAATCTTTAAAATTTGCTCATCACGCGAAACTGACATTTTTAAAAGTTTTTTAAATAACTTTTTTTCTCTTTTTTCATCAAGTATCCCTTTTTTTTTATTATATAAAAGATTTTCTGCTTCAATATAAGTTCTGCTCCATATATCTAATGATTTACTTGCAGTATCCTGTCCTAACCATGGAATTGAAGTAAAAATTTTTGAACTTAACATACTCTTTGTCACAGGTACTAAATCATTGTCTTTCCATTGATGAAGCATATGCATTGTTGAAGAATATCTCTGTTGGACCTTTATAGGATGAACATAAATATCATTATCATGCTTATAAACATCTATAAATAATTGAGTTGTTTCTGCAATCGGAAGAGTTGCATTTGAGGAATGCTGATTTCTAAATAAACAAAAGTATGCTAAAGCTTCAATATCCAGTAAATAAGGACAGGTTAATAAAAAGAAGTTCCCAAGCATCTGATCGCTGTACCATGCAGATGCAAGATCAGTTAAACAATCAAAAACATAAAATCCACCATGACCATTTT
>CAZYID010000010.1:0-29310 GCA_964646595.1 uncultured Spirochaetales bacterium | reverse complement strand
CATGAGCCGCAGGCTCATATCCTCCCGGAGGGACACTGTTTTAGGCAGCGATAGGAATCAACGCTTGTTGTAGAGAAACGTGTTTTTGCAGATAATTATATGACAATTGAAATAAGTAATAAATGGAAGATGGAAGGAGCGGGTGCCAGGGGTGCAACCCCTGGGGCCGTCCGCCCAGGACACCTCTCATGCGCCTCCCCGGGCAGGGGAAGTATCTATTATATTTTTTATATATACTTGAGGATCACCTTTATATTTTTTTAATCCTTTTATTATTTCAATAAATTTTATTAAATCATTATCACATTTTTCATACAATTCATTAAATATTGAGACATCTTTTGTATAAGTCCGAAAAATAGTAATATAAGAATTATTTATTTTTAAATTCGGAACATTATTATAAGCATTAGTTATAAAGTTTTTTTCATAGTTATTTTTAAATTTTATTTTCCAGTTGTTAATAATGTTTTTTTTAAAATTAAGTTTTTCTTTTTTTGAAATGTTTTGATTGTAAACTTCTGAAAGTTCGTTGTATAAATTATTCATTAGTTCTCTATATTTTATAGAATCATTGATAAGGTTTATTGTATTTATATATAATTCACTATCCATCCCGTAATTATCTTTAATAAACTGCAGAGCGCCTTTGTTTCCAATATAATTTGCAAGATTTTCATTAAAGTCTATATATTTTTTTAAAAATATAGTTGCATGTGTTTGTTCATGAAAAATAGTATCAGCTAATTCATAAACCGTATATGATTTCATAAAAGAAAATATCGGATCACTTAAAATGCCTAAAGTGCTGAATGCTTGAACTTTACCAATATAAATATCATAGTCATTACCATCTAATTTAGCAGCTTCTTTTTTTGCCTTTTCAATATTAAAAAAACCTTTATACGGCATTTTGCCCATTATAAAATAATTCCATTGATATTGATCAAACGAATCAGTTTTACATGCATAAACAACATCAACTAAATAATTTCTTTTATGTTGAATATATTTAGTGTAATTTTTATTTTTTTTTAATCCAAGAGTATTAACAGCATATTTTTTTATATCTTTAACAAGAAGTAATAGTTCTTTTTCGTCTTTTGGGAGATTTTCTTTTTTAATTATTTTATCTATTTTTTCAGCTTTAGAATATGTGTTTAAAAGATTATATCCCTGTGTAACATAATAACAGCTTGATAAGAGAATTATGGTTAATAATAATATTATAGTTTTTTTGAATTTCATAATAGTTTAATTTATTATAAAATATTATAATAAAAATTTGAAAAAATATATTTATTTGATATATTTATATATTATTTTTACAATTATAAAAAGGAGCTTAATATTAAAAGATTTAAAATTGCATTATGTCAGAATAAGCCTGTATTTGATAAAGATAAAAATGTAGAGAATGCAATTTGTATGATAGAAAAAGCAGTGAAAAATCATTCTCAACTGGTTGTACTTCCGGAAATGTTTTATGTTCCTTATGAAATAAATTTAGTAAAAAAAATTGCTGAAGAAAATAAAGAAACATTATTAAAACTTCAAGAAACAGCAAAAAAGAATAAAATATTTTTATGCACAGGATCTATTGCAGAAAAGAATGGGAATAAAATTTTTAATAGATCTTATTTAATAAATCCGGATGGAAAAATAATTCATGAATACAGTAAATCACACCTTTTTGATGTAAATTTACCCGGGTTAAAAGTTCAAGAATCTAAGATTATTACACCGGGGAATAGTTTATCAATTGTTTCTACAGGATTAGCAAAGATTGGTATTCTTATTTGTTATGATATTAGATTTCCGGAAGCAGCCAGAAAACTTGCACTCATGGGAGCAGAACTTATTTTAGTTCCGGCATCATTTAATACTATTACTGGGCCTGCTCATTGGCATACTGTTTTTAGAGCAAGGGCAATCGAAAATCAAGTTTACATTGCTGCTGTATCACCGGCACGAAATAACAAAGCAAATTATAAGGCTTATGGACATTCATTAATAGTTGATCCATGGGGTAAGATTATTTCAGAAGCAGGGATTAAAGAAAAAATAATATATGCAGAAATAAATCCGGAGGTTTTGGAAAAAACAAGAGTAAAACTTCCATTATTAAAGCATAGACGTACAGATTTATATTGACGATTTTATTAAAATTTAATATTTTAATCAGGCTTATTTTATAAAATGATAAAAATTAATTATATAAGGAGAAACAGATGAATGATATGTCACCATTACAAAAATTAAGGTATAAATATCAGCCTAAACTTCCACAGGCAATTAAAGGAAATGTTGATAAAATACAATTAAAACTTGGGGAGCCAACAGAAGCTATAGAAAATAAAGATGAAGTAAAAGCAATTTTTGAAAAAACATATGGTATGCCGATTGCTGCTTTTGTTGAAGGCAATAATCCATTTGCAAATAAAAAAATAAATATTGGCGTTGTTCTTTCAGGAGGCCAGGCACCGGGCGGTCATAATGTAATTGCCGGGATATATGATGGCTTAAAAAACGGGAATAAAGAATCAAAATTGATCGGGTTTTTAGGCGGCCCTTCCGGGATATTAGAAAGTATAGCTGTAGAAATCGATGAAGATTTAGTTAATAGATATAGGAATACTGGCGGATTTGATATTATTGGTTCCGGAAGAACTAAAATTGAAAGTGAAGAGCAGTTTGAAAAATGTATAACTGTATGTAAGGAAAGATCAATTGATGCTATAATTGTAATTGGAGGAGATGATTCTAATACAAATGCTTCTTTACTTGGAGAATATTTTGAAAAAAAGAAAGTTGGTGTTCAGGTAATAGGTGTGCCAAAGACTATTGACGGGGATTTAAAAAATGAACATATTGAAACATCATTTGGATTTGATACAGCAACAAAAACATATTCTGAGCTTATTGGCAATATTTGCAGGGATTCAAACTCAGCTAAGAAATATTGGCATTTTATTAAATTGATGGGAAGATCAGCATCTCATATATGTCTTGAATGCGCGCTTCAGACGCAGCCAAATGTTGCTATAATTTCTGAAGAGGTAGAAGCAAAAAAACAGACTATAGAAGATATTGTGAATAATATAGTAAATGTGGTTGTAAAGCGTTCGGAAAATGGAGAAAATTTTGGAGTTGTACTTATACCGGAAGGATTAATTGAGTTTATTCCGGAAATGAAATTGCTAATCACAGAATTAAATGATTTGCTGGCAGAACATTCTGTCCATTTTTCAACATTAAATACTTTTGAAGACCAATCAGAATGGGTAAATAAAAATTTAAGCAGGGATTCTTCTTATACATTTTCTTCTTTGCCAAATGCAATACAAAGACAGTTGTTAATGGATAGGGATCCTCATGGGAATGTACAGGTCTCAAGGATCGAAACAGAACAATTGATAATTGAATTAGTTGAAGCAAGATTAAAACAAATGAAGAATGAAAGAACATTTAAAGGAAAATTTTCAACGCAGCATCATTTTTTTGGTTATGAAGGACGATGTGCTTTTCCGTCAAATTTTGATGCAGATTATTGTTATTCTCTTGGTTATACTGCATTTTTATTGATAGCATCAAATTTAACCGGATACATGGCAAGTGTTAGAAATTTATCAAAACCGGCTGATCAATGGATAGCAGGCGGGATCCCTTTAACCATGATGATGAATATGGAACAAAGACACGGCAAGAAAAAACCGGTTATTAAAAAAGCTTTGGTCGAATTGGAAGGAAAACCTTTTACAATGTTTGCTAAATATAGAGATAAGTGGGCAATAGAAACATCGTTTTTATATCCCGGCGCTATACAGTATTATGGTGAGGATGAAGTATGCAATCAGCCTACAAGAACAATTATTTTAGAACATAGTTAAAAAGCCGGATATTTATTTATCGCTTAATTTTATTACCATTATAGACCCTGATATTACAAAAAAAGCTGAAATATAAAAAATTAATCCCGGCGCTTCTTGAAAGATAAAAAATGCCATAATACCTGCAAAAATAAATTGTCCAAGATTAATAATAGAGACTACTTGGCTCCTCATTGTCTGCATACTCTTATTTAGGATAGAATGTCCAAAAACTGTTGGTATAATACCAAGTCCGAGTATATAAATAATATTTTTTATAGAATAAATTTTTATTGGATTAATAAAAAATAAACTTATAATAAAACAGAATATTCCGGCAATATAATATAAAGGTACAATATACAGATATACACTTTGATCTTTCCGGTTTTTTCTTGCTAATGCAAGATAGAACGCAAAAAAGAGCATAGAAATAAAACAAATAACATCTCCATTTACTGATTGTCTGCTGATATGAAAATCATTCATTCCCATCATAATTATACCTGCGAGACCTAAAACCGTTCCTATAATTTCATATCTATTAATTCGCTCGCCGGCTAATATAAAGATTAAAAAGGGCATTACTATTGGAACCAAGTTTACAATTAAACTGGCATTTGCAGCAAAAGTCATTCTAGCCCCAAACACCCAGGAAATAAAATGAAATCCAAGAAATATCCCGGGAATAATTGAAGGAGTAACCATCTTTATTTGAAAACTTTCATTATTTTTTTTTAATTCTCTAAGATAAATCGGTGTTAAAATAATTGCAGCAATAAATAATCTATAGGAAGCAATTAAAAGAGGATGTTCATCGCTTGCTTTTATCATAATAACAGCAGTAGAACAGGCAAAAATGCCTAAAATTAGACGAATGACTTTAAACATATCTGTCCTTTTTTTTTAAAAAAAAATAAGTGAAAATTTAATACTATAATTATTCAAATTTTAATAAAGATAATATGTATTGATTTTACATTAAAAAGTCGATCTTATTAAATATGATTAATTTATTAAAAATGCAATATTTTATTATAAGCAAATTCTAATATATGATATTGACTTTTTTAAGTGAGTTTGATATACAAAAATATAATTAATTAAAATGTTATTTTAATAGGAGGAAATAATGCAGTCACAGGAAATTTTAAATAGATATTATCAAACAAGATATAATATTTTTACATGGAGATACAATGCAAATATAATTTATAAAATTTTAATGGTTTTTTGCATGGCATGTATTACCGGATTATTAGCTCAAACCAGGATTTATCTCCCGTGGTCACCGGTCCCTGTTACAGGTCAGACATTTGCAGTTTTAATGTCCGGAGTATTATTAGGCGCTGCCTGGGGAGGCTTAAGCCAATTTGTTTATTTGGGATTAGGTCTTGCAGGAATACCATGGTTTACTGGCGGTAAATCTGGATTAAGTGTACTACTTGGCCCAACCGGCGGATATTTGATTGGATTTATTATAGCAAGTTTATTTATTGGTTATATTGTAGATAAATATGCTAGATCAAGAAATTTTTTACCAATGCTGATTTTAATGACAGCTGCAAATTTTATTATAATTTATGGATTGGGATTGGCAAATTTAAGTATATGGTTAAAAGTTGTTAATGGAAGCTCGGTTTCATTTTGGAAATTATTAATGATGGGCGCTATTCCTTTTATTCCGGGCGGTATTTTTAAGATCATACTTGCTGCCGGATTAACAAAAGTTATAACTCCAAAAAAGGATTTCAGTAAATAATTATAAGAATTATTTTTTATATTTATTTTAGATAAGTCAGACTTGGCGTCTGACCTACCTAGGTAGAACGGGCGTCAAGCCCGTTTTTTATTTATATAATTTTATTATTAGGGTAACAAAATGCTTGATATTAAGTTTATTAAAAATAATCTTCAATTAGTTAAAGACAATATTAAAAAAAGATTTACAGAAGCTGATGCTGATTTAACAGTAAAACTTTATGATGAAAAAAATGAAATACAGGTTAAATTAGATGATTTACGCCAAAAAAGAAATGAGAATGCATCTAAAATGAAAGGAAAATTAGAGCAAATAGAAAGAGAAAAGTTAATAATAGAAGGAAAAGAATTAAAAAACAACATATCCCAATTAGAAGAAACTTTAAATGATATAAATAAAAAATATTTTCAGGAATTAGTTAAAATTCCTAATATGACTCATCCAACAACTCCAATTGCTGCGCTTGAGGAAGACAGTAAAGTTCTTAAAAAAGCTGATAATATAAAAGAGTTTAATTTCAAACCAAAAGATCATATTGAATTAGGAAAAGAACTTGATATTCTAGATTTTGAAAATGCAGCTAAAGTTTCAGGTCAGAAATTTTATTATCTTAAAAATGAAGGTGCTCTTTTAGAACTTGCATTAATGCAGTTTGCCATGAAGCTTTTATTAGAAAAAGGATTTGTTCCATATATAACACCTGATCTTGCTAGAGACAGTATATTAGACGGTATTGGATTTAATCCACGCGGTAATGAGACAAATGTTTATTCTGTACAGGACACAAACTTATGTCTTATTGCAACATCAGAAATTACTCTTGGGGGATTGTATTCTGACACAATTATTGCAGAAAATGAATTACCGGTAAAAATGGCCGGCTTTAGTCATTGTTTTAGAAGAGAAGCCGGAGCTGCAGGAAAATCGCAAAAAGGATTATACAGAGTTCATCAGTTTAGTAAAGTGGAAATGTTTGCAATAACCAGAGAAGAAGATGCAGAAAAAATGCATGAAGAATTTTTAAAAATTGAAGAAGAGATTTATAATAAGTTAGAAATTCCATATAGAATCCTGGATGTTGCCTCAGGGGATATGGGAGCACAAGCATACAAGAAATATGATCTTGAAGCATGGATGCCGGGAAGACAGGAATTCGGAGAAATTACGTCTACTTCAAACTGTACTGATTATCAATCAAGAAGATTGAATATTAGATATAAAGACAAGTCCGGTGAAAATAAATATGCATTTATGCTTAATGGAACTGCAATTGCTGTTCCAAGAGTTTTAATTGCTATATTAGAAAATTTTCAAAATGAAGACGGTAGTGTAAATATTCCAAATGAATTGATTCCTTATTTAGGAAAGAATCATCTCCGGAGCAAAAAAAAATAATTATAAAGAAAAATCTATATAAGAAATTGTTGATAATACTTCTATCTGATTGACATAATTTAAAATTAATGATAATTAAATGAGTTTTATAATTAATTTTTAAAATTTTATATATTTATAATATTTTGTTGGTAAAAATGGCTAAAATTACAATTGGTAAGAAAGAATACAGTATTAATAATGGAGACTCTTTATTAGATATAATAAAAAAAGAGATGCCTAATGCAAAATATAGCATTGTAGGGGCTAAAGAAGGAGATAATCTAATTGAACTTATGACTCCTCTTGAAAAAGATTATAATCTGGAGTGGATTTCTATATCCAGTGAAGAGGGACTAAAAATTTTAAGACATTCAGCTTCTCATATCATGGCTGCAGCAGTAAAAAAATTATATTCAGAAATTAAAATTGCAATTGGGCCGGCAACAGATGATGGGTTTTATTATGATTTTGATCTTGAGGAAAAATTTAATGAGGATGATTTCTTAAAAATAGAAAACGAAATGCAGAAAATAATTGAAGAAGATCAACCTTTTATAAAAGAAATTATATCAAAAGATAAAGCAAAAGATAAGTTTAAAAATGAAGGTGAAATCTATAAAGTCGAATTATTAGAAGAAATTCAGGACCAGGACGTAAGTTATTATACTAGCAGCGGATTTACAGATCTTTGCAAAGGCCCTCATGTGCCATCTACCGGTTATATAAAAGCTTTTAAACTTTTAAGAGTTGCCGGAGCATATTGGAGAGGTGATGAAAAGAATAAAATGCTCCAAAGAATATATGGTACAGCTTTTGGTGATCCAAAGTCGCTTAAATCATATTTAAATAGGCTGGAGGAAGCACAGAAAAGGGATCATAGAAAGATCGGCAAAGAAATGCAGTTGTTTGGTTTTTATCCTGAAGGACCCGGATTTGTTTTCTGGAAACCAGATGGAATGATTTTATATAATATTGTTTTAGATTATTGGAGAAAGATTCATAAAGAAGCAGGTTATCTTGAGATAAAGACTCCAATTATTCTTAATGAAGAATTGTGGCATAGATCCGGACATTGGGATAATTATAAAGAGAATATGTATTTTACAAAAATAGATGAACAGGATTATGCAATTAAACCAATGAATTGCCCTGGAGGTTTATTAGTATATAATGATGGTTTGCATTCTTATAAAGAGCTTCCTTTGAAAATTGCAGAGCTGGGGCTGGTTCATAGACATGAAAAATCCGGAGTGCTTCATGGTTTGTTTAGGGTAAGGCAGTTTACTCAGGATGATGCACATATTTATTGTACTGAAGACAGTGTAAAAGAGGAAGTAATTAAAGTCATTCAATTAACTCAAAGGATTTATAAAGATTTTGGTTTTGAAGATGTAGAAATTGAACTTTCAACAAGACCGGAAAAATCAATTGGAAGCGATGAGATCTGGACAATTTCAGAAAAAGCATTAGCGGATTCTTTGGATGAACTTAATATAAGTTATAATTTAAATCCAGGGGATGGCGCTTTTTATGGGCCAAAGATAGATTTTCACATAAAAGATGCTATTGGAAGAAAATGGCAGTGTGGAACTATTCAATGTGATTTTTCAATGCCGGAAAGATTTGATATTAATTATGTTGGACGGGATGGCAAAAGACATAAACCGGTAATGATACATAGAGCTATTCTTGGATCAATTGAAAGATTTATTGGGATTTTAATTGAACATTACAAAGGGAAGTTCCCGTTTTGGCTTGCGCCTGAACAGATTAGGTTGATTCCTATTAATGAAAATCATTTAGAATATTCAAAAAATATAAGAAAAATGTTGAAAAATTCTAATTTAAGAGTTAATATAGATTATTCAAGTGATCCTTTAGGAGCTAGGATAAAGAATGCAAGACTTAGCAGGATTGCTTACATTGGTGTTATCGGAGATAACGAATTAAATAAAAAAACTTTAATGGTAAGAAAAACCGATAAAGAAGAAAATCAGGAAATCGATTTATTGAAAATATTAGATTTTTTTAATAAATTAAATACTATAAATGAGGAGTCATAACTGGCTTTTAAAGAATTAAGAGTAAACTTTCAAATTAAAATGAGAGAAGTTTTACTTATCGATGAGAAAGGCGAAAAAATAGGTGTTGTGCCGATTGAAAAAGCAAGAGAGCAAGCAGAATCTGCTGATCTTGATCTTGTTGAAATTGTTCCTACAGCAAAACCTCCGGTATGTAAAATTTTAGATTACGGCAAGTATAAATTTGAAACCGAAAAAAAAGCAAAAGAAGCAAAAAAACATCAACAGATTGTAAAGATTAAAGAGATCAGACTACAGCCGAAAATTGATAAACATGATTATGATTTTAAATTAAATCATGTTATCGAGTTTCTTGGAAAGGGTAATAAGGTTAAAATTACAATACGTTATCGCGGAAGGCAGCTTGCTCATATGGAAATAGGAGAAGAGGTTTTAGACCAATTCAAAGAAGATCTAAAGGATGTCGCTGTAATCGAATCAAATCCTAATATTGAAGGTAGAACTATGAGCATGTTAGTTGCTCCAAAAGGGAAAAAGAAAAAGTAATATATTAAATACTTTGATTTTTTCCACTTTTATATAATCCCTTTTTTACAATTTTAATAATTGAATATTTTCTTTTTAACATTTTAATGTTTAATGAATTTAAATTATTAAAAAAATAGTAAAATAGATTAAAAAAAGTTAAATTAAGAAATTTTTAATTTACAACTTAACCATTAATTATTTTTTAATAAAAAGATTAATTGCTTATTAAAAATAAAATTAGAAAAAGAAAGGAATAATTAGATGCCAAAACTTAAAACAAAAAAAGCTGCTGCAAAGAGGTATAGATTAACTAAGAACGGAAAAGTTTTAATAAAAAAAATGGGTAAAGCACATATTTTAACTAAAAAATCTTCAAAAAGAAAAAGACAATTAAGGAAAGCAGGCGTTTTAAAAAAATGCGAAGTTAAAAGAATTAAAAAAATGTTACCCAGTATATAAAATATTTAGAAAGAAAAGGAGCAATATATGCCAAGAGCTAGATCTGGTATTGTACATAAAAGAAGAGTAAAATCTGTATTAAAAAAAGCGAAGGGATTTAGAGGCAGCAGGTCTAAATTATATACAGTCGCAAAAAATGCAATTATAAAATCTCTCAGTTATTCTTATGTTGGAAGAAAACAACGTAAACGACATTTTCGTAATTTATGGATTGCAAGAATAAATGGAGCCTGCAGAAATGCAGATATTTCATATTCTAGATTTATTTATGGATTAAAAAAATTAAATATTGATATGAATAGAAAAATTCTTTCAAATTTAGCTATTGAAGATGTTGAATCATTTAATCAATTAGTTGAAAGAGTAAAAAAAGAAGTTGAAAAGTAATTTTTTTTATTCTCCTCTGTTTATTTATGTTGAAATATTGAAAAATATACATTATATTATTATAAATATCCTTTTTTATTAAAGAATAATTAGTTAAATTTATAAGGATTAATTATGGAAATTGATAAAATTGAATTATTAGTGAAAAAGATTGATCATGCAATTACTATTATTCAAAAATTGAAAGATATCAATACTGCGCAAGAGAAACAAATTGAAAAGCAGAAAAAAGAGATTGATAAAATAAAAGAGGAAAAAGAAAAATTAAAAGAAGAGAATAAAAAACAAAAAGAAGAGATTAAACAGACAAATGATTTACATAAAAGACTTGAAGATAAGATCCAGCAAATTTTACAATATTTGCCTGATGAAGATTTTGTAGAAGTAAAAAAAGAAACTAAACCTAAAAAAGAAAATAAAAAAGAATCAGGATCGAATAACAAAAAAGAAGAAAAACAAGAAAAAGATGAAGTTGAAAAAACAGATGAAAAAATAGAAGAAAAAGATGAAGAAAGATTAGAAAAACTTGTTGATGAACCGGAAAAATTTGAGAAAAAAAGTTTATTTACGCATGAAGAAAGTAGTATTGGCGTAAGTAACGATGAAATTGAGTCTGAAGAAACTGAAGAATTAGTTTCAGATTTTGAATTACCGGAAGAAGAAATAGTAGATGTTGATATTAAAGAAAGTAATGATGAAGAAGAAGAGTTTAATGTAAATTTTGACGATACTTTGTTAGATGAAGATGGTAGTGATATTGAATTTGATTTCGACGATGAACCAGACAATGATAACAAGGACTTACCTAAAGGTGTGTTGTAGGAGTCTTTAATGAGTAGCTTAGAAAAATATGAGCTGGATATTTTTGGACAAAAATTTGTTCTTTCTACAAGCGACGGTAAAACAAGTGAATTAAAAAAAGTTGCTGATTACTATAAAAGTGTTGTAGAAAATTTATCTAAAAAACTCCCGGATCGCCAACTTCTTGATATTGCAATTTTAGCCGGCATTAAAATTACTGATAAACTTTATTCTGTCTCAAATTCAAATTCTAAATCAGAGAAATTTGATGATGGTCAAGGTAAAATACACGATATTGTAGACGACGCAATAAAACGTCTTGATATTTCATTGAGATTATGATAAAAATAATTAGCCCTGCATTGTTGGTGAAATTGTATTTGTTTTTTACTCAAACAATATATAAGGGATCTCAATTATTATTCTGTCGATTATATACTTTGCGGGTTGACTCGCTTGGCAATGAGAGGCAGCAATGAGGGAACCCACCTGGTACACCCGGGGAAAAGACATTATATTACCACGGCAATTGCGGGGTTCTATATAAAAAGTATAAATAATAATTATTAATTTATCAAATTATTTTTCATTTAATTATAAATTATGTTTTTTTTCTCTTGTGATTTATTACATAAATTTTAATTGTAACATCACGAAAAGATTTTTCAGCATGCTTTGAAAGAAATAAATTTTCATTTTATATACAATTAATGCACTCTTCGTATTATTAAGGAATATTTAAAATGCTTGATTTTAATAATGTAATTGAAAAATTAAATACTTTAAGAACTCGATATCTTGAAATTGAAGAAAAACTCTCTGATCCTAAAGTTATAAACAATCAAAATTTATTTAAAGAATTATCAATAGAATTATCTTCTTTAGATCCAGTTATACATGAGTTTAAAAAATATAATGAGAACATTAAACAATTAGAAGAATTAAAACTGTTAGTAGAAACTGAAAAAGATGCAGAGTTGCTAGATATGGCTGAAGAAGAAATAACATCAAGAAATGAAAATCTTGAAGAAATTAAAATAACTATTAAAAAATTATTAATTCCACCGGTACCAAATGCAGGGAAAAATACAATTTTAGAAATTAGAGCAGGAACAGGCGGAGAAGAAGCAGCATTATTCGCAGGGGATTTATTTGAAATGTATTTACGATATGCTGAAAAGAAAAAATGGAAAGTAGAAATTTTGAGTTCCAATGATACCGGTTTAGGCGGTTATAAAGAAATAATTTTTTCAATAACCGGAAAGAATGTTTATGATAATCTAAGATTTGAATATGGCGGTCATAGAGTACAAAGAATTCCTTCAACAGACTCCGGCGGGCGTATTCATACATCTGCAGTTACTGTGGCTGTAATGCCTGAAGCTGAAGCAGCAGATGTTGAAATTAAAAATGAAGATTTAAAAATAGATGTATTTAGAGCCGGAGGTGCCGGCGGACAGCATGTAAATAAAACAGAATCAGCAGTTCGTATTACACATATTCCTTCCGGATTTGTTGTTCAATGTCAGGATAGTCCAAGTCAGCATATGAATAAAGCCTCAGCAATGAAAGTACTGCGTTCCAGGCTGTATGATTTTCAACTCTCAAAACAGGAAAAAGAAAGATCTGAAATGAGAAAAGAACAAGTAGGAACCGGCGACAGATCAGACAAAATAAGAACTTATAATTATCCCCAAAATAGAGTGACAGATCATAGGATTAATATGACTCTTTATAAACTGGATTTATTTATGACAGGGGATGTTGATGAAATGATAGACGCTTTAAAAATCAATGATGTTGAAAAAAGAATTGAAAGAATTGCTTAAGGAGGTATTATGTCAAAAATTTTAATTATTTATTTTTCAAAAACAGGTAATACAAAAAAAATGGCAGAATTAATTTACGAAGGTGTTACTTCTGTAAAAGATATTGATGTAGAAATTAAAAGTGTAGAAGAAGTTAAAGTTGACGAATTATTAAATGTAGATGGAATAATAGTAGGTTCTCCTACTTATTATGGTTCTATGAGCTGGGAAATCAAAAAGCTTTTTGATGATAGTGTGAAATTTCATGGTGGACTTGATGGTAAAGTTGGTGCTGCATTTACGTCTTCAGGAAATGTTGCAGGTGGCAATGAAACAACAATAATGGATATAATTAAAGCTATGCTTATTCATGGTATGATAGTTTATGGAGATCCTGTTAAAGATCATTATGGACCGGTTGCATTAAGTGCTCCGGATGACAGAGCAAAAACAGGCTGTGTTAGACTGGGACAGAGAATTGCTGGTTTAGTTAAAAAATTAAAAGGTTAATTTTATAGTTATAATAAAAAGAATTATTATTTAATGACAATTCAAGAAGCTTATAAAAAATCAATTAATCTTTTGCAAAAAGATTTTATTGTTGATCCTGTTTTAGATGCCCGTCTTTTATTATCACATGTTTTAAATATTGATCAAAAGAAATTTATTCTTGAAAAGAATAAAAAAAATATTAGCGGAAAAGACTGGAATAAAGTAAAAAGAATATTAAAAAAAAGATTAAAAGGTAAAAGTGTTGCAGCTTTAATAAATAAAAAACATTTTTATGATCTGGATTTTTATGTTGATGATTCTGTATTAATCCCAAGACCTGAAACAGAACTTATAATTGATATAATATTAACGAAATTTAGCAAGAATTCTAAATTATCAATAATAGACATTGGTACCGGTTCCGGAAATATTGCAATCACTTTAGCAAAACATTTACCTTTTAGTACAATTGAAGCAATAGAAAAAAGCAAATCCAGTACTAAAGTTACTTTAAAAAATTTTGAAAAACACAAAATTTCTGAAGAAAGATACTCATTAAACAATATAAATTTTTTCCATTATTTCACCGATAAAAAATATGATCTAATTGTTTCAAATCCTCCTTATATTAAAACAAGAGTTGTTAGAGAATTAATTAAAAAAAAATTAGTTTCGGATCCGGTAAAATCATTGGATGGAGGGAAAAAAGGATTGGACTTTTATTATAAATTAAATGATTTTGCTTTAAGTAATTTAAAAGATAACGGCTGGATGATCGTGGAACATGGCTTTGATCAGAGGGAAAATATTTTAAACATTTTTTGTGATAAAAGTTATATAATAGAAGTATATGATGATTTGGCAGAAATAAATCGGGTAATTGCTTTTCAAAAAAAGGAATAAAATTTTGGCTACAAAAGAAAAATTATTATTTAAATTAAATGAAGCACTTACAGAATATTCAAAAGAAGAAATTGACAAAATTTTAAACGCTTATAAATTTGCAGACTTAAAACATAAAGGACAAAAAAGAGCATCAGGAGAAGATTTTGTAACACACCCATTGTCTGTTGCTATCAATTTAGCTGAAATGAATGTTGATGCTGATATGATAATTGCCGGGTTATTACATGATGTTGTTGAAGATACGCAATCTACAATGCAGGACATTATAAATATATTTGGTAAAAACGTAGCAAATTTAGTTAATGGCGTAACAAAAATAAGCAAACTTAAACCTTCATCTTATAATGAAGTACAGACTGAAACAATCCGAAAAATGCTTGTTGCAATGACAAGTGATATAAAAGTAATAATTATTAAATTCGCTGATAAAATACATAATCTTAATACTTTAAATTTTCTGCCTGCAGAAAAAATAAAAAAAATTGCAAATGAAACTTTAGAGATTTATGCGCCTCTTGCAGGAAAATTAGGGATGCATTTTATTAAAGATCAACTGGAAGATCTTGCTTTAAGGTGGGTAAATCCGGAAGTATATAAAGAAATAAAAGGATATTTTGATCGAAGTGAAAAAGATAGAGATAGAACAAAAAAACAGATAACAAGAAAGTTGAGTGAAAAACTTGAGACAATAAAAATTCCTTTCATAATAAAATCAAGAGCAAAACATTATTATTCTATTTATAATAAGATGAAAAAATATACTCTAAAAATCGGCGAGTTATTTGATCTTTATGGAATAAGAATAATAACTGACTCAGTGCAAAATTGTTATCAGATTTTTGGAGCAGTACATAATCTTTGGCCTCCAATCCCGGGAAGATTTAAAGACTATATTGCAAATCCAAAGAAAAATGGATACCGTTCTCTTCATACTGCTGTCAAAGTAGAGAAAAGAAAAGTAGTTGAAATCCAGATCCGTACTCAGGAAATGGATGAATTTAATGAGTATGGAGTAGCTTCTCATTGGTATTATAAAACAGGTGAAAAACCGAATACCAAAGAATTGAAATGGTTAAAAAAACTTGTTGATTTACATAAACAAGCTCTGTCCCCGGATGAATATTATCAGACAATTAGAGATGATATCTTAAAAGATGAAATATATGTTTTTACACCAAAAGGCGACAGCTTTGAATTACCTAAAGGTGCAACAGCAATTGATTTTGCATACCGTATTCATACTGAGGTCGGGCATAGATGTATAGGTGCAAAAGCAAAAGGAATGATAATACCGTTAAATCGTCCGCTTCAAAACGGAGTAGTTGTTGATATCCTTACAAGCAAAATATCAAATCCAAAACGTGCTTGGCTTTCATTTGTAAAAACAGCTAATGCCAGGAAAAAAATAAAAAGCTGGCTTGCATCAAATGAAAAAATCAGTTTGAAAAAAGAATTAGAAGAAAAACAAGAACCTTTAAAAAAAGAGAAAAAAACTCAGAAAGTAATTCCTAAAAAAGATTTAATAGAAAAAAATTATTCTGTAGAAGTAAATGGAGAGAAGAATTTTTTATATAATTTTGCCAGATGCTGTAATCCAAGTCCTACAGATGAGATAGTTGGATTTATTTCAAGAGGAAGGGGAGTTATAATTCATAAAAAAGATTGCTATAGTCTTAATTATATTAAAGATATGAAAAAAAGAACTATTGATGTAAATTGGAGTTGATTTATAATAATTATTATTCCTGCAGGTATTTTTTTTCTATAGAATTTTGAATTACAGATTTGGCAAATTCCCATAATTCTTCAGATCCGTCTTCAATGATTTTATTCACTTCCAGTACATCACAGGATTTTACATCAGCTTCTTTCCATGTTTTGCCTTTTGCATAGTAATTAAGAAGTATTGGCTCTAATCTGTCTAAAACTCTTGCATATTTAGATTCTTTAGTTTTTCTTTCTTCAAATTCTACCCAGAGAGAATTAAATTCTTTTTTTTGATCTTCCGGCAGTATTGAAAATATTCTTTCAGCAGCTTTTATTTCTTTATCCAGTTTTGTTTTAAGTTTTTCTTTATCATAGATCATTACATCCCCTGCATCTATTTCAACTATATCATGAATTAAAAGCATTTTTAAAACTTTTAAAATATCAATATCTTTGAAGTTTGAATATTCAAGTAGAATAACAGCCATTATTGTTATATGCCATGAATGTTCTGCATCGTTTTCATTTCGGGATATATCAGTTATATAAGATCTTCTAAATATATTTTTAATTTTATCAATTTCTTTTATGAATTCGATTTGTTTTATTAATCTTTCGCTTATCATTTATTTTATCCTTTTTTATATTGTTGCTTTTAAATTGTTATATAATATTTTTTCATTTTTGGTAATAAATTTAGCAATTTATAATAAAAATATGATAAGTTATAATTAATTAGATAATTAAAGGAACAAAAAGAAATGGAAAATCATAAACTTGTATTACCAGAACACCTTAATCATTACGGGTATCTTTTTGGCGGTGATTTACTTAAATGGGTTGATGAATATGCATGGATTGCAGTTAGCCTGGATTATCCGAAAAATAAATTTGTAACCGTGGGCTTTGATGATGTTGAATTTAAAAAAAGCGTGAGGGAAGGTTCCATTTTGAATTTTAATATTGAAAAAGAAAAAATAGGCAACACTTCTGTTAAGTATCAGGTAAATGTGTTTCGCAGCGCACTTGGAGATGATAAAAAAGTATTAATTTTTTCAACCTGTGTAACATTTGTATGTGTTGATGATAATGGTAAAAAAAAGATTTTACCGTAGATGGAATTTTAATTATTTTTTTTTTACATTTTGTTTTATAAAAAAAAGTAAGTTAATATGATTTGCAATATAATCTAATTTTTCTTTTGGACTCATATCTTTTATTTTTTTTTCTAAGTGTCCGTCAAAATCAGGATCTATTTTTTTATTATTTTTTATCATTTAATAATCTCTCTAAAGTATTTATATCATCTTTGTCTTTTAAGCGTAAAGGAGTAATTAATTTTTTTGCTTTAATTAGATCTTCTTTAGATGATATATGAAATTTTATTTTATCAATTTCTATTATATTAGAATTATTTTTTAATGTTTTAAAATCAATTGGATAATAGAGAAAAATATCGACTTGCAATAAACTGTCTTTTGAAAAAACAGTATACACCAAAGCGTTTTTATCTTTTATCCATTTTTCACGATTTTCTTTATATTTAAAATTTTCAATTGGTTCAGGGATTCTTGTTATAAATTTTTCTTTTTTTAATAGTGTAATTAATTTTTCAATATTTTTTTCCGTTAAGTTGACATTAATATCTAAATCTAAAGTTGTTCTTTCACATCCCTGTAATATACAAGCGATTCCGCCGCAAATCACAAAATTTATTTTATGAGTAACTAATTGTTTTAGAAATTCAAATATAAAGTTTTTCATTTTTGTGCTTAATTTATTTTAACTGAAAAAAAAGATAAAATCAATAATGAAAATTTGATTTACTAGTTATTTATTTTTTAACTCAAAAAGTGAGTCATAAGGCAGCAAATCTTTTATTTTTACAATTTTATATTCAAGTTTATTATTTGCCATGATTACATCAATGTTATTGCTAAATTCTGTTATAAATTGTCTGCAAATACCACAGGGAGGTAAAATGTCATTAGTATTTAATCCTACAATACAGATTGCTTTAAAGTTTTTATATCCTTCAGAAACTGCTTTTGTTAATGCTGTTCTTTCAGCACAAATAGTAGCTCCAAAACTTCTGTTTTCAATATTAGTTCCTGTAAATATTTTTCCATTAGTGGTTAGAACAGCTGCTCCTACTTTAAATTTTGAATAAGGAGAATAACTGTTTTTTGCTGCTTTTTTTGCTTTATTTAGTAAATTTTTAAAATTCATTAGTGTAATTCCCTTTACTTAAAAAGTAAATATTTTATTTTATTAATCCTAAATTTACTAATACAAACATTGGTCCATTTAATATTGCATGAATAATTATCCCTACAGAAGTATTTTTTGTTTTGTAAACAGCAAATGGAATAATAATTAAAGTTGGTAATAGAAGAATAACTAAATCCAGTCCAAAACTAACATGAAACATTATCCAGAGAATTGTATTAATTAACCATGAGTATCTTTTATGTTCAAGTTCCATTCTAGGTAAAATGTAACCGCGCCAGAGTAATTCTTCACCAACAATATTTAAAAAAAACATAGGCAGCCATATTAATAATAGAAACAAACGAGGTTCTTCAAAAGAGTTTGATTGCATAAAATGGGGCATCATTTTTAATTCAGGAATATTAAATTCAGCTGATAAAATTTTTGAAATCGAAACAATTATAAAAGATACAAAATAAACAAACAATAAAGAAAATAGCACCCATAACCAGTCTTTAGCAATTGTTTTTTTTATTCTAAATCTTTCAAAAAATAATTTTATTGAGAATTTATTACCTTCAAGTTTGAATAAAACAAACGATAAAATAAATAATGGAACAAATAAAATATATCCTCCTATTAACCATCCAAGTATTGGATCATTCGAAATACTGTTGTTAAAAAGCGGCATTAATATGTATGTTATAAATAAAAAATATAATGTTGGAATTACAAAGAGAATAATAGACTGCCATAAGGGCATTGGTTTAATTTCATTAATTTTCATAATTTGTTGTTTATTTTTAATATATTTTATTGTAATTTATATAAAAAAAATAACAAGGAATTTATTAATGAATATCGAGAAATTAATAAAAAAACTTAATCTTATTCCTCATCCAAATGAAGGCGGTTATTTTATAGAAACTTATAGATCTAAAGAAAATTTTTTAAGTAAAAATTTGCCTGAAAGATATAATGGGGACAGAGCTTTTGGAACAGCAATTTATTATCTATTAACAGCATCAACTTTTTCTGAAATACATAGATTGAAATCAGATGAGGTTTTTCATTTTTATCTTGGAGATCCTGTGGAAATGATAAATTTATTTCCTGATGGTAATGTTAAAAAAATTATTTTAGGACAGGATTTGTTTAATGGAATGGAACTTCAAGTAATTGTTTCAAAAATGGTATGGCAGGGAGCAAAACTTGTTAATGGCGGAAGTTTTGCCCTTTTAGGGACAACGGTAAGTCCGGGATTTGATTATAATGATTATGATTCCGGGGACAGAGCTGAATTATTAAAATTATATCCTGATTATAAAGATTATATTATTAAACTTACAAAATAAATTAATAATTAATTAAAATTTAAAAAGTTTATTTGAAAAACGAATTTTTTTAAAAAATATTACTCAGAATGTATTTTTATTGATTTGTAAAATAAATGTTTTTTTATAAAAATCTAATTAATAATTTGTGAATTTATTTAAAAATCTGGTATAATAACAAGTAATAAATATTAATTTTTGATATTTTGTTAAATAATAAGTATTTTTCTTTAAGGAAATTTTAATGAAAGCAAATTCTGATTTCCCTAGCCTAAATGCAAAACCAGCAGCTGGATTGTCTCCGGAAGGCATGCCTTATAATATACTTGTAGTAGATGATTCAATTTTTGTTAAAAAACAAATATCTCAAATTTTATCTTCTGAAAAATTTAACATAATTGATACTGCAAGTGATGGAGAGGAAGCAATTGAAAAGTATAAAGAGCATCATCCAAAAATAGATTTGGTAACTATGGATATTACTATGCCAAAGATGGATGGTATTACAGCTTTAGAAAAAATAATAGAGTTTGATAAAAGTGCAAAAATTGTAATGGTAAGCGCATTGGGAAAACAGGAATTAGTAAAAAAATCTTTATTATTAGGTGCAAAAAATTATATTATTAAACCACTAGACAGGAAAAAAGTTCTTGAAAGAATTGTAACAGTAATTCAAAGATTTTCCAAGTAAAAATTTTTTTTAAAATTTAACTCCTTCCAATAAATTTAAATAATAATTTTTTTATTGTTTTCTTTATGTTAATATCAGGTAGAATTAATAAATTGGGAGTTTTTTATGTTAATTAATAATAAACAATATAGAACTATATGGCTTTCTGATGATAAACAGTCTGTAGAAATAATTGATCAAAGATATTTGCCTTTTGAATTTAAAATAGAAAAAATAAATAATGTTTTAGAAATGGCAGAAGCTATTAAAGATATGCATTTAAGGGGAGCGCCATTAATAGGTGCTGCTGCCGGGTATGGTATTTATCTTGCAGCATTAGAAGGAAAAAATAAAAAAGATTTTGATAATCATATAAAGGATTCTGCCGTGATTTTGGAAAAAACAAGGCCTACTGCAATAAACTTAAAATGGGCTTTAGATCTTCAATTAAATTCTATTTTAAAATTAAATAATGTAGAAGATAAAATAAATGAAGCTTTAAAAATTGCACAAAACATTGCAGATGAAGATGTAGAAATATGTAAAAATATTGGATTAAACGGTGTAAAAATAATTGAACAATTAAGCAAAAATAAAAACGGCCAAATTGTAAATGTGCTTACTCATTGTAATGCAGGAGCTTTAGCATGTGTAGATCATGGGACTGCAACTTCTTCAATATATGAAGCGTCAAGAAGAAATATACCTGTACATGTTTGGGTGGAAGAAACCAGGCCGCGTAATCAGGGTAAATTAACCTCCTGGGAGTTAGAACAGAATAATATTTCTAATACAGTAATTTGTGATAATGCCGGAGGGCATATGTTACAGAATGGTATGGTGGACTTAGTAATAGTTGGAACAGACAGGACAACAGCGAATGGAGATGTGGCAAATAAAATCGGCACATATCTAAAAGCCCTTGCTGCAGCAGATAACAATATACCATTCTATGTAGCATTACCTTCTTCTTCCATAGATTGGAGACTGGAAAGCGGGAATGATATTCCTATTGAAGAGAGAGATGAAAATGAAGTTTTATTTATAGAAGGAATGATTGGCAATAAAGTAGAAACAGTCAGGCTTTTTTCTGAAAAAGCCAATGCATTAAATTATGGATTTGATGTTACTCCTGCAAGACTTGTTACAGGATTAATCACAGAAAAAGGGATTTGCAAACCATATGATCTGCGAAAAATGTTTAATAAGTATACCGGGTTTGTCTGATTTTTAATTATATTTATTGCTTAAATGCATATCTAAATTGAAAATCTATTTCGCCCCCAACAATAGGCCCTTGAATTACATTTGATATAAGATATTCAAAGTATGGTTTTAATCCAATTATAAATATGAAGTTGTTCTTAACAGTAAAGTGAGCTGCAACTAAACAACTAAATCTGGGGCCGGCAGCAAAAAAACTTGGGCCTCTGTAGATAAAATCAGATCTAAAGCTAGGTCCATAGTGAAAACTTCCGCCAAATCCTCCGTTTATTAAAATTTCAAAAAAAATATTTATTGGAAAATGAAACGAGACAACACCCTCAGGGATAAATTGAAGCATCCTAAATGCTGTTCCAAATATAATTGGTCTTCCGATTGGTAAATAACCTCCAATACCAATAAACCAATTAAATCTATATTCGCATGCAAAAGCTAAGATTTCAAATGCTGGACCACCGGGTACACCGGCAGGAGTTATAACACACATTCTAACAGGATCATATCTTCCTCCTGCAGCTAATGAAGCACCTAAATTAAAATAACTGTAGTTTCCACTTTTTTGAAGAGAAAAAGAAGAAAAGATTAAAATAATCAAAAAAAATAATATAAATATAAACTTTTTCATTATTAATCTCCTTTGAAAATTTTTAATATACGCTTTACTTTTTTTATTCTTTCAGTAAATAATAATTAAAAATACAAAGAATTTTTTAAATTTTCAATAACTTTTTCTATTTTTTTTAGTTTTTCTTTTGTATCAAATATCCAATCGCTTTTTGGAAATTTTTCTAATAACTTAATAAAATAATATCTGGATTTAATAAGGTTTTCTATTTTTTCTGTAGAAGTTTTCAGTATTCTTTTTGAAAATAATTGAAAAAAACCATCAAAATAAATTTTATAATAGTCAATACCTTTTTTATAAAGGGTGTAATCAGTTTCGATTTCACTTTTCTTGAAATTATCCTTTAAAGTATCAGGTTTATTATTATTTTTTAAATTTTCAAAATTAGATATAATTGATTTATATGTTTCAGTAATTTGAGCCATTATTTTTTCTTGTTTCTTTTTTTTATCAATATTTATAAAACTGTCAGGATGATTTTGTTTTGCAAGGATTCTATAATTTTTTTTAATGTCAGTTAAAGTTGAATCAGAAGTAATGTTAAATAATTTTAAGTATTTATCAGACATAATTAATTATAAAATATTTTGTTATTTGTAGTTACTTATTTATTTTTTTAATCACTATAAAATAATAACCGCAGTTGTATTCTTTTAAATTCCTTATATTTTGATATTTATTATCCCAGATTCCTGTTTTTAAATCATTGACTAATTTATTAATCAATTTTAATACTAAGTTATCATTAGCCATAGAAAATGACGAAATTCCATTCCTAAAATTATTATCTAAATATTTTTCCGGTGATCGCCAGCCAGAATAAAAAAAAGAATCTGTTAGATTATATGGTAAATAAAAAGGAATTAATTTTGGTTTTGAATTAAATATATTTTCTAATAAATTCAAAATATTTTCAATTGCAGGTAATGTTATTTTTGCCTGTTCAACTAATTCATTAAAATATATATTTAGCCAGCAATTTATATCAACTTTTCTTGGATCTGCTGTAAAAAGAACAAAGTTTGTTTCATTTCTTAAGACGCGTTTAATTTCATTAAATGATTTATCTGTTGAATTAAAATGATGGGATGCTAAAGTGCATATTGCTCCATCATAAAAATTATCTTTTGATGGAATATTTTCAGCATCTGATAAAATCCATTTTAAATTATTATGTTTTTTTCCATTTTTTTGCATTATATCTGATGGTTCTAAACCATCAATTTTATAATTATCAAGCGCAAATAAATATGTATAATTTCCTGTGCCTGCGCCAATATCAAGGATATGATCTCCACGTTTACAATTTAATAATTTATTTAAATTATTATATATCCTGTGATCTGGTTGTCTTGTTAAATTGTAATTTTTACCAATTTTGTTATAAATTTTATTTTTTACATTCATTTTTAATCATGATAATAAGCTTGATATATTTTCTGTAATTTTATTTTCTTTTTTTATTCTTTTAAAATCAGGATCTTCCCTTAACATTTTTAAATCATCAAACAAGTATTTTATTGCATTAAAAATTAAATATGTTGGCAAGCTAACTCGAGCAATTCCTAATTCTTGACAATCTTTTATAGAAAATTCTTTATAATTATAAGGCAGTCCAACTGCTATACTAATCGGACCATTTATTTCTTTTGAAAAAAGTTTTAATTCGTCATAAGTTTTTGTATAACATATAAAGGCTAAATCTGCTCCATTTTCAAGATAGTTATTTGCTCTTTCTATTGCAATTTTCTGAGCTTTTTTCCTATCATCAATTAATAATGCATCAGTACGTGCATTTAAGATAAATGATCTATTTGTTGAGTTGTTAATTGTTTCTTTTATAATTTTAATTTTATCAATCATTTCATTAACATCAATGATTTTATTATTATTATTTTGATTAAAATTTTGATCTTCAATATTTATCCCTGATGTGCCTATAGAAATAAATTTTTTAATATTATTTGATAAAATATTATTGTTCCCATAACCATTTTCACCGTCAGCCATTATCGGTATATCAGTAGATTTTATTATTTCTTCAGTAATTTTAAGATTGTCCTCAAGTGATAAATTTTTTTCATTAATTATCTGTTTTGCTAATGAAATGCTGTATCCTGAACATTGTACAGCTAAAAATCCTGCTTTTTCAATTAATTTTGCAGAAAGCCCGTCATATGCATCAGGCATTATTAATGTGTTTTTAGATTGTAACAATTCTTTTAATAATTTAGATTTATTCATTTTTTTTATTTAAAAAAAGTTATTTTATAATATATAAATAAGCCAGTTCGTCACATTCTTCAAGTTTTGGACATTCAAGACATTCACGCCATAATTTTCTTGGAAATTGATCTTTGTCTACTCTGTGAAATCCCATTTTTTCAAAGAATTTATCCTGATATGTTAGTGCAATTACTCTGGATATTTTTAGGGTTTTAGCTTTTTCTAAAGATTTTTCAACAAGCAATTTTCCAACTCCCTTGCCTTTATGTTTATCATCTACAGCAAGCGAACATATTTCGCATAAGTCTTTCCATATAACACTTAAAGCAATACATCCCACAATATTATTTTCTGTTTCTGCTATAAAAAAATTTTGAATTGTAGAGAATATTTTATAAGGGGTTTTGGAAAGCATTAGGCCTTTTTCGGCATTAGAATTGATTAATTTAACTATTTCATCAACATCTAATACTGTTGCTTCTCTAATTATCATTTATTTAATCTTCCTTTTTATTGATTTTATTATTTAATATATTTCGGCTGTTAATATTATATATTTTATTGTTTTAATAATAAAGCATTTTAATATTTTTATACTTTATATAGTTATATGAAAAAAATAAATATTTTATTTTCAATAAATTTAATAATTTTTTTTATTTTCTTGTTTTTTATTGTTTTAATAAAAAGATTTAATTATTCATGTTTTTTAATATTGTTATTATATTTATCTATTTTTAGTATTGTTTTTTTTATATCAATAATTATTAAAAGAATAAATATTTTTTTAATCAATAATTTAATTTTAATTATTTTTTTTATTTTTTATTTTAGAACTACATCGATTGAAAGATTTTATAAAAAAAATATAACTGGCTTTAAAAATATTAATAATATTCTTGGTTATATTGATTCTTATCAAAAATTAAAAAATAATAAAGCTGAATATAAATTAAAAGTTTTTGGAATAAAATTTTTAGATAAAACAGATTATAGTAAAGTAAAACTTTTTAATATAACAATAAAGTTAAAACATTATGAAAACATCATTTTAAAAAGAGGAGATATCATTGCCATTAATAAAAAAATAAGTATTCCACAAATAAAAATATTTAATTTTTATTATAGAGAATATCTTTTTTATCATAAAATTTATGGGATTATTCAATTAGAACCGGATAATATAAGAATAATTAATAATAAAATTAAAATTTCTAAAGCAAGCTCTTTTTTAAAAAATACAATATGGAAATTTCGAGATAAATTAATACTGAAATTAAAAGAAAATCTTACTTATGAATCTTTTTCTTTTATTTTATCAATATATTTTGGAGAAAGAGATAAAATGGATGAAGATTTATATAATGCTTTTTGCAATTCAGGTATGGTGCACCTTTTAGCAATTAGCGGACTTCATATCGGTTTTATCGGGATGATTTTTTTTGTTTTTTTTAAGTTGTTTTTATCTAAATCAAAAGCATTAATTGTAAGTGTAATATTGCTATTTTTTTATATGTTAATAATAGTTCCGTCAGCGTCAAGTGTACGAGCATTTTTAATGTATGCAATATTTGTATTTTATTTTGTTGCAGGAATTCGAGTTTCGGTTGTTTCGATTTTATCATTATCAGCAGTAGTTTTAATGTTTTATAATCCATTTATTATTTTTGATCTGGGATTTCAATATTCATATTTAGCGACTTTTGGGATCATTTTTCTTTCAGGATCAATTAATGAAAAATTACCAAAAACTCTGCCAAAAAAAATAAAATCATCAATTACTGTTACTTTTTCAGCTTTTTTTTCTATATTTACTTTGCAATGGGCGATTTTTAAAAAAGTGCCTTTTTTTTCATTAATTAGCTCAATCTTTGTTGTACCATTATTTGCTTTGTTTTTTTCCGGTACTTTTTTTCTTATTATAATTTTTTTATCAACAGATTTATTGTTTATTGCAAAAATAATTGATTTATTAACTATTATTTTTTTAAATATAGTAAAATTCTTAGATTTAATAAATTCTGTGAATTTACCGGAAATTCCACGATTTGTAGCATATCTTACTTTACCGCTGATGATAGTATATTTTTATTTAATTGAGCCTTTTTTAAAGAAAAAAATAATAAAGTTGAAAGTGAATAACATAAACAAATTAATAAAGTATAAATTTAAAGGTAAAAAGCTCTTTAATTAAAAAAATATAAGTGAATTTAATATAAAAATATGATAAATTATGATTATTATTTAAATAAACTGGAGAACAAATGGCTATAACCTCAATCTCACCAATTGACGGCAGATATTCATCAAAAACATCAGAATTATCATCATTTTTCAGCGAAAAAGCTTTAATAAAGTTTAGAATATTTGTAGAAGCACAGTATTTAATTCATTTATTTAATCAAAATAAATTGGGTTTAAGAAAATTAACAAAAGATGAAATAAATTTATTAAATAACTTGGCAAATATAACAGATCAGGATGCTGAACTGGTAAAAAAGATTGAAACACAGGGATTCAATGATATTCCCGCAACAAATCATGATGTGAAAGCAATAGAATATTATATAAAATATAAATTAGCTAAAACGTCATTAAATGATATTTTAGAAATGATCCATTTTGCTCTTACAAGTGAAGATATTAACAATAATTCTCATGCCTTAATGGTAAAAGATGGATTTAATCAAATTATATTTCCTTTTATTCATGAAATTTATGAACAACTTTTTGAAATATCAAAAAAATATAAAGATAATGCAATGCTTGCTCGTACTCATGGACAGCCTGCAAGTCCAACAACATTTGGCAAGGAAATATTGGTTTTTGTAAGCAGAATAAAAGAGGAAATATCACTGTTAAATAATATTGATATTCTTGTTAAATTAAATGGCGCAACCGGTAATTATAATGCTCATAAAGCTGTTTTTCCTGATATTAATTGGCAGGATTTTTCGTCTTCATTTGTTGAAAAGTTAAAAGATTTTAAAAACAATAAAATTTTAAAATATTGTTCTTGGTTGCCGATTGAACTGAGGTATAATCCTGTTACAACGCAGATTGAACCGCACGATAGTTTTGCAAGATTATTTGACAGTGTTAAAAGGATAAATACAATATTAATTGATATGTGCCAGGATATCTGGAGATATATATCAGACGGTTGGATAAAGCAAAAACCGGTAAAAGGTGAAATAGGTTCTTCAGCAATGCCTCATAAAGTAAATCCAATTGATTTTGAAAATGCTGAGGGTAATCTGGGAGTTGCAAATTCGTTATTTAATTTTTTCTCATCAAAGCTTTCAGTTTCAAGATTACAGAGAGATTTGACAGACAGTACTGTATTAAGAAATGCAGGAGCAGCATTTGCTCATTCTTTAGTAGCTTACAAATCAATTTTAAAAGGCTTAACTAAAATAGAAGTTAATAAAAACGCGCTTGAGGCAGCTTTATTAGAAAACCCTGAAGTAATATCTGAGGCAATTCAAAATATATTACGGGCAGAAGGTGTAGAAAAACCTTATGAATTATTAAAAGAACTTACACGCGGCAAAAAAATAACAGTAAATGATATTCACGATTTTATAAAAGGTCTTAATATTAATGAGAAAATAAAAAGTAAAATTTTAAAAATAACTCCATTAAATTATACCGGAATTGCTTCAAAAATAGTTGAAGATTATAATCCGAAAATTTATTAGTGTTTATTTGATAAAAAAAACAAAGTTTTTAGAAACAAGTACAATTATTTGATATTTTTTTATATACAAATAATTGTATTTTATTTTTTTAAATCATGAATATTATGTAATTTAAAAAATTTTCGAAACAAATAATCTTACAAATAAAACTCCTAAAGATATTGCCTTTAATATAATTATCTAAAATATACAAAAATATTGCTTATATACAAAAAGAGAATTTATTGTATTAGCTTCAAATAAATATTTCATAATTGTGAAACATCAAGATACTGCTTTAAAAGTTTAATGTAAAGAGTCTGTGCATTTAATTTATCAAATGCTTTATTATATTTTTCTGCTATATCTTCTGCCCCTTTAGTAAATACAACATGAAATGGAGAAGGTTTTTCAGGAAGATTGATTATTCTTACTTTATTTTCTATTTTCATGCTTTTAGCTAGAGCTAATAAAGCTGCTTTGTCAGGAAGATATACAGCATCGATTCTATTTTTAAGAAGTTTTTGATAGTTTATTTCTTGGTATTTTGGATCTGTTATTAAATCAAATTTTATTCTTTTGTCTCTCATAAATGGAGAAATAAAGGTTTGATCAGCATAACCAATTGTCATCCCAAGTATATCATCAATTTTAGAAATTTTTTTTAATTTGTTAGTTTTTAGTATTGCTATTGCTGTTTGGCTTAAAAAATATGGTTTTTCTGAAAAATTATATTTTTTTTGTCGATCCGGTGTAGGAATTAGAACTGCTGCTGCATAATTATTATTTGTTTCTAATATTATCAGCTGTCTAGGAACATTAGTTGGTTCCTTGTCCCATATAAATTTAATTCCCATTTCAGGACCAATATATTTTTCTAGCAGTTCGTATACTGCTCCTGTTAATTTTTCTTTTTTTTCATCCAAATATATATGAGGTTCAGCAATAAAAAATGCGATTTTTATAGAATTATTATTTGCCTGTTTATTATTTTTTTTAGAATTTAAATCCAGTTGTTCAATATCTTGTGATACATTTTTTTTAAATCCAGTAAACATCACAACAAAGATAATTAAAAGTAATGAAATTTTTTTCATATAAGACCTCCTGAAAAACTTATTATGTTTTTTTTAATTTATAAAAATTATAAATTTAGTTTTTTTGTAAGGAATTAAATTGGTTTTGTCTATATAGATTAATTT
>CAZYID010000009.1:0-30547 GCA_964646595.1 uncultured Spirochaetales bacterium | reverse complement strand
TTGATAATCCAATGATTAATATGGCAGATCCATATTTTATTGGTTATCATATAAACCAAAAAAGCATGGTAAGTTCAAAAGTAATAAAAAAATTATATCCTGAAGAAAAATTAGGAGTAATTGGAAAATTAAACGGGAAAAATAGTGTTATAGAATATTCTGATTTATCTAAAGAAGATATGTTTGCAAAAGATCAAAATGGAACATTAAAATATTTAATGGGTTCAATTGCTATCCATATTTTTAATGTTAATTTTTTAGGTAGTTTTACAAAAAAAATGCCAATACATTTCGCAAAAAAGAAAATTAGAGGATATGTTTTTGATAATAAAAAACCGGAAATATCAGAAATTGATGGTATTAAATTTGAAACATTTGTTTTTGATACAATACCTGCCTGTAAAAAATCAGTTTTTTTTGAAACAGAAAGAGATGTTGAGTTTTTTCCGGTAAAAAATAAAAGCGGAGTGGATTCTATTGAAACATCAATAATCGGACAATCTAAATTATTTGTAAATTGGTTGAAAAGTATTGATATTTGGAAAGGAAAATATAATAATCAAAAAGTTGAAATAAGTCCATTATTTGCTCCTGATAAAGAGCTTTTCCTTGAAAAAGCAGGTAAAGATTCCGATAAGATAAAAAAAGCAGTATTTGATAATAAAGGTAAAATTCGTGATAAAATATACATTCAATAAAATTAAAATTATTATACTATTTCAAATCTTTTTTGTTTTTTTTATAAATGTATTTTTATTTTCACAAGACACAGTTAACAATTATGATAGTGTAAATGTCCGCAAAGCTTTTTTTTTGTATGAAAAAGACTGGGAAAAATATATTAAAAATAAACGAATTATACTTGATGAAAAAAATCAAATTGCTTTTGGATGTAAATTAGAAAACGGGATATATAATATGTATTTTTTTGTATCAAAAAATAATAACTTTTTTGGTACATTTCAGTATAGATTTAATAGTTATAAAGAATTATTAGAAGTAGCTGTTTTTTTTCAAAATGATAAAAGTTCAGTTTTAAAATTCAGCAATAAAAAACCCGGTACATATGATATATATTTATTTGGAAAATTGTATCGAAAAAATCTTCCTTATTATTTTTCATTTGATTCTTTAAAAATTATTTCTTTATATAAAATATTATCTTTACTTGAAGATGTTAACATTGATCAGGAAATTTTAATTTCAAAAGATGATTCTATAATAAAAGAAAAATTTATTAAAAAAGTAATAAAACCAAGCATTAGCTTTAAATATGTTGATGATGGAGCAAGAAATGAGTTTGGAGAATTTGTTTATATTGAAAATGAAAATAAGCAAAAATCAAATGAACAGGGATTTAACTGCAGTGGTTTTGCAAAAGATGTTGTGGATAATTATATAAGATCAATTAATCCTGAATTTAGATATTTAAATATTACAGATTTAAAAAAAAGTAGAGAGCAGGAAAGAGATAATGTTGCATTTCGGTATAAAGATCTTGATTATAATCCTTTTTTTGGTTTGGAATGGGGAAAAAATCTTGCAGATAAAATAAATCAAGAATGTAATTATAATATAATAAAATCAGAGGAGTATGACAAAGATCAATATCTAAGTTATCAGCGTTATAGAGGATATGATGTAAATAATTTAAAAGAAATACTATTTAGAGACCAGCAAAAAGATTCAACAAATTTTTATATTTTAATTTTTAATAGACTTAGATCACAAAAACCGATTGTACCTGAATATTATCATATCGCTATAGTTGTACCATCTTTTAAAAATAAACAATTTAATTTACAGGTTTTTGAAAGTTCTGAGGAAACCAGTTTTAATAGAATTATGATGTTGAATAGTAAAGAAAGTAAATTTTATAGAGATGAAAAAGTAGTAATCATTAAAATTCCAATTCCTATCATTCATTTAAAACAATAATCTCGATTTTATCATTATATTTTTTTTATTTCAAATAATCTTGATGAAGAAGAATGCATTTTAGTTAATTTGATAATATTATTATTTTTTATTTTTATTATTTCACCAGTCCACACATCTTTTAAATAATTGATATTTCCCGGTAAATCATTATAATCTTTTAAATTTATTTCCTTGTCACAGTGTGTTTTTTTAAAATTAAAAATTCCAATAAAGCCGGATGTATTATAATAAATTTCCGGAATTGGATTTTCCATAAGATCACATGCAATTGCATTCCCATTAAAACAGATTTTACTTAATTGATTGATTTTATTAATTTCTTCAATAGTTTTATCTGTTAAATCTGAAAAATCATCACTATAAGTTAATAATCCACCTGATAAAATAATTGCATTAATTTGTGATAATCTTTGATATGAATTAAGATTTGTTTTTTTTCTTCTAATCATTAAACAATCAGGATCATTAATCCACAGGTATTTATTCATCATACTTCGCGCCATAAAATTTCGTATAGAATTTTTTGCTCCGTTCATTGCTCCAGTATGCAAAAAAGAACCGCTAACTTTATTCCAAAATGGACCTGTATCAGGTCCAACTCTCATAAAATCAACATTTCCAATACCGGTTGATATCGGCATTCCACAGCCATTAATAATAACATTTTTTCCAGCTTCTTCTTGAATTATTTTCATACCATATTTTAATACTTCAGCTTTTGTTAAGTTCAAATTATGATGAGTACCGCCTCTTAAACATCCGCCGAATAGAAAGTCAAGTTTTAAGTATGAAAATCCCCATTCATGAACATATGTTCTTATTACTTTTCTTATATATTCTTCAAGTCTTGGATTTGTAATATCAAGACCATAATAAAACTTACCTGGCCATATTGGATTATAACCGGCTTTTAATGGACTGCCGTATTCATTTTTTAAAGTATATTCAGGATGAATTTTAACTAGTTCCGATTTTTTATCTGCAATAAACGGGGCAATCCAGATACCTGGTATATATCCTGCTTCCTGTATAACATTGCTTATTTCTTTCATTCTCCCATTAAATTTATTTTTTAAATCAAGCCAATCCCCAACAAATTTTTGATATCCATCGTCAATCTGAATAAAATCAATATCTGCTTTTTTATATTTTAATATTGATATATTTTTTTCAATAATTTCCGGTGATATTTTATTAAAATAATAATACCAGGTGCACCATCCTTTAATATGTTTATTTAAAATATTAATTTTCATTTTACTGTTTATATATTTATAATATTTTTCAAGCAATATTGTGGTTTGGTCTTGAGCCATTATTATTCCATCAAGTTTGATTGTTTCGCCGGGTAAAACCATTTTTCTTCCAAAATCATATACTAATTCAAAATAATTGGTCTTTTTTTCTTTTTTATATAAAATTAATCTTATATAAAAAAATTGATTAAAAGGATTAGTCTGACCAACTAAAAATGAATTGCCTGTTTTTAAGTCACTAATTACAGAGTGCATTTCAGATGAAAGATTTCCAGGAGTATTTGAAGGAAGATTTGCCATATTACTTGATACAAGTGATACCAGTTGAAGCCAGGGTCTTAAAGGTTTTTCTTTAAGTCTGTAGCTTTTTGAAGTTGACCAGGATTGATACCCGTTTCTTAAAAAAGAGATGTTGTTTGATTCAAATCCTTTTAAAAATTTATCTAATCCATTTTCTGCCGGAAATACTAATCTTGTAATTCTAATTGATGAATCTGAAATATTTTTTAGTTTTAAATTTAATAATGAACCAAATCCAGGTGAATTATCCCATTTTCCTTTTAATTCAACATAATTGTTTACATAGTAAATATTGCTCCTGTTTTTTGTGAATTGTTTTGTTAAGGGAAATCGTTTTCTTTTAATCCCTGTTTTTAATTGAATAGAGGGATTAATACCAATTTGATCCCATAAAATTTTATAGTTTCTTATTTCTTTGTTTTTTATTTCAAACATATTTTTTAATAAATTATTTTATTTTATATATAAATTATAATTTTAAGAATATTATATTGCAAGAATATTTTAATATTTTTCACTTATAGTAACTTTTATTTAATTATTGCCTATTTTAATAATATATAGTATATTCTTTGAAAAATAATTCTAATTAAAATAAAGGAGATAGAATATATGAATAAAAGAAAATATTTGTATACATCAGAATCAGTTGGAGAAGGACATCCTGATAAATTATGTGATCAGGTTTCAGATGCTGTTTTAGATGCATGTATTAAAAATGATCCAAAATCACGTGTTGCTTGTGAAACTTTTACAACAACCGGAATGGTACTTGTAGGTGGAGAAATAACAACAAATACATATGTTAATTTTCAAGAAATTGCAAGAGGTGTGGCAAAAAAAATCGGTTATGATAAACCGGAATATGGCTTGGATTTTGAATCAATGGCTGTTTTAAATACTGTTCATTCACAATCTCCTGATATTTCTCAGGGAGTTAGTGAAGGAAATGGTTTATATAAAGAACAGGGAGCAGGTGACCAGGGAATGATGTTTGGTTTTGCGTGTAAAGAAACACCGGAATTAATGCCGGCTCCAATAACATATGCACATAAAATACTTTTAAAAGCTGCTGATTTAAGAAAAAATGGAATATTAACATGGTTAAGACCTGATTCAAAAAGTCAAGTAACTATTGAATATGAAGGTCACAAACCAGTAAAAATAGAAACTGTTGTTGTATCTCATCAGCATGATGAAAATATTGGTTATGATGAATTAAAAGAAAGTATAATTGAGAAAATAATCAAACCGGTTTTAGAACCAACAGGTTTGTTAGACACATCAACTAAATATTTTATTAATCCTACTGGTAGATTTGTAATAGGCGGTCCTCATGGAGACTCTGGACTAACTGGAAGAAAAATAATTGTAGATACTTATGGTGGAATGGGTAGACATGGTGGTGGAGCTTTTAGCGGTAAAGATCCTTCAAAAGTTGATAGATCCGCAGCTTATATGGCAAGATATGTTGCAAAAAATATTGTTGCAGCGGATTTGTGTGAAAGATGTGAAGTTCAGCTTGCTTATGCTATTGGTGTTGCTGCACCGGTATCTGTTTTTGTACAAACTTTTGGTACTTCAAAAGTAGATGAACAGATTATTGAAAATGCTGTAAATAAAGTTTTTGATTTAAAACCAGCTGGAATAATTAAAACATTAGATTTATTAAAACCAATCTATCAAAAAACTGCATCATATGGTCATTTTGGAAGAGATGGTTTTAGTTGGGAAAAAACTGATAAAGTTAATGATTTATTAAAAGAAATAAAATAATTTTTTAAATTTTAATTTTTTCTTTTTTATATTTTTTTTTATGTTATAATAAATTTATTAATTTTAAATATAACCTGGATAGAAAAATAATAAAACTATGGCAAATAATAAACCAAAACTGAAATTTAAAAAAATAAAAGATTATGTTATACTCGATATAATTGGAAAAGGAGGAATGGGTGAAGTTTATTTAGCAAAACATCCAACCTTAAAACGCGGAATAATATTAAAACGATTAACAATTAAAGATAAAGAAAGTTCTGAACGTTTTTTAAAAGAAGCACAAGTAATGCTTGAGTTCAGACATGAAAATATTGTTCAAATATATGATCATTTTAAAGAAGGCTCTTCTACTTATATAGCAATGGAATATGTAAAGGGTAAGCCTTTAAATGAAGTTATTCAGCAGAATAATAAAATTCCGGTTCCGCTTGCACTTTTTATGTTATATCAAGTCGCATTAGGTTTATATCATGCACATTCAAAAAAAGTAATTCATAGAGATATAAAACCGCATAATATTTTAATTTCAACAGATGGAGAAGTAAAGCTTACAGATTTTGGAATTGCTAAAACTTCTGATGATTCTAAGGCTGATATTACTTCTCCAGGTACTGTTATTGGTACACCAGCCTATATGTCGCCTGAACAATTCAGTGACTCTTCTGTAATAAGTTATCAATCAGATATATATTCACTTGGTGTTGTTTTTTATGAAATGTTGACTGGATTAAAACCTTATAAAAATGAATTTACTCCGGAAGTATTAACATGTATTGCAAAAGGAAAATGCACACCTGCAACAAAATTAATAAGTGATCTTCCTCCTATTGCAAAAAAAATTCTTAAAAAAACATTTAATCCGAAGTTATCTAGAAGATATAAAAGTTTATATCATTTAATTAAGTTATTAAGAAAATATTTTAAGAAGTTCAATGTTTATGAAGTTAGAGCCTCTGTAAAAAGGTTATTAATAAAAGATAAAAAAATATTACAATCACCATTTTTAGTAAGCTACAAAAGACAGAAAATAAGAAATATAGTTTTTTCTTCACTTATTTATGGAATATTAGCTATTGGAATATTAACAGGATTGTTCATTTATACAAACAGATATTATGAGTGGATTGTTCCTGGTAAGTATGGTAAAATTTTAATGGAATTTGAAAGTGCTAATTTGGATACAGAAAATATTATTATAGGTGTTGACGGGAAATACCAAAAAGCTTTTTTTAAAAAAAATCGTAAATTAGTAAAAATAAAAGATAAAAATAAGAAATCTAAATTTGCAATTAAAACTGAAATTGATAAAAATTTTAAAAAATATTTTTATGTTACTGAAGGAGAACATGAGTTTAGTGTAGTTTCAGGGTCATATAAAAACACTAAAAAGGTTATTGTTTCACCTCGAACATTACAAAAAAAGAGTAAAAAAACATCTAAAGGCCAAAATGTTAATATATATATAGGTGCTTTGCAGCCTAAAGAAGTATTATTATTTTTTAGATTTTGGGATGCAATTACTAATAAAAGGCTTTTTAATTTTGATCATTATTCAGAAAATTATTTAAGAAATCTTTATAAAGAAGAGGATTCATTAAAAATTTATTATTTTAATGCTAAACGATATATGAAATTAAAAGATTATATTTTATTGCGTTATAAATATAGAAGAGATCCATTTTCTTCTGATACTTCTTATTTTTTTATGGTAGACGGTTTTAAAACAGATAATATTTCTTATGAAACAAAAAAGTTTAATATAAAATTTGCTTTAGATGATCGAACTGTATATATTCATACTCCCTTAACACCTAAACCATCAAAAATAACAATTATTTCTGATATAAAAAATTTACCTCTAATAATAAATAATGAAAATCAGGGTTTAATATATAATAAAGGTCAATATAATTATGAAAAATATCAAGATATAAATTATAAAAGATTAAAAAATAAAAAATATTATTGTGAATTATTAATCCCGCCGGGAACTATTTCTTTTAAAATATCAAGTAAAGGAAAATTGATAAAAAAATTTTTAAAAAGTGATGAAGTATTAAAACTTGAAGTAACAAAAGATCATGGAAAGTTTGTATACTGATTTTGATTATTGTAAACTTGATTTTGATAAAATATTAACTGAAATAAGCGGTTTTACTTTAAGTGAACGAGGAAAGGAACAGATTAATAATACTGTTCCGAATACAGATTTTTATAAAATATTATATAAGTTTAAAATTTTAGATCAGTTAATTAAATATTTTATAATCGAAGAAAAACTGCCTGTTAGTATAATCTACAATTTTACTGATTCTCTTGAAAATTCAAAAAAAAATATAATTATATCAGAGATAAATTTATATAAGCTTTCATTTTCAATTAAGATTTATTTTTTACTACAAAAAAAATTAAATAATATTAAATATCCGGATTTGAAAAATATTTTTCAAATTAAACATTTAGATGATAATTTTTATTTAGAAGTATTAGAGTATTTTGATGATCAGGGAAATATCAGCAGTAATATATCTGTAGAATTAAAAAAAATCAGACAAAGTATTATTGAATTAGGGAATAAAATAAAAAAAGCTACTGAAGGTTTTTTTCAGTCAGCAAAGAAATTAAATTATACTTCAGAAGATATAATCTCTTTAAGAGATGGTTTTAATTGTATTGCAGTAAAATCGAATTTTAAAAACAAATTAAATGGTATTATTATTGACTCATCTTCTTCTGGTCAGACTGTTTTTATGGTGCCGCAAAAAGTAATCGAATTACATAATGAATTAATTTTATTAAGAGAAGATGAAAGAAAAGAGATACGTAAGATTTTACAAAAATATACTTTAAAAATAAATGATAATGTTGAAACACTTGAAAAAATTGAACAGGATTTAATTGATTTTGATATATTTTATTCAAAAGCAAAATATTCGTTAAAGAATGAATATAATATTCCGGAGATAATTAAAGAAAAAAAAATTTATATTTTATCAGGTAAACATCCTTTTTTAGGAAAAAATGCTGTTCCATTAGATGTCAAAATCGGTGAAGATTATAAAATAATAATAATAACAGGGCCTAATACTGGAGGTAAAACTGTAGTTCTTAAAACAATAGGTCTTTTTATATTAATGCTACAAAGCGGAATACCAATTCCAGCGTCATCTTCTTCAAAATTTTGTATATTTAATAAAATTTTTGTAGATATTGGTGATGAACAGTCTATAGAACAATCATTATCTACATTTTCAGCACATATTAAAAAAATAATTAATGTAATAAAAAATGCTGATGAAAGTTCATTAGTATTATTAGATGAATTTTGTGCAGGAACTGATCCTACAGAAGGCTCTGCTCTTGCAATAAGTTTATTGAATAAAATAATAAAATTAAAATCAATATCACTTGTTACAACACATTATTCAGCACTAAAATATTTTGCATCACAAAATGAATTCATTGAAAATGCATCAATGGAATTTAATACAGAAAAATTAATGCCGACTTATAAATTAAAAATAGGTGTACCTGGAAGCAGTAAAGCATTAGAAATATCAAAAAGAGTAGGTATGCCTGCTGAAATAATTGATTTTGCCAAAAAAAATATTAATGAAGATTATATAAAAATAGAAAAAATTTCTGCAAAATTAGAAAATGAAAGAAATGAAATTGAAATAATTAAAAAAAATTTAATAATGGATACTGATGAGCTGAAAAAACAAAAAGAAATTTTTTTAGAACAAGAATCAGAATTACTGCAAAAAGAAAAAAAATTAAAAAATGATATAAAAATTAAAGAATCAGAATTTTTAAAAGAAGCCAGAAAAGAATTTGAACATATAATAAAGAAAATTAAAACTGAAAATGCTGCAAAAGAATCAATAAAAGAAGGAAAAAATCTATTTGAAAAAATAAATATAAATTTAAATGAGTATCCAGTAAATAAGGTTATAGAAAATAAATCATTTAAAATTGGTGATGATGTATTAATATTATCAAAAGATATTAAAGGTACAATCATTGATAAAGGGAATAAAAAAAATGAATATTTTGTCCAGGCAGGTTTAATAAAAATGAATTTTAAATCTTCTGATTTAAAGCTTATTGAACAGAAAAAAAAAGAAAAAATTGCATCTATTAAAACTCCTAAAATTACAAATCAGTTTACTCTTGACCTAAGAGGATGCAGATATGAAGAAGCTGAAAAAAAACTTGATAAATTTATTGAAAATTCGTTAATTAATAGTGTTTCATCTATAAAAGTAATTCATGGAATAGGTACTGGAGCATTAAAAAGGTGTATCCAGGAGTATTTTGAAAATTCTCCTTTTATAATTGAATTTGATTATGAGAAAAATTTAAATAATAATTCAACTAATTTTGGTGTCACAATTGCATATATAGGTTAAATTTATTAATTATATTTAAATATTATATTTAAAATTTCTTGAACTTGTTTTTTTAATAGATTATTATATAAAAAAACAGGAGATACAATGAATAAAGTTAAAAAGTTTTTTTTTGTTTTATTTTTATCACTAATTTTATTTAATATTTATTCAATAGATTATTATGTTTGTCTTGGATCATTTACTGATAGTAATAATGCCTTAGAATTAAGTATTAATTTAAGTAAAATAGGTATAGAAACCATTCATGAAAAAGTTAAAATTAATAATAAAAATTTTACAAGAGTATTATTTAATAAAAAAATATCAAACTTAAATGATGCAATAAATGAAGTTGAAAAATTAAAGAATAATAAAATTATAAAAAACGAAAAAATATTCGATTTATGGATTAGACCAGGTAAATTAATAAATTTTAAAAAAATTGATAAAAAAATGTTAGATGCTGCAATTGCTGAAAAGGAAAAAATAGAAAAAGAAAAAATTGCAGTTAAAAAAGAAGAGGAAATAAAAAAAAATGAAATAGTTGAAGAAAATAAAGAAATTAAGGAAAAGAAAGAAGATGTTCCGGAAAGCATTCCTCTGGCTGAAAAAGAATCTGAAGATGAAAAAGAAAATATTTCAGAAAGTATTCCTATAGTAAAAAAAGAATCTGAGGAAAAAAAGACAGATATAACAATAGAATCAAAATATAGGAAAATAAGCAGTGAAGGATATGGTAATTTTATTTTTGCGAATGAACAAATTGAAGTTGGAAAAGAAGATAATTATCAGTTAAAATCAGTTTTTAAAAAACCGGAAAAGATTTTTGCCCGTTGTTACTTCCCGGGAAATATTGGAGAAATAAAAGCTCAAGATTTTTGGCATGAAATCTGGATAGATGGAAAATTTATTAGAAAAACAGTATTTTATTCTAAACCGGATCCAAACTGGGATCAAATGCAAATTTGGATAAGTGAAGAAGTATATTCCGATCTTATTTATACTCTAGAAAAAGGTGAATATAAAATTATTATTTGGGTTTTAAAGAATGAAATAACGAAAGTTAAAGATATAACTGAAACAAAAACTATTAAACTTTCAAAAGGTGAGTTTACATATATTGTACCATAAGATAAAAAAAGTGATTCCTGTATTTCGGAATCACTTAGTATTAAATTTATATAAAAGTTATTAGCGTTTCACTCTTGCATTACCAGCCCAGATACTCCAAACCTGGTCTTCATCTGCAGGTTGACCATAATCAGTTAACATTGTTGTTGCTAATGCTCCGGTTGCCCAGCCAAACTGTATCCATTTTTCCGGTTCCCAGCCTTTAAGGATAGCATATAGCATTCCACCAACAAAACCATCACCTCCGCCAATACGGTCAAGTACATGAATTTCTCGAGGCTCAACAACTTGCCATTCGTCATCTACAAGCATAATTGCTCCCCAAAGATGTTTATTTGTATGGATTACCTGTCTTAAAGTTGTAGCGAAAGCTGTAGCATTAGGAAATTTTTTCTTAACATTATTAATCATTCCTTTAAAACTTTCTATTTTTGATCCAATATCTTTACCTCCTGCTTCAGGTCCTTCTATACCAAGACAGAGTTGAAAATCTTCTTCATTACCGATGAGAATATCAGATATACTAGCAATTTCAGTAAAAATATCGTGAAGTTCTTTTTCACGCCCCTTCCAGAAAGAAGCTCTATGATTTAAATCAAAAGATATTTTAGTACCGTTTTTTTTTGCTGCCCTGGCTAATTCAAGACAAAAATTTCCTGTATCAGGAGATAATGCTCCTATTAATCCTGATAAGTGAATAACTTGAACTCCTTCTTTAACAAAGATTCTATCCAGATCAAAATCTTTTACATTTAAAGTTCTACCTACTTCACCAGCACGGTCATTTTGAACTCTTGGACCACGTGATCCGTAACCGCTGTCAGCAATATTAATTTGATGGCGGTATCCCCATGGACCACCCTGTTCAACTTCCTTTCCTTCATATTGCATATGTCTATGTGCTAAGTTATCTTTTATAAAACGAGCAATTGGGCTTCCTTTTACAAAAGTTGTTAAAACCTTTACCGAAAGTCCAAGGTAAGAAGAAACACTTGCAACATTTGTTTCTGCGCTGGATGCCTTCATTAAAAAATTTTCACTGCAGTGTACCGGTTGACCATTTGCAGGAGTAATACGAATTCCCATACTGGTTGGTACTAATAATGAATAAGTATATTCTTTTTTTAATTCAATTTTCATTTAAAACTCCTTAAGATATATTTTTTTTTAATTTATACTTTGCAATCAAATGTACTTTAATTATTTAATACGATAAGACTGTTAAAGATATTAAAACTTTGTATCCATATTATTGTTATTTAAAAAAAATAGTTAATAATTTTTTATATATATCATATAATATATTTAATTGTAAACATATAAAATAAGAAAAGATAAGATAGAAATTATATATTTAAAATTAATAAAATGAATTATTTTGAATAAAATTATGAAAATTTTAGAAAAGTATATTGTTTTTAAAGAAGAAAAATATATTTAATTTTGATTTTTTGTATTGATTTTAATTTTTCTTTCATTTAATAAGCCAGGCAGCATTATAGCAATTATAAGTAAAAATCCTACAACAATGTTCATAACTTTTCCAGGGACATTTATTAATCCCATTCCAAATCTTAAAAATCCAATTAAAAATATTGATATAATTACACCAAATATATTGCCTTTACCACCCATGATACTAACTCCACCCAAAACAACAATTGTTATAATTTCTAATTCCCATCCATTTGCGATATTTGGTCTGGTGCTACCTATCCTTGAAGTAAGAAGTACGGATGCTAATCCTGATAAAAGACCTGTTAAAGTAAAAACTATTAAACGCATATTATCAACATTAATTCCTGAGAATTTTGCACTATTTGCATTATTACCAATTGCGTATAATTTCCTGCCAAATGTTGTTTTATGTAAAATAAAACCAAATAATGATATTAATATAATAAATAAAACAAGTTGAAAAGGAATCATTGTTTTACCTATATATCCTTGTCCAAGATATCCAAATGATGATGGATATTTTGTGAATGCCTGATCTCCAAGTATAACATAGGCTATACCTCTAAATAGTGACATTGTTCCAATAGTTACTGCAATAGCTGGTATTTTAATTTTTGTAATAAGAAGTCCATTAAATAATCCGCATAAAATTCCTGTTGTGATTCCAATTAAGATAAGCATAAGTGTTCCTGCACCTAATGATGATCCTAATCCCATAAAAACTGATGATAAAGCAATAATCGATGCTACTGAAATATCTATATCTCCACATATAATAACATATATCATAGGCAAAGCTATTATAGACTTTTCTACAAAGTTAAAAGTTGTGTCTAATAAATTAACTGGATCTAAAAAGTATTGTGATAAATTAGAATTAATTATAATAACTAATATAAAAATAATAAATAAAATAGTTTCCCAGTTTGTTAAAATTTTCCATAATGAAAATTTTCTTTTTACCATTAATTACTTCTCCTTAATAATATTAACTTTTGAGTTCGTTTATCCATTAAGGTATTTGCTATTATTGCAGTTAATATAATAAAACCTTGAATTGCTAATTGCCAAAAAGGTGAAATGTTTATTTGTGTTAATGCATTATTAAGTATACCCATAAAGATAGCACCAAGTAAAACACCCCAGATTGTACCAGAACCACCGGCAATACTAACACCTCCAATAACACATACAGCAATTGTTTGAAGTTCAAATCCTGAAGCAGTTTCATTTTGTGCTGAAGCATACCTTGCTACCCATAAAAAGCCTCCTGCTCCATAAATAACACCGCTTAACATAAAAGCAATATATTTAATTTTTTTAATATTAATTCCAACAAATTTTGAAGCAAGTTCATTACCGCCTACTCCATATAATTCTCTACCTGTTTTTGTGTATTTTAGAAATATTGCAAAGATAGCAAATGTTATTAGCGCAATAAGTAGTAAATTTGATATTAATAATGTATTATCACTGGGGAAATCTCTAAATGTTTTAGTCATTTCATGTGCGCTTACCCAATTTCCTTTACTTAATACAAAAACAAAACCACGATAAATGCTCATTGTACCTAAAGTTGTAATTATTGGAGGGATGTTTGTATATGAAACTAATATTCCATTAAATGAACCAAGTATAAAACCAATTAATAAAGATATTAGAAAAATTATAAATATAGGTATTTCAGGATGAAATTGATTTAACATTGCTACACTCATTCCTGATAGAGCTAATCCTGAGGCTACTGATAAATCAATACCTCCTATTAATATTACCATGAGCTGGCCAATTGCTACCATTAAAAGTATAGATGTATCGTCAAAAATATCTCTAAAATTTGTTAATTTTAGAAAATTATGAGATCTTAAACTAACTATCAGTACTAAAAGGATAATAAATGCTAAAAGATTAATTTCTCGTTGTTTTAATATTTTTTTTATCAACTTTAATGTCCTCGTACTTTATAGGTTTCCTGTTGCTGCTTTTATTATTTTTTTTTCACTTGCTATATTTCTTTTAAATTTTGCAGATATTTTACCATCATAAGTTACGATTATATTATCTGACATTCCAAGTATTTCAGGGAGTTCTGATGAAACAAGTATTATTGCTAATCCTTGTTTTACTAATTCTCCCATAAATTTATGTACATCTGCTTTTGTGCTTACATCTATACCTTTAGTTGGTTCATCTAAAATTAAAATATTTGGATAAGTAGCAAGCCATTTGCTAAGAACAATTTTTTGCTGGTTACCGCCAGAAAGAGACTCGACTAATTGTTCCCAGCTTGAAGCTTTAACATCAAGTTTTTTGCAATATTTTTGTGTAATTTCATTTTCTGTTTTCTTATTTAGGATGCTTCTAATACTAATTTTATCAATTATTGGAAGTGTGACATTTTTCCTAATATTCATTTTTACTATAGCACCCTGTGATTGACGGTCTTCAGGAACAAAACCTATTCTTTTTTTTATGGCAGATTTTGCACTTTTAATTTTTGCTTGTTTATTGTTAATATACACTTTACCTGAAGTAAATTTATCTACTCCAAAAATTGCACGCATTATTTCAGATCTACCAGAACCAACAAGACCAAAAAATCCAAGAATTTCACCTTTATGCAATTCAAAACTTATATCTTTAAAAATACCAGTTTTTGTTAATTTTTCGACTTTTAAAATTATTTCTCCCTGTTTAACTATAGTTTTAGGGAATAAATGCTTTAAACTTCGTCCAACCATCATTGTAACTATATCATCAATATTTGTATCTTTAATTTTTCCTTCTCCAATATAACAGCCATCTCTAAGTACAGTAAAATAATCTGTTATTTCAAAAATTTCTTGAAATTTATGTGAAATAAAGATTATAGCTTTACCTTCATTTTTAAGTTGTTTTATTATTTTATATAAATCTTTTACTTCTTTCAATGAAAGCGCTGAAGTAGGTTCATCCATTATAATTATTTTTACATCAAATGAGAGCGCTTTAGCTATTTCAACAAGATGTCTTTGAGCGATACTTAAATTTTTAACTTTTATATCCGGATCAATATTCATTTCAAGTTTTTCTAACAATGCTTTTGTTTTTTTCTTCATTGTTTTCCAATCTAATAATTTGGTTTTATTATTTCTTATTTGATGTGCCATAAAAATATTTTCTGTTACAGACATTTCTAAAAACATTGATGCCTCTTGATGAATAGCTGAAATACCAATTTTTTGTGATGCAAGTGGGGATTTAAATTGAACTTTTTTATTATTAAAGAGTATTGTGCCGCCTTCAGGTTGATATACACCTGTTAATATTTTAACTATTGTTGATTTACCAGCTCCATTTTCACCGATTAATGCATGAACTTCACCTGTTTTAATTTTAAAATTAACTTTATCAAGAGCTTTTATTCCTGGAAAAGATTTTTCTATCTCGATTAACTCTAGAATACAATTATCCAATTAAAATCTCCTTATTCTATAAACAGTATATATAAATAAACAAAGGGATTTATTCCTTTGTTTATTTATATATTTTAAAATAAATAGATTATGATTATTAATAAATAACAGCGAATTTATCTATATTATTTTTTTCAAATACAAATGGTTTTCCCATAACGGCAATATTATCTTTACTGATTTTTATTTTACCCATTCTACCAATATTCATTGTTTCATTTTCATTTCCTTTTATTTTTCCTTTTATCAATCCGTAGCAAATATAAGTTGCAGAATATCCTAAGTCTATTGGATTCCATAATGCCATTTTTTTACATGTACCGTTTTTTATATATTGTTTCATTTCTGATGGTAATCCGAGACCTGTAAGTTCAACTTTACCTGTTTTTCCTGCGTCTTCGATTGCTTTTCCTGAAGCAGCTATACCAACAGTAGTTGGAGAAATTATACCTTTAAGATTTGGAAATGATTTTAAAAGCCCCATTGCTTCTCTATAACTTTTATCTGAAAGATCGTCTCCGTAAACAACTGATACTAAATTCATTTTGCTGTATTTTGACTCTTTTAACTCTTCTTTCATGTAGTCAATCCATGTATTTTGATTTGTTGCCTGGGAAGATGCGCTTAATATTGCAATTTCACCTTTGTGATTGATCATTTCTGCTAGCATCTGTATCTGGCTTCTACCAATAAACTCTGCATTTGAAGGATCAAGTTGTAGTATTCGACCGTCTTTTGCAATACCCGAGTCAAAAGATATTACTTTAATTCCACTTCTCATTGCTTTTTTTGCAATTGGAACTAAAGCATCAACATCATTTGCTGAGATAGCAATAGCATCAACTTTTTGTGCTATCAATGAATCAATAATTTCGATCTGACCTTCTGCTGTTGGAGTACTTGGGCCTTGATAGATTATTTCGATATTACCTCCAATCTCTTTTGCTGCTTCTAATCCACCATCTCTACAAGCTTCAAAAAAAGAATTGCCTAAGTTTTTTACTACTAATGCGATTCTTATTTTATTGCTATCTGTTTTCTTTTTTCCCCAACTCCATGCCCCTATTAGCATTAAAAAACTAAATAAAAGGAAAGCAATTGTTAAAAGAAAGATGATTTTTTTTATTTTTTTCATAAAAATCCTCCTTTTTTGTTTGTTTTATTAATTGAAAAATAAATAAATAATAATATCACATAAAAAATTGAATAGTAAATAATTCAAATCTACGATTATTGTATACATTTCTATGAATTTTAGAATAAATTTTTATTTTTGTAATTTATTATATTCAGATGGATAACATCCGCATTCTTTTTTGAATAATTTAGAAAAATATTGAGGATTGTAATATCCAACTTTTCTTGCAACATCATTTACTTTTGAATCAGACTGCATTAATAATTCTTTTGCTTTTAAAAGTCTTATTTTTTTTAAATATTTAACGAATGTTGTTCCAGTATGTTTGTGAAATAAATAACTTAAATAATTAGGAGTTAAACTAAGTTTATATGCAATTTGAGCAATTCCAATATCTAATGAATAATTTTTATCAATATATTTATTCACTCTAGAAATAATAGTAGTAGAATCATTTTCTTTATCATCATTATTTATAAGAAATTTATTAGCATAATTTTTTAAATTATTAATAATTTCTTTAAAAGAATTTGAAGAATTAATATTAAAATTAATTGTATGGTTAAGAAAATTAAGGATACCTTTTTTTACATTGATATTTATTTCATTTTGATTTGTTTTTGTCTCCAGTATTTCAATTTTTTTAATAAAATTTAGATATGATTTTTCTCTATATGCTTCAGATAATTCTGTAAATAAATTAATCAAACTTATTAAATTTGTATTTAAATTTTGAAATAAGGTGTTAATTTCATTAAACAAAATCAGGTTTCCATTTTCTATAATTATTCGAAATTTTGATAATTGATCAAGTTCTTCAAGTTGCTGGCTAAAATTTAAAAATGATTGACAAATTTCTGTTTTAAGAATTGTAATAAAGAATTTATCATTACAATGATTTTTAGATATATCAATTAATTTATCAAAATAGATTTTTATGATTTTATCATATAGATTGTATTTCTTTTGTTCACAGGAACATATTGTTGAAAGAGTTCCATTTGGCATTGTTATTAGTGCTATTTTTATTTCTTTTGTAATTGAGTTTGAAATGCATTCTCTAAGTGACGAGCAAAATTCTTTTTCTAATATTGCTTTTTCTTTTTCATTTAAAAAACTGTCAAAAATAAAGTTTGCACCTATATAATTAGATGTTGTAAAATAATTTAATTTTTTTTCATTGAATGATCTTGTGTTATAAAATAATGAGTTGATTTCATTTTCAAAAGTTTCACTTATTATTATATTATTGTTTTTTTCTATTTCTTGAATATCTATAAGTGTTTTTTCTAATTTTTCAGGTTTAACAGGTTTTAGTAAATATTCATAGGCTCCTAGTGAAATTGCTTCCTTTGCATATTCGAACTCTGAGTAACTTGTTAAAATAATCCATTTAGTATCCGGAGAGAATGTTTTAGCTATTTTAATTGCTTCAAGGCCATTTATTTTGGGCATCCTTATATCTACAAATGCTACATCCGGAGAAAAAGTTTTAATTAAATCAATCATTTCTTCTCCGTCACGTGCTTCACTGATAACTTCATTTTCTATTTTAATTTCCTTAAGCATACTTTTTAAGGAATAACGAATGAGCTTTTCATTATCAGCTATAATAATCTTCATTTAATTAATTCCTTTTCAGATATTTTTATTGTAATTTTAGTTCCATTACCAATTTTACTTGTTATCTTAAAAGATGCATTATTGAATGATATTGATAATCGTTCACGTACATTTGATATGCCAATATGATCATTTATTTTAACTTTATTTTTATTAAAACCAATTCCATTATCGATTATACTGATTGTTAAAAAAGAATTATTATTATTATTATTATTATCTAATTTTGCAGTTATATTCAATTTCCCTTCATGACCAAGAGGTTCAATGCCATGAATAATAGAGTTCTCTACTAACGGTTGCAATATTAATTTTGGTATTTTGTAGGATTCTACATTTTTTTCAAAATTGATAAAGTAATTAAAATATTCCTGAAATCTAATTTTTTGAAGTTCACAATATTTTTGTAAAAAAAGAAATTCTTCTTTAATTGTAGTCCATTCATCATGTTCAAGTATATATCTTAACATTTCCTGTAATGAAAAAATTGCTTTTTCAAGAGATTTACGGTCTCCAAGTCTGTTTAGACCAATTAATCCATTTAAAAAATTATATAAAAAATGAGGTTGAATTTGTGATTGAAGTGCTTGAAATTCAGCTTCTTTTTTTTCTAATAGTTCATTAAATTTTAAAAAGTTGTCTATTGTTAAAGCTGTGTAATCAGCAAAAGTCATAAGATGAGTAAAATCAAGATCTGTTAAATGTCCATTGTTTATTTTTATAAGTGAGATTATCCCAAAAACATGTTTTGAAATTATTATTGGAGCAGCAAAAAAAGATGTAATCAATTGAGAATTATTAAAATTTTGTACTATATTTTCATTAATAGAAGTATCTTTTACAATAATAGGATTTTTAGTTTTTATTATTTGTTTTAAAATAGTTTTTTCAATTTTGATTGGATTTAATTTGCTGTATGAGTTTATTTCATCAATGTTATTCAATTTTATTACATCTTTTTTGGGGATTTTATAAACTGGTAGGAAAATCCCAGAAATTGCCTTTACATTTAAAATATTATTATATTCATCAAACAATAAAATTGCTGATCCATCTGCATTTGTATATTTTCTGATTAATTCTACAGAAAGTACTAAGATATTTGATAAATTAAAATTTTTGGTTATTGAAATTCCAATATCTTTCATAAGATTAAGTACAGAATCAACATTTTTTTGTAGATTTTTTATAAAAATATTTAGATTCTGAGATAGTAATCCAAACTCATCTTTTGAATTAATGTTTAATTTAGCAGTAAAATCACCTTCAGAAACTTTTTGCATTGTTTCTTCAATAGTTATTATCCTTTTAGAAATTCTATTAGAAAAAGTTAATGTAAAAATAGTGATAAATAATCCAATAAAAATAATAAGAATCCATAAAGTCAATAAAATTTGTCTTTGTAAAATTAAGGTTTCTTCTTGCAAAGAGTTAATGAAATAATTTAAAAAATTTTCAAAAGTGTTTGTAAAGTAATATGATGTTGATCTAAGTTCTTCAAATAGTGTGCTTAATGATGGATTTTCACTTGTTTGGATTTGTAAATAAAGTCCTTCTTTACCTAAAATACCTGATTTTTCAAGTTCTTCAAAACTTTTGCTTAATGAGTCAATTTTTGAGAATGCTTTATTACTTATTTTATTTGCAGCTTCATATTTGTCTTTTAATTCAGTATCTCTTAATAACCTTTTTACTCTATTATTATTCATAAAATTGTTGTAAGAATCTTTGAAATTTTTGACACAAATATTCCAATTTTTAAATGCTATATTTGTACGTGCGGCATATGTAATATCTTTTAATAGGATATACATTTGCGGTGAAAATGTATCAAAAACAATATCTTTTATTAATCCATGTATATTTCTGCATTCAGTAATTAATTTTATTCCTTCATCATGTGTTTTTTTTAATTCTGTTATTTCGTATAGAGCCCATATAAAAATAGAACATATTATTAGAAATGTTATAAAAACTATTCCTGTGTTAAGAAAAAGCTTTGAACGTATTTTCATGTATTTTTATTATATCAATTTTTTATTTAAAAAAGTAAAAAAAATTTTAAAAAATTAAATTTGCTTAATCACGAAATGACAACCGAATTAATTACTAAAAAATAGATAACAAAAACAGCCAATGATAAAAATACAATAAATTTGAATCAAATGTTAACTTAGGATAATTTGTATACGAAAAGAAGAAAAGTGAAAAATTGTATTCATGATTTAAAATCATCCTGTATCTGACTGATTAAGTTGCCATAAATAATTAGGATAAATAAAATTAGAAAAATTTTTTGGATTAATCTTACAATTGAATGATTTGGGCGATTGTTATAATCATTAACATTTTGAATAAATAGTTTTTCTGAATAAAACCATTGAGTTTGACAGCAATTGATATATAAATACAGATGATGAAATAAAAATTAATCTGGATGGTGTTTATATAGTTGGAGATGTAAAAACAAAATCTTACAAGCAAATTACAACTGCTGTTGCAGACGGTACAATAACTGCAATTTCTATATCAAAAGAATTAGAATAGCAAAAAAGAAAATTATTTACTGCATTTTGTAGTATCAGGATATCTGGCATATTTTTTTCTGGTTTCTACAGAAATATTTTGCAGAAAATTAACATTGTTAAATGTATCATTTAGAAGTTTATAATTTGATTTATAAGAGTATTTTTTAAAGTTAATTTTACCTTTTTTCATTTTTGTTTCAATATCAGTATATATCATGGGAGTTTCACAGGAAAAATCAAAGTCATTTATATTTAAAATTCTTTCTTTTTGGTTGTTTTTTGTTTTATAATAAATTTTCATATTTTTTATATCATACACAATACTCCATTGTGTTGATTCCTCATTTTTAACGGTATTTAGGATTTGATAAGAATATTTTATAATATTTTTATTATTATCAAATTTTTTTATCATACTTGCAGCAATTGCAAATCTGTCTAATGATCTTGATATATAATTAATAGGATCATTCCCGCCAAAATCTTTAAATCCTTTTAAATAATTAATAGAATCTTTATAAGTATTATTAGTTAATATTTTATATGGTAAATTTTTACCTGTATGATATACCATTTTTCCATTCAAGTATTCGATTGTTACAGCATTTCCATTTTTATCGCAAATAAAAAAATGAACAGGCGCATATGATATTTTTGATATTCTTATAATTTTATCACTTGCAATAACTTCATCTACTGATGCAAAATTGTCAAGTTGATATTGAATCCACTGTGCTTCTCTTAATCCGTGTCTTTGATCATATTCTGGATATTTTGTATCACGAAGCATTAATATTTCTATAACTAAACCTTTTTCATTTATACCACCGTTTGGTAACTCTCTTCCAAATTGATTAAAAGTCACACTTCCATACTTTGATGTCCATTTAATTGATTTTTCAGGAGAATCTACTAAAGAATTTTTAGTAATATTTCTTTTATTAATTGTAATATGACAATATCCAATATTAAAATCATAGTTTTTTCCAAGAATAATTTGATCATTATTTTTTATAGAAAAAGCAGTACAGGGATAAATTAAAGTTGACATAAAGTAAATAAAAATGAAAATTAAAAAAAGTTTGACAAAAATTTTATTCATTTTTATATCCTAAGAAAATTTTTAAAATTAATTACTTAATATATTTCACGCCATTTAGCATATGCATTTTTTATAATATTTGTATTAGTTGTATTTGATTCAATAATAGGGAGTTTTTTCAGCAAATCTTTTGTAAAAAAAGAACTTTCCTTAAGAATAATTTCATCTCTTTCTGATATATAATACTTTGCACCTTTTATATCAACTTTTGCTAAATGAAGACTATAACTTGATTGTTTATGATATTCAATAAATAATGAAGCTTTTAATTTTAAAATCTGAATTTTATCAATTTCTTTTATATTAAAACCCTTTTCATTAATATTATTATTAGGGATTTTAATATATAAATATTCATAGTCTGTATTTCTTGCAAAAAACCATAATTTCATAATATTTCTCTTAATAATAATTTATTAATTAAATTGTTATTTTGTTGCCTTTTATAAAATATATTATTATACATTATTATTTTTTTTGTCAATTTTTTTAAAGGCATTTGTAAAAATATTATGTAAAATATTTTTACAAATTAAATTGAATATACGACAATGATATTGAGAATAAATTTGAAACGAATAAATTTTTTGTTTATTTTTTTTATTTTTCATTTAACTCATTTTTTCGCAGAGAATACTAAATTACCATTAACATTGCCTTTCGATGTTTCTGGTATGCTTGTTTCATCTTTTCATCAAACAAACTCTTATCTGGTTAAAATTAAATACAGTTATTCTCAATATAGAGAAAAATTTCCACAAGAAAATTATTCTCTGATTTTTCCCATTCCATCGAGTACAGAGTCACAAATTGTTATAATTACAGGAATTAAAAATTTTCAAATTAAAGAAATTGTGAAAGATAAATTTGGAAATACAGCTGTTATTACTGAACCAATAAATGACATTGAAAAAAAAGAAATAAATAAAGATATTGAAATTACTTTAAACATCATCTGTAATTCTACAAAATATTCATTCCCTAAAAATTTTTCATATAATGTAGTAATAAATAAAAATTTTAATACTTTTTTAAATCAACCACAAAAAAATAATAAAAAATTAATATTAATAGAACATAAATGGGAAAAAAGTCAATCTTTTGAAGAAATTATGCAGTTTATAAAAAAGTATAAAGATAAAATTAATAAATCAAAGGATCGTCTTGACAGAATATATGATGAAAAAATAATTGAATTATATCCAGTGCCAAGAATAAAATATTATGAAAAAGCTATCGATCTTTTTGCACTTTTAACTAAGCAAAAAATAAATGGAAGGATTCTTTTTGGATGGAATGTTCCTAATAGTATTGATTTAATATCAAGAGATTTTATTATTGAAATATATCTTCCAAACAAAGGTTTTATGCTGATAGATAAAGAACTTAATTTATTTATAAATAAAGGATCTTTTATTTCTGCTTTTTTTCAGTATCCAGATCTCAATGATTATAATAAACAAGGCTATATTGGTGTTATTGAAAACGATAAAATTATATTTTTAAATGAAAAAATTTCATTTACAGCAGGAGTTCTGGTTAGTAAAAAGACACAAGATAGTAGATATGATAATACCATTGATTACAAAAAATCTTTTGTTTTAAAAGACCATGCTATTGATCAGTTTATTATTCAAGATTCTTTTATTCATCAGGAAAACAATACATTTGTTTTAATGAAATATCATTCTGATAATAACGGACGGATATATAAAATTGAGCCGGTTCAAAAATATTTAAAAGATATGGTTTTATGTACAACTTTAAATAATCATAAACCTGTTAATCCAGGACTTGAATTTTATTCAAATAAAAAGATTTATTGTTATTTCAAATTAAATAAAACAAATAGTAAAAAAATATGTTTTGTAAAATGGATTAAACCTGATGGAGAAATCCAGAAAAGTAATAAATTTGAAATTCCGGGAAATTGGGGATATTATTATACTAATATAACACCATCAAAAAAAGGTTGGGAGAAAGGTCTATGGGCAATAGAAATTTATCTTTTTGGAAAATTGGAATTAAGAAAACATTTTATTATAAAATAAAATATTTTTTAACAGGTTTTAACTATATTAATAAAATTATTTATTTAATATTAATTTTTGCATTTCCTTTTTTATCATGTCAAAGCATGTCGTACATAGTAAGTGCTCAAGATATAAAAAAAACAAATAAAATGAACAGCGGTAATATTATTGTTTTTTTAAAAGAACCGGGGAAATTATTTATAAATGGTATTTTTATTGGAAAAGTAAAAAAGGGTAATAATAAAATTGAAGAAATTCCTTTTGGTAAAAATAAGGTTGAAGTTCAATATATCAATTTTGTTGAAACATATATTATAAATATTGAAGATAATAATTCTACGGATACAATTTATTTTAATTATGTTAAAAATAAAAACATTAAACAGACACCTAAACTAGTTGATTATCAATATGAAGAAATTAGTGATAAGGAAAGAAATATTCTTGATCAGGCGTATAATCTTTTAGGAAAACCTCCTAATTCTTTAGTTGTTGTAAAAGGTAAAAGATTTATACTTGATTGTGTTGGTACGGTTTCTGCCATATTTTATGCAGTAGATATTGATCTTCAAAGAATGTATAGTCCTTATTCCGGAAATGGAGTCACTTGTCTTTATAAATTAGTAAAAGCAAATCAGGTTCTTAATGAAAATAAATTACCTGAAGTAGGTGATATAATTTTTTGGGATAATACATATGATAGAAATAATGATAAAAAATTTGGAAATGATTTGTTTACTCACGTTGGAATAGTCACTAAAACTGATGATGATGGAACAATTCATTATATTCATCAACATATTCGCTATGGTGTTGTTGTTGAAAAAATGAATCTTTATAAACCTAAAGAGAGATATGATGAAACAGGTAAAGAGATTAATTCTCCAATGCATTCTCAGTCAGGTTACAATCTTAAAAATGATTTACCATATCTTTCAGGTGAGCTTTGGCGTATTAATGGAGGAGTTTTAAAAATTACAGAAAAAAAATAGATTTTAATTCATTTTATATTGAAAATGAATAATTCGGTTTTTTAGGATTATAATGCGTGATTATAAAAAAAATATTTGTATTTTTAATATTCTTTTTTTTTACTTGTATATTATTTTATTCAGATGAAAATAATAAACATATTGATTTGGAAAAAGTTAAAACTACTTGGTTGTCATGGGTCAATGAAGAACGGGAAAAAAATAATCTTCATCCTTATAAATATCATGATAAACTAAATGAAACTGCAAATTTATGGTGTCTAATCAATTTTCATAGAGGAGATATTTCTCATAAACGTAATATTTATGATACGGCATTTTACAATTACGAAGAAATAGAACAATGGTTTCTCAGATTAAAAATAAAATTTAAAAATATAAAAGGTTATACATTTTCAGAAAATACAGGCTGGGGATATTTTTATTATAGTTCAGGTGATTATACAGATTATGTAATAAAAGCAATTCGATCTACATTTGATTATTATATGTCAGAAAAAGGTAAATCCGGTTATTGGGAGAGTGCACATTATAGAAGTATTATGGCTCCATTTTTATATTATATTGGATTTGGATTAGTCATTGATGAAGAAAATAAAAAGTATTATCTGACAATTCATTATGGATCTGAGATAATAGAAGTAAAGGATAATGATGATTGATAAAAATTGCTAATATAATAACTATATTTTATTATTTAATTTATTAAATGTTTTTTTCAATGAATATTTTTATTTTTTCAATTTGCCACCCCGGAGTTGAAGTCCCACCTGTTATTCCAATTTTTTTATATTTTTTAATTTCGTTTAGATTTATTTCTTCTTCAGTTTCAATAAACCAGCATTTTTTATTTTGTTTAATTTTTTCATATAAAGTATTAGTATTAGCGCTCATTCTGTCTCCAACAATAATCATTGCATCAACTTTTTGTGATAATTCTATTGAAGAATCTTGAATTTTAATTGGTAATTTACATAAAGTATTTTGAATTTTTATTTTATTAAATTTTATTTTTAAGTAGTCGCATATTTCATTAAATATTAATGAATTCATTGTTGTTTGACTTATAAGGGCAGGTTTTTTTATTTTATTAAATGCAAGCTTTTTTGCTTCATCTAAATTACTGATCACATAATATGGATTTTTACAATATCCGGTTATTCCAATAACTTCAGGATGATCTTTTTTTCCAAAAATAATCATAGAATATCCGCTTTCTGACATTTGTTGTGCCAGTAATTGAACTTTTTTAACTTTTGGACATGTAAAATCATAAATAATTTTATTGTTTTCTAATAATAATTTCTCTTCAGAAGGAGGAATTCCATGAGCGCGAATAATTACATTCTTAGTTTTTTTATCATTAAGTATATCTTTTAAATGCTTTTTAAAAATAATACCTTTATCATAAAGTGATTTTAACGCATATTTATTGTGAACCATTTCACCATAAACACATAAGTTTTTATTTAGTTTATAGATTTTATATGATTCTGAAAATGCACGTTTTACGCCCATGCAGTAACCTGCATGTTTTGATATAATTAATTTTAGTTTCAAAAATTTTCTCATTTATTTTAAAAATTTTGTATTATTATAACTAAATAATAATGATAAATCCATTATTAATTTATTAAAGAAAACGCCTAATGACATTTTAAAATGCAGCCGATAATTTTTTTAGTAGTATATTTTTTTCAATGGGGAAGGTAAGTAATGAAGATTAGGATTTCATTTTTATTAATTCTAATAATTATTGTAAAAATATTTTCGATAGAAGCTGTTTTATTAGATTTTAATAACTTAGATGGAACTTTAATAGATTTTTCAAAAATGGCAAAAGGTGCTAATTGGAGTGAAGAACTTAAGCAGGAAATGAGAGTAGATTTAAAGGCTGAAAGATGGACAGTAAAAGTAAATAGTTCTTCCTGGAATCCTGTATCAAAAAGTAAATCTTATGTTTTTCCAATTATTCATTCTCAAACTTATCCTGATAAGGTAGTTTTAGGAGTTAGAGTTTATTTCCCTGAAAGACATGCTAATTCGTTTGCATTAATTGAACCTCCATTTGAAATTCCATCATATTATGATAATCCGGAAAATATTACAGGTACTGGAAACATTTTTTTAAACAAAGGTGTTGTAAGAAATGTTGGAGTATTAAGAAAATTAAGTGTTTTAGCTTTAGGTAATAATTTTAAATATTCTTTATATGTAAGAATAAAAGATCATATGGGCTTTGAAAAAGATATATTTGTAGGTTATTTAAATTATCAAGGCTGGAAATCTAAATCATGGATAAATTCAAATTTAGATTTTGAATTAAAAATGAGGCAATATAGAAAAGAAACCAGACCTCATTATCCTGATCAATATCCATTTGTAAAATTAGTTCATATAATGGTTCAAAGATGTGATCCTGAAGTTACTGGTAATTTTGTTACAATGATAAAAGAGATTACAGTAGAATATGATGAAGCTATTATAGAAACAGGAAAAACTGAAGATAAACAGGAAGAAATTTTTGGTATTTATAATGAAGAATTAGTTGAAAGAGCAAAGCATGAAATGTTAAATGTAGATAGACAGATTTATTTGAAATGGGAAGAAAAACAGAAAATGCATAAAGAAAAAGAAGATGAAAATGGAAAAAACACTGATAAATAATAAATTTTAATAATTTAAATCATAAAATTATTTTTTATATAGAAAATAATAATTTTTTATTACTTTTTAATAAATCCTCTATAATTTTATTTTAATTCCTTATATTTTAAAATACAATTTTGTTTCATAATATATTTATAAATACATTTTTGTTGTATTTTCCTGAAAAAAAAGCAAAAATATATCTTTTAGTGCATTTATTTGATAATAAATATGGCATGAATTTTGCTTTATTTTATTTGAAAATATATTTATTTAGGAGATAATATGGAAGACAAAAGATATTTACAAGAAGAAACATTTATTCCTTCTACTCCATGTAAATCAGCATCAGATGTTATTAATTATTGTAAAGAAAAAAAAGTAAAATTTGTTGATCTTAAATTTATGGATTCACCAGGTTTATGGCAGCATTATACTATTCCAATAAAAGAATTATCTGAAGATTTATTTGATAATGGAAGCGGATTTGATGGTTCATCAATTAGAGGTTGGAAATCAATTGAAAGCAGTGATATGCTGGTTGTTCCGGATCCTTCAACAGCTATGATTGATCCTTTTAGTGAATTAACAACATTAAGTTTAATTTGTAATATTGAAGATCCAATAACTAGAGAAAGATATAATAGGGATCCTAGAAATATTGCTAAAAATGCTGAAGAATATTTAAAACAAACTGGTATAGGTGATACAATTTTTATGGGACCAGAAGCAGAGTTTTTTATCTTTGATGATGTAAGATATGATTATGCATCAAACAAAGGTAGTTTTTTTGTTGATTCTAGTGAAGGTATTTGGAATTCTGATAGAGAAGAATCTCCAAATTTAGGTTATAAAATCAGACATAAACAAGGATATTTCCCTGTTCCTCCACACGATTCATTACATAACTTAAGAAATGAAATGAGTGAAATAATGATAAGATGCGGGCTTCATGTTGAATGTCAGCATCATGAAGTTGCTACTGCAGGTCAGGCAGAAATTGATTTACGTTTTAATAATTTACTTAAAATTGCTGATGAATTAATGCTTTATAAATATATTATAAAAAATGTTGCAAAAGCTAATGGTAAAACTGTAACATTTATGCCTAAACCTTTATTTGCTGATAATGGTACAGGTATGCATACTCATCAATCAATCTGGAAAGCTGGTAAACCTTTATTTGCTGGTGATAAATATGCAGGTTTAAGTGAAATGGCATTATATTATATTGGTGGAATATTAAAACATGCAAAATCTTTAAATGCTTTAACAAATCCTTCAACTAATTCTTATAAAAGATTAGTCCCAGGATATGAAGCACCTGTTAATTTGGCTTATTCATCAAGAAATAGATCAGCTTCAATTCGTATACCTCAGTATAGCCAAAGTCCAAAAGCAAAAAGAGTAGAAGTTAGATTTCCTGATCCATCATGTAATCCTTATCTTGCTTTTAGTGCTATGTTAATGGCCGGTCTTGATGGTATACAAAATAAAATTCATCCAGGTGAACCAATGGATAAAAATATTTATGATTTACCACCTGAAGAACTTCAAAACATACCATCAGTTTGCGGTTCATTAGATGAAGCTTTAAAAGAACTTGAAAAAGATCATGAATATCTTTTAAAAGGAGATGTTTTTACAGCTGATTTTATTGAAGCATGGATTGATTATAAAAAAGAAAATGAAGTAGATGCAGTTAACTTAAGACCGCATCCATACGAGTTCATGTTATATTATGATATTTAAAATATTAAGGGGCTTATTTAAGCCCCTTTTTTTTATAAACTGCTATTTAATACTTTTTTTTATTAATTTAATTTTTGTTAATTAAACTTTTTTAAATTATAAAGTACAAATTATTTTTATTTTTATATTCATTTATTATCTTTTAAGCTTTTTTAAATTATTTAAAAAATTTAATTATAAAAGGTTATAGAATTATCTTTGTAAATAGTCAAAATTGATGTATATTTAAAAAATTTTAATTGTAATTTTTAAACTAAAAATGATTAATAAACTATTTGGAGTATTATTATGAATATTACTATTGTAGGGACAGGTTATGTTGGTTTAGTAACTGGAGCCTGTTTTGCAGATATGGGAAATAATGTTTTATGTATAGATAAAGATTCAAAAAAAATTGAAAATTTAAAAAAAGGAATAATTCCAATTTTTGAGAAAGGATTAGAAGAAATTGTAAATAGAAACATAAAAGGGGGAAGAATAAAATTTAGTACTCAAATTGATGAAGGATTAAAGGATTCTTTGTTTATTTTTATTGCAGTTGGTACACAATCAAAAAAAGATGGATCTGCTGATTTATCTCAAGTATTTGGAGTAGCTTCAGAGGTTGGAGAAAAAATTAATAATTATAAGATTATTGTTAATAAATCTACTGTTCCTGTTGGCACTGCAGATAAAGTAAAAAATATTATATTAGATAAATTAAAAAAGAGAAATAAAAAAGTTGAATTTGATGTTGTATCAAATCCAGAGTTTTTAAAAGAAGGGGATGCAGTTAATGATTTTATGAGTCCCGATAGGGTAATTATTGGTACAAAAAGTCAAAAAGCAGCTGATTATTTAAAAGAATTATATTCAGTTTTTTTTAAAAAACATCCGAGGGTGATTTTCACGAAGCATTAAATCTTGCCGCAGTATGGGACTTACCGGTAATATTTTTAATTGAAAATAATGGTTATGGACTTTCAACGCCCACGACAGAGCAATATAAATGTAAAAATCTTATTGACAAAGGTATT
>CAZYID010000008.1:22062-30710 GCA_964646595.1 uncultured Spirochaetales bacterium | reverse complement strand
TTATTACTTTAATGCAGAACACTAAAATTATTACATTTATAAATCCTAATACCGGTATGAAAATAACTCCTGTAAGCAAGGTTCCAAAATATGCTCCAAATAGTTCAGAACTGTATAATTTTGAGCTGATAGAAGTTGTTGAATTTTTTAATAATTTTGCAATGATTGGAAATTGAAAACCTACAGGAAAAGCGATAAACATCATAGAAGAATAAAATATAAAATTCAGCAGTAAATGATTATTTATTGTATTAATAAAATTGATTAAAATAAAAAAAAGTAAAGTTATTATTAAAAAATAGATTTCACTTATTATTAAATATTTTTTATTATTATTTATTCTGTTTGCATAAAATGATCCGGCGGCTAATCCAGTCATAAAAATAGTTATCAAAATCCCGATTGCATAATACATATAACCTATAATTATTTGAAAACCAATAATAACCAGGATTTCTAAAACAGCTCCTGAAAATCCGGATGTAAAAATAACAAAAGAATGTTTATTTTGATTAAAAATTATCAGTAAAAATAAAATTATTAATAATAGATAAAATAATTTGTTAATACCACCAAATTGAAAATTCCAGTTTTTTATAGTATTAATAAATAAATAAGGTTTAAAGTCGGTATTAATTGGGGAGCTATTTTTTAAAGAATTTTTTAAATAATTAATTCTATCATTGGATAATCTTGAACTTAAATAATATTTATTAACATATTTTGTTTCAATATTTTTATTTGTAAGTAATTTATCTATTTGATAATTTAACTTTTTTTGAGATGCTATAAAAAAATGTGTTTCTCCCGGAATAATAATAATATTTTTAAAAAAAATATTAAGTGTATTATAAAGCGAAGAATTACTATTAATCAGATATTTATCAAGATAATTTTCTGAAGATTCTAAAGAAAAACTAAATACTCCATTTTCAGTAAGCTTTTGTTTAATATTTTTAAAAAACTCATATGTATAAAATCTGTTTAACTGTATAGTAGTTGGATCAGGCAGATCAATTATTATTAAATCATATTTTTTTTTTGTTTTATTTAAATAAAATCTTCCATCTTTATTTATAATATTTACATTATTATATTTTTTATATATAGAATATTTATAAGCAAGTTCAATTATATTTTTATCTAATTCTACATAATCAATTTCATATGGATTATATTTTAAAAGTTCATTGACAGTACCGCTTACACCTCCGCTGATAATTAAAGCATTTTCAATTTTACTGCATTGAGATGCAGGAAAATGAATTATTTCTTCTTTTACAATTGGATCATATGAGCTGAAAAATAAAATATTATTTTCAAAAAAATTATATTGATTTTCTGTTTTTGTTACAGTGATCCTTCCATATTTTGTTTCTTTTACTTTTAATATATTTTGATTTTGATAAATGTAATTAAAAGTAATTTTATCAAATTTTGTTAATAAATAATTTCCTGTAAAAAAAGATATTATGATTATGAAAGAAAAAAATATTATTTTTAAAACATTTTTATTTTTTAAAAAAAATATTAATAATCCTATTAAACATAACAATGATGGAATTAATAAACTTTTTGTATTACTGAAAATTAAAATTAAAATAAATGAAAAAAGCAGTCCTCCAAGTATATCTCCGATATTATCAATAAAATAAATTTTTCCAATATTAGATTTTTTTTTATTTTGTTCTTTTTTATTATAAAGAAGACAGATCAAAGGGAAAAGAGCTCCATGAAATATACAGTATAAAAAAAGTACTGAAAATGAATAAATAAATGAAAGAGAAAAGCCGGGAGTTTCACCGGGTAAAAGAATTATTTTATATGAATATCTAATGAGAAACACTTGTAAATAAGGTATAATAATTATACCTGTTAAAATTATTGGAAGAGCATTTTTTGGATTTTTTAATTTAATCCAAAACTTTCCAAGATAAGCGCCAAATCCTGTGAGTAATAGCCAGTTTGAAATAAAAACCGAGACAATAAATTCGTTACCTGAAAATATATTTATAAACTCACGTAGAATAATAAATTGAGTGCAAATTGATGATATGCCGCAGATAATTGTCAGAAAAATTAGATAAAATGATTCACTTGAAGTTTTATTGTCAAGCATATAAAAATTATATATTTAAATTAAGATAAGTCAAGTTATTAAAGATTATCGTTATTTCTTCTTCTTAACTATGTTAAAAAAAATAGTTTAATTGCTCTAACATTTTTATTTTCTGCAATATGGAGGGAAAACTTTAAAAAATATCTTCGAATCTACTGGTGAGACAAGTGTTTTTTTAAGTTTTCCCCGAACATAATTGCTGAAAATTATATGTGAGAAATTTCTTTTTTATATTTTATTTGACAATTTAGGATTTAGTGATTATAAATATTACTAGTATGATTAATAATGTTATCAAGTTTATAAAAAAAGTTTTACACCTAGATGAAAAAAAACGAACCCAGGCAATAAGAAAAGTATTTTTTGGTATAAGGATCCGTTTTTTAGGTTTTTTATTTATTGTAATCTTTTTTTTTATTTTATTTTATACTATAGCATTTTATTCTACTCTTCGTATCCTTCTTATGAAAGAAAAGAAAGCATATGTTGCAAAACTTACTCAGATTTTAAGCGCTCCGGCAGAGGATTTTCTTGACAGGGACAGGGAGACATCTTTAAATGAACTAAAGGAAAAGTATCAGTTTATTGAAAAAGAATCGTTGCATTTTATTCAATTTGATAAAGATATTATTAAAATCTGGCTTGTCGATAATATAGCAAAAGTTAAATTTAGTACATTTAAAGGGGATGAAGGTAAGACATACTGGTTTTCATATTTCATTAAAGCTTTGGAACAAAAAGAAGAAAAAATAACATATAGAAATTTAACAATAAAAGATAAAAAAAGAAAAACCAAGGAAAGATTTCTTGCAATCACATATCCGGTTTTTTTACAAACTGGGAATGCAATAGATATTCTAAATGATTATGATGAAAATTATAAAAATTTTTTTGATTCTAATGTAAATACACAAAAGAATATTTATATTAAGTTATGGAAAAAATATAAAGATATTTTAACGGATGATTTTGATCCTTCAAAATATTCTTTCCAGGATAGATTGATGACAGTACAAAAAGCCTGGGATATTGATTTTTTATTTTTGCATTTGTTTGCTACAGTTATTCATCAAAGACAGTGGAGAATAAAAAAAGGTGAATACAATTTATGGAGAAATCCATGGCTATATGATTTAAAGCAAAAAAGATTGCTCGCTGATAATAACAATAAACCTAAGAGTGAAATTGAATTCCAAAAACAGATTAGTGAAAAGATATTATATTTAAAAGATCAAGTAAAGGACGCAACAAAGTTGGGAGCTTTAGCTATTTTATATAATCGTGATAGTATCAGTAAAGAATTAAATCAGCACATTAAAATACCATTTATAATTGGTTTAATTTTTTTAATTGTTTCTCTTACAGCTTTTTTCTTTGTTATTAATTTTATGATTAAAAATATTAAGGTTTTAGAAAAATGGGCATTGGATGTCAGTAAAGGGGATATTGACAAAAGAGTGGATATTAAAACAAATGATGAAATTGGACGATTATCTGACATTTTTAACTATATGTTAAGTGAAATAAAAACTAAATTTCATCTTGAAAAATTTGTTTCTAAATCTACAAGGAAAATGATTGATAAAAAAAAGGGTACAACGACCCCAGTCTCTTTAGGGAAAACCGGTCGAAAAAATTATGCTTTTATTTTTTCTGATGTCAGAGGATTTACAACTTTTTCAGAAAAGTATGATCCTGATGTTGTTCTTGAAGTTCTTAATCTTTATTTTGATATTCAGGCAAAAATTATAAAATCAAAAAAAGGCGATATAGATGATTATGTAGGGGATCAGATCATGGCTCATTTTGGAGGAGAAAAAAGAGCTGACACGGCAATTTCTGTTGCGATGCAAATTATGAAAGAGGTTAATAAAGTTAACGAAAAGAGAAAGAAAAATAATGAACCTTATTTTGATATTGGTATAGGAATACATGGAGGAGAGGTTGTAATTGGTAATATTGGAACTGGATTTAGAATGGATTTTGCATGTGTTGGTGATGCAGTAAATGTAACTTCCAGACTTTGTGCTAATGCAGATGCAGGACAAATACTTGTATCTAAAGAATTGTTTTCTCAAACCACACAAAAGTATAAAAATAAAAAATTAATTCCAATTGCTGTAAAAGGAAAATCAAAAAAGATAGAAATTGTTGAGATTATTCAAAGCTAGTCTTTAATTTTTTTGGTTTTAGATATTAAATTTTTTTTATTCTTCTTCAAAGAATTCATCATCTTTGTTATTATTATCAAATAAATCATAAAAATTGATTTTATTAAAATCAATTGCTATTTCAAAATTAATTTTTGTATTTTTAATAATAGAAATATTTTTCATTCTTTCCTCATATTTTTCTGTATAATGTTGTAAATATACACTTACTTCTGATTTAAATTTAATAAAATTATGCTTGGGGAAATTCCAGTAAAAAGCACAGGATATATTATGAATAAGCAATTCATCTTTTTTAAAATTATATAGATGAGAATAATAAGTTTTAAATGAAAAGTTTTTTAAATCCAGGTTATATTGTATTTTATTCATTTGTTTAAATTGTATTTCTCCATATTTATAATATATCATTGGTTTGGTTGTTAGTTTAATTTTATTATTAGGAAGTATAAATAATAAATCCAGTGTGTTATTAAACTTAATAGATTTTAAATCTTCTATATTACTGCTGTATTTATTGTAATCATATGAATATAAATCAATTTTATGTCTGAACTTGAAAAAGTCGGTTAATTTATCTTCAATTGAAAAAAATAGTTTATCACATAAACTTGAGGGATAAAATGTTTCTTGATTATCATGTTTTTTATAATACCCGGAAGAACTAATACCTGTTTTTATTTTAGGCTTTTCTGTTGAATTGATGATATTTGACGATAATATAAAAATAATCGATAGAATAATTTTTAAATTGTTTAATAACATTTTAATTTCCTTTTTTTAATTTAAATATATATATATAAATAATAAAAATATGATAATGCTTTACTATTATTTAAATATTTTTGTATATCTAAAATCGATTAAAAGTAGTATATTAAAGGCAGGTTATTTAAATAGTAGATAATATTGTGCTATTTGTTATATTTTTCTTGACAAATACTCATCATAATTTTAAAAATTATTTATTTAATACTAAATTAGTGTGGCTACAATGCATAAAATAAAAATTATTTTTATAATACTATTAATTATTTTTACTTCAGTAAATATTTTATTACCTCAAGAAGAACTTTTAAGCGCAAAAACTTTGCTTGAAAAATTATCAGAATCATTTAAAACTAATGTTAGGGATTTAAAAGCAGAAATAACATTATCTCAAGGGAATTCTAATTCTACTGGGGTTTTATTGTTTAAGAATCCGCAAAAAGTAAGAATTGATTTTACTGATCCTGCAAATCAGGTAATTTGTTCAAATGGTTATGAATTATGGGTATATATACCATATCTTAATATTGTACTTCATCAAGATATTTTAGCAAAAGAAAGATTAAAAAGTGATGAAGATGAAGATGCTCAAGATAATAATAAACCTAATTCTAATTCAGAACCTGAAGCTGAAGAAAAAATTACAACAAATCCAATATTACTTAATCCGGTAGGATTAGATAAATTTTTGACTGAATATGCTATTGAATATCATGAAACAAAAGAGAAAATCAATTATAAAGATAACAGTAAGGTTTATCAGTTAAAATTAATCAGGTGGAGATCGTCTAAGCATGGATTTAATGTAATATATTTAACAGTTCAAGATAATGGTATTATAAGACAGGTAAAAGGTATTACAGCTGCTTATAAACAAATAAAATTGGATATTGATAAAATTCAGTTAAATACAAATATTAGCGACCTTAAATTTGATTATGAACCTCCGGCTCATACAAGTACAGTAGATGATTTTATAAATAAATAAGAAAACTTTATGGAGAGTTATTAAAATAAATGGAATCCTTAGGAAAATTATTAAAAGAAGCTAGATTAAAAGCGAATGTATCACTCGGGCAGATTGCAAAAGAAACAAAAATCGCAAAAAAATATTTAGAAGCATTGGAAAATGAAGAATATTCAGTTTTTCCTGGTGAGACATATTTAAAAGGATTTTTAAAATCATATTGTGAATTCTTAAAACTTAATTCCAGAGAAATGTTAGGGATTTATGAAAAAATAAAAATTGCAGAAACTCCTACTCCAATGGATCAATTAATCCCAAAACCTAAATTAAATTTAAGACCATTTTTTGTTGTATTTTCAATGGTTGTGATTTTATGTGTGATAATAGCTGGTGGAATTTTTGGATATATGAAATTATCAACATATTTAAAAAATAGAGATACATCAGGGAAAATAACAAAGAAGAGTAAAAAAAGAGGAAAAATTGGCGGACCAAGTATTTATAAAATGAAAGATGCTGATCAAGAAAAAATTTTTGATCTAAAGAAAGGTGACATAGTAGAATATTCAATCGAATCACAGAAATATGAATTAAAAATTAAAGAGTTATCTCCAATTGTAGTAGTGGATGATCCAAAAGGTGATGAAGTATTTCTCATTAAAAGTTATAGGCGAAGGATTGATTTAAATAATGATGAAGAGTTTGATCTTGTTTTAAATTTAAATTTTTGGGATTCTGAAAAAGCAAATATATCATTTATTCCTTTTAAAGATGATCTTAAAATGGCTATGGAATTAGAAGATTTAAAACCAATTAAAGGTGATAATCCGGAGATTATTGTAAGAAAAAGTAAATTAGAAAAAATAGTATTATCTATTGATGTTAAAGAAAGTACATTTTTACGATATAAAATTGATGATCAAGAAGAAATTGAGAAAATTTATAATAATAACGAGATTAATGATCTTACGGCGAATAATAGAATTATGATTTGGCTGTCAAATGCCGGTCTTGTATCGTTAAACTTTAAAGAGTATAATAAACAACATACCCTTGGGAATGTTGGAGAGATAGCAGTAAAAATAATTCAATGGATTGAACTAAATAATGGTGAATATGAACTTCAAGTAAGTTCATTAAAATAATGCTTCTTAAAGATTCTAATTAAATAATTTAAACAAATATTATTTTTAAACTCTTCCTTTTTTTTAATTTTTTTTGTAAATTTAATAATGAAATTATAAAAAAAATCATTTATATATATTAATTAACAATAATTAGAGATAATATTTTTGTAAGGGAATTATGAAAAAAATATTTATAGAAACATTAGGATGCAGTAAAAATCAAGTTGACTCAGAAAAGATTCTTTTTTTATTAATTAAAAATGGATATCAAATAACTAAAACATCTAAAGATGCAGATATTATTATAATTAATACTTGCTGCTTTATTAGAGAAGCAAAAGAAGAAGCAATAGAAATAATTTTAGAATTAGCAAATTATAAAAAAAATGGAAAATGTAAAAAAATAATAGTAGCAGGATGTTTAGCTCAATATTATTCAAAAAATTTAATAAAAGAAATTCCTGAAATAGATTTGGTTTTTGGTATTGGGGATATTTCATTAATTATAGATGCAATAAATAAGAAAGAAAAAGTAGTGATGCCAAATTATTCGAAAGATGAATTAACAGAGAGAAGTCTTATCAGCTATCCTGGTTCAGCATATTTAAAAATAAGTGAAGGATGTTCAAATTATTGCAGCTATTGTATTATTCCGCATGTGAGAGGACCATTACGATCAAGAGATATATATGATATTATTGAAGAATTGAATTTTTTAAAAACTAACAAAATTAAAGAAATAATTATAATTTCTCAGGATACAGCTAAATATGGTACGGATCTATATAAACGAAGTATGCTTGGAGAGTTAATTAATCAGATTGATATTGTTTTAGAAAAAAATGATTGGCTGCGTTTATTATATTTACATCCGGATCATTTAGATAAAAGTTTGTTGTTAAAATTAAGAGAATCAAAAAAATTAATTCCATATTTTGATATTCCATTTCAATCCGGAAGTAATAAAATATTAAAATTAATGAACAGAAAAAATACTAAGGAATATTATTTAAATCTGATTAAAGACATTAGATCAATATTTGGAAATCCTGTTATTCGATCAACATTTATTACGGGATTTCCCGGGGAAACAGAAGATGATTTTAAGGAAACATTGGATTTTGTTGAAAAAGCTCAATTTGACTGGGTTGGAGGTTTTATATATTCTAGAGAAAATAATACTATAGCTGGAAAATTAAAAGGTCAAATAAAGGATTCTATAAAATCAGAAAGACTTGATAGATTATTAAAAATAACAGAAGAAATTACTTTTTCCGGGATAAAGAGATTTGTCGGTACTAAGCAGAAAGTATTAATAGAAGAGAAAGTTGAAAATGAGAATTTGTTTATCGGAAGGTTTTGGGCACAGGCACCTGAAGTTGATGGATTAACTGTTGTTGAAAGCAGTAAAGCAATTCCGGGAGAATTTTTAGAAGTTGAAATTAAAAAAATGAACGGCTTTGATTTTTATGCAAAAGAAATTTAAATAATTTTTT
>CAZYID010000008.1:0-21962 GCA_964646595.1 uncultured Spirochaetales bacterium | reverse complement strand
AATAGGTAAAATATATTTAATAGGAGAGTATGAACTTTAAGTTCAATAATATTTATAATGCAGGATATTTTAAAATTATTAAATAAGGAACAAAGACAAGCTGTTGAATCAGACACAAAGTATTTGTTAATATTAGCAGGTGCAGGTACCGGTAAAACCAGAGCAATAACCTCAAGAATTATTTATTTAATAAAAGAAAGGAAAATTAATCCTGCAAATATTTTAGCTGTCACTTTTACGAATAAAGCTGCAAATGAGATGAAAGAAAGAGTTATAAAACATATTCATGATGGTATGGAGCCAATGATAAAAACTTTTCATTCTTTTGGAGCGTATATATTAAGAATTGAATCATTTGTATCAGGAAGAAATAAAAATTTTCAGATTTATGATACAAATGATTCAAAAAAAGTAATTTCAGAAATTATAAAAAAGTTTGATTATTCAAAATCCGAAACAGATAAGATTTATAAATGGATTCAAAACTTTAAACAACAGGTAGAAGATTATGATGCAATAAAATATAAAAATAAAACTTATAAAGAGATATTCTCTGAATATAATAATTATTTGTTAAAATCAAATTGTTTTGATTTTGAGGATCTTATTTTAGAACCTTATAAAATTTTTTCAAAATATCCGGAGATTTTATCGAAATATCAAAAGAGATTTAAACATATTCTAGTTGATGAATATCAGGATACAAATCGGTCACAATTTGAACTTTTAAAAGTATTGAGCGGTAAAGACAGTAATGTAATGGTTGTAGGGGATGAAGATCAGTCAATTTATAAATTTAGAGGCGCAGATATTAATAATATTCTTTCTTTTGAAAAAAATTTCAGTGACGCTAAAATAATAAGAATGGAAGAAAATTATCGTTCAACAGAAAATATTTTAATAACTGCAAATTCAATAATAAAAAACAATTTATCAAGGTTAGGGAAAAATCTTTTTACAAATTTAAAAGTCGGGAATAAAGTTTTATTTTTTGAAGCATATAATGATTTTGATGAAGCAGAAAAAATATTATATTTAATTGAAAAATATAATATGAAATTAAATAATACAGCAATATTATATAGAACTAATAATCAATCAAGACCGTTTGAACAGGTTTTTAATAGGGAAAAAATTCCATATATTGTTTTAGGAAGTATTACTTTTTTTGAAAGAGAAGAAATTAAAGATGCAATAAGCATTCTTAAATGGATAGTTAATCCAAAGGACAGGATAGCTTTTTCAAGATTTGTTAATAAACCTTCAAGAGGAATTGGAGAAAAAACTTTATTATCATTTTTTAACGAATTAGATACACATGATGATATTTTTGATGTGTTAAAAAATATTAAAAATAGAAAATCAATTTCTAATAAAGCAAGAGACTCTTTTTTTAAACTTTATGAAATATTTAAAGATAAAGATAATCTTATCGAATCAGAATCAATCGATAAATTATTATCATATTATTTGCATGAGTTAAATTTGTGGGAATATTATGAACAAAAAGATTTTAATGAGCAATCTGAAAAGATAAATAATATTACCGAATTTATAAAGTCTCTTGAAAAACGGGGCAGGGGAATAGATGAACTTATAACTTTATTGGAAGAATTAACTTTAGTTACATCAACAGATGAAGATAAAAGTTACAGTAATAAAATAAAATTAATGACTGTGCATAATGCTAAAGGTTTGGAGTTTGAGAATGTTTTTGTTGCCGGTTTAGAAGAAGGGCTTTTTCCTCATGCAAACTCAATTGAGGAAGAGGATTTTGAAGAGGAAAGAAGATTATTTTATGTTGCAATAACAAGAGCAAAAAATAATTTGACAGTTTCTTACTGTAGTAAGAGAAATTTATTTGGAGTAGATAATTATCAGGAACCGTCACAGTTTTTAACTGAACTTCCCGAAGAAATTTTAGATAGAAATTGTTTTGGGTATTTTCAAGAAAAATCTCATAAATCATTAGATTATGCAGTTGGCGATATAGTAAGACATAAAGATTATGGAAATGGTAAAATAATTATGCTAAAATATGAAAGAGGAAAGAATTTAATAATGATTGATTTTTTTGATCATTCTATTATGGAATTTATTTTAGAATATACAGATTTAGAAAAAGTAACATAAATTTTTTAATTACAATATTTGAAAATTAAAGGAAGATTTTTTGAATAAAAAGTATTCTATAAAAAAAGGTAAGGGTGCATTTTTATATGACATAAAAGGCGGACGATTTTATGACTTTCAGAAAAATTCGAATATATTAGGTCATTCATATAAAAAACTTACAACTATTGTAAAAAATAATATCTCTTCAAAATGGAATATTTCAGAGGATACAGTTTCTCATAAAAGAATGAGGAAATTATTTGAAGACTTATTTACTTCAAATTATTATTTAACAAGTGTTTCTTCATTATCTGAGTTTATTTTTCGTTTAAATAATTATGCTTTATATAATTCATTTAATTTAAATATCTCTGGAGAAAGATTTAATTTATGGTTTAGTGAAAATTGTAATTTAATTAGTAATGACAAAAAAGATTCTAAAAAAAATATAATAATTTATGACATGGCTGAGTTTTTTCTGCAGTCTGAAGGTAATTTTAATGAATTTATAAAGATTGTTAAAAAAATAAAAAAAGAAGAAATTACAATTTTAAATTATTTCTGGTATCCGTATTTAAATATAGATACATGCAATGCAGATATTGTTATTTTACCGGAAATATATTCGGGAAATTTTAATTATATTAATGTTTTAATAAATAAAAAAAGTATTGATAAATATAAACAATTAACAACTCAATTAGAAAATATTCCTGCACTTTATTTAGCTTCAAGTTTAAAAATGTTTTATTTAATTAAAAACATTGATACGAGTATATCAGTAAATTTGAATAGAGATAATATTATACAGGCAGGAAGGCTTTTTTCGTATAAAGAATTAAATGCTTATAATAAAGAAATTGATAAATATGCAGATAAAAATATTGTTTTATCTAAAAAGCCTCCTTTCTATAATTATCTTCCATTAATTTTGGAAGAATATCAAATTAAATATTTAACAAAAATAAAAGTATAGGCTGATAAAAACTCTTTTATATTCTATATCTTTTATGATATAAAAGGACTTTAATAATTGAAAATAATATTGGTACGATAGACATTTTGTCTGTTGTTCGGTAGGATAGGCGTCTCGCCTGTCAAAATTTTTTTTTAATAAGGATGCACTTATGCCTTCAGATAATATGGATAATAATGAAAAAAAAGAATATTCTGATTTTATTAGAGAAATAATAAAAGAAGATATAAAAAATAAAAAAAATAACGGCAATGTAATTACCAGATTCCCACCCGAACCAAATGGATATCTTCATATTGGGCACGCTAAGGCTATACATATAAATTTTGGTATTTCAAAAGATTTTAACGGAAGGTGTCATCTTAGGTTTGATGATACAAATCCTGTAAAAGAAGATATCGAATATATTGAAGCAATAAAAAAAGACATTAAGTGGCTTGGATTTGACTGGGGCGAACATTTATATTTTGCTTCAGATTATTTTGAAAAAATGTATCAATATGCTATAGAGCTGATAAAAAAAGGGAAAGCTTATGTTGACAGTCATTCTGCTGATCAGATAAGAGAATATAGAGGCACTTTAACAGCGCCAGGTAAAAACAGTCCGTATAGAGACCGATCAATTGAAGAGAATTTAGAATTAATTGAAAAAATGAAAAATGGTGAATTCCCTGATGGTGCACATGTCTTGAGAGCTAAAATTGACATGTCTTCTCCAAATATAAATTTGCGTGATCCGGTAATGTATAGGATTCAGCATACAGATCATTATAGACAGGGAGATAAATGGTGTTTATATCCAATGTATGACTGGGCACATGGACTTGAGGACTCGATAGAAGGTATTACTCATTCACTTTGTTCATTAGAATTTGAAGATCACAGACCATTATATAATTGGTTTTTAGATGAACTAAAAGTAGAATGCCATCCTCAGCAAATTGAATTTGCAAGATTAAATCTTTCTTATACAATAATGAGTAAAAGAAAATTGTTAAAATTGGTAGAAGAGAAATATGTAAACAGCTGGGATGACCCGAGAATGCCTACAATTTCTGGATTAAGAAGACGTGGTTACACTCCGGAGTCTATTAAGGATTTTTGTGAAAGAATAGGAGTTGCTAAAAACAACAGCATTGTTGATATTGCCCTTTTAGAACATTGTTTACGCGAAGATTTGAATAAACGAGCTAAGCGTGTTATGGTAGTATTAAATCCATTAAAAATAGTCATAGAAAATTATCCTGAAGGCAAAGTAGAAGAAATTGATGCAGAAAATAATCCCGAAGATCAAAGTATGGGAAATCGTAAAATGCCTTTTTCAAGGGAAATATATATAGAACAAGATGATTTTAAAGAAGATCCTCCTAAAAAATATTTTAGATTGTCTCCCGGGAAAGAAGTTAGACTAAAACATGCTTATTATATAACTTGTGAGAAAGTTATTAAAGATCAAAAAACCGATGAAATTATTGAGATTCGATGTACATATGATCCAAAGTCAAAGGGCGGATGGACTGATGACGGTAGAAAAGTAAAAGGCACTTCACACTGGGTTTCTGCTTCTCATGCTGTTAAAACAGAAGTCCGAGTTTATGAAAATTTATTTATTAATGAAAATCCTGAAGAAACAGAAGAAGGTAAAGATTTTTTATCAAATATAAATCCGGAGTCATTAAAAGTATTAACAAATTGTCTTGCTGAACCAAGTGTAAAAGAAGCGGGTCATTTTGATAATTTTCAATTTTTGAGACAGGGTTATTTTTGCGTTGATCCTGATTCGACAAAAGATAAGTTAGTTTTTAATAGAACAGTTTCTTTAAGAGATACTTGGGCTAAGATTGAGAAAAAATTATAGATAATAAATAATATATTTTTTCTAAAAATTACAATAATCCTTTATCCTCTTTCAATTTTTTAATAATTAATTGTTTTTAAAAAAGTTCTGTACCTCTTTGTAAAAATTAATATTTTTTTGAAACCTTTAAACCCTTTATTTGTCTAAAGATATGATTATAATTTGTTTTTATATGAGGGATTTAAATGAAAAAGAAAATATTAGTAATCAGCAGTTCATTATTATTAATAAATTTTATTAAAGAACAGTTAGAAAGTAAAGATTTTAAAGTAATTTCTACTAATAATGAAATTATGGGTTTAGTAAAATTAAGAAACGAACATCCTGATCTGGTTATTTTGGATTATGATATTTCATCTATTTGGAGATTTAATTTCTTAGAGGAAAAACATAAATTAGAAGCTTTTAGAGATATTCCTTTGATTATGCTTTATTTTAAGGGTATTCATCTTGATAAAAATATTATATTAAAATTTGCAAAGTATAAAATAAAAAGAATAATTCAAAAACCATTAAATATTGATGTTTTATTTAAGACGATTGAAAATATTTTTAATACTAAATTTAATATTGATTTAAATCCATGCCACGTTGATATAAATTTTGAGAGTGATGTTCTTTTTATTAGGTTATCTAAAGGATTAAATAAAGATAAAATAAATTTGATTAAATATAAAATATTAGAAATAAAAAAAGCTTATGATGTCAATATAAATAAGATTTTTGTAATTATTCCTGATATAAACAAACAAAGTAATAATTTAAATTTATTACATATTATGTTGGATAATATTCTACAATCAGCAAAGGTATTGTTAACCAATATATTTATTTTTACAAATAATGAATATATAAAATACTATTTTTTGAATAATTCAAAATTCAGTCTTATCACAGTTACAAATGATTTTAACAAATTATTAGCAAAGTTAAATCATAAGGACATCGTTCATAATTTTATTGATGCTTTTAATGTAAGCAAACAAAGTGATTTTTTTAATTCAACATTTTTTAGCAAAAATAAAGAAGAAATATTTAAATTAAAATTTTCTTATGAATAAAAAATGTATAAAAGAAAGACATTGATATATAGAAAAATAGAAAAATTTGATATATAGAATTAATGTGTGTCAGTGATTTTTTTGGGAATTGTAAAATAAAATGTTAAGCCTTTATCTAATTCTGATTTTACCCAGATACGCCCTTTATAGAATTCAACTATTTTTTTTACAAACAGTAAAACCAATACCGGCACCTTCTAAGCCTTATCAATAATTTAATCTTTTAAAAATTAAAAATATCTGGTTAATAAAGATTATAATATTATTATAATTTAAATTTTATTATTTTTATAATTAATATTAAATTGTTTTTATTTATTGAAAAGTTTTTAAAGAGTAAATTTGTTAATAAGATAGAATTATTGTTCAAAGTAAGTATAACCCCTTAAACCTTCTTCATAAGCATTCATTATTTCTTTTCTTTCTGAAGGAGTTATTTTATCAAATTTTACAGCTTTTTCAGCAATGTTGCGGAAATTATGTATTAATTTTTTAGGATCGTATTCGACATATGATAATATATCTGATACAGAATCCCCTTCCAATTCTTTAGTATATTCGAGCTTACCTTTATCATCAAGACATACACTTAAAATATTTGTATCTCCAAAAAGATTATGTAAATCTCCAAGCGTTTCTTGATACGCACCAACAAGAAAAGTCCCGAGAATATAGTCTTCACTATCTATGAGATCATGTAATAAAATATATTTTTTTATATCTTTTAGATCAACAAATCTGCTGATTTTACCATCACAATCACATGTAATATCAGCTATTATTGCCCTGTTAACAGGTTTTTCATTTAATCTATGAATAGGCATTATTGGGAAAAGTTGATTAATTGCCCAGGCATCAGGAAGAGATTGAAATAAACTAAAATTACCATAATAAATATCAGTAAGTACTTCATCCAGTTTTTGTAATTCATCCGGAATATATTTAAAATTTTTTACTTCTTTTTCTATTTTTTTAATAATATTCCAGAATATATTTTCAGATAAAGCTTTTTCTCTTAAAGTAATATTTCCGTGTAAAAAAAGAGCTCTAATTTCATTCAAATAATAAATTGCATCATGAAAGTATTCTTGAATATTTTTTATTGAGAGTGATTTATTAACTTCAAAAAGATTTATTAAATATTCATGAGACTCCGGAGGAAGTTCTTTTGGAATATTTTTGTATTCTAAACAATTAACATCTAATATGTTAAATAATAAAACAGAATAATAAGCAACTGTTGCCCTGCCTGATTCACTTATAATTACAGGATGTTTAATTTTATATTCATTCATAACAGATGAAATTGCTTCAACTATGTCAATACAATATTCGTCAAGAGAATAATTTCTACTACTTTCAAAATCAGTTTTAGAGCCGTCATAATCTACTGCAAGACCGCCGCCAATGTTAAGTATACCCATTTTAGCGCCTTCATTAACAAGTTCTACATAATAACGGCATGCTTCCATTACAGAGCTTCTGATACTGCTAATATTAGGAATTTGAGAACCAATATGATAATGCAAAAGTTCAAGCGTATCTAACATTTTATTTTGTTTTAAAATTTCTACTAGATCAATAATCTGAGTGCTTGTTAATCCAAATACACTTTTATCACCACCCGAATCAGACCATAATCCTTTAGCTTTTGATGATAATTTGACACGAACACCGATTCGAGGTTTAATTTTTAATTTTTTTGATCTTTCTAAAATTAAGCTTAATTCACTGGGTCTTTCTATTACTAAAATTGTTTGTATTCCTATTTTTAAAGCATAAAGAGCTAAGTCAACAAAATCCTGATCTTTATATCCATTGCAGATTATATAAGCTTTAGGATCATGCATATATGCAAGAGCTGCTATCATTTCTGCTTTACTCCCGGCTTCTAATCCATGATGAAATTGTTTCCCGGCAATAGTAATTTCTTCAATTATTTCTTCCTGTTGATTTACTTTTATGGGATAAACACCTCTATATATTCCTTCATAGTTGTATTCTTTAATTGCTTTTTGAAAACTTTGATGAATTTTTGTAAGACTATTGTTTAAAATATCTCTAAAACGAATTAATATTGGCAGAGATAATCCTCTGTCTTTAACTCCATTTACGATTTCTAAGATGCTTATTTCTTTTGTCCCTTGTGGAGCAAATAATTTTACAGTAACTTCTCCTTTTTTTGACACATTAAAATAACCATTTCCCCATGAATCTATGCTGTAATAATTTTTTGAATCATTATAATCCCATTTATTTAATATTTCTTTTGGTGACATTTTGAAGCTCCTTGAAATCGGATTAAAGTAAAAAAATAAATTTATATTGAATATGTTTTAAATTTTTTAAAGCGAGTCAATTTATCATTTCTATATTAAAAAATCCATATAATATTTTAATTTAAATTTAAAATTTGATTGATAGAAATAAAATTTAAACATACAATAAATTATAATTTTTTTTTGGTTTTTTTAATATATATATATTATTATTTATTAGAGGTATAGAATATTGAAAAATTATTTTTTTGATATCCCAGAGTATTTTTCTAAAAAAGAAAACTCTGGTTATTCTATTATTTCGGTCCCTTTTGATTTAACCAGCACATGGCAGAAGGGGGCTGATAAGGCGCCGAAAGCTATATTAGAAGCATCAAAGCAGATTGAAACATATGATATTGAAACCGATTATGAAGCATATAAGAATGGTATATATACTGATAATAAGAAATTAGACATTTCAAATTCTCAAAAAATGATAAATAGTGTTGCTGAAAGTGTATCATATTATCTTGAAAATAATAAATTTCCAATAATTTTAGGCGGAGAACATTCTGTAGCAATTGGAGCAGTTAAAGCAGTAAAGTCTTTTTATAATGATATTACTGTGCTTCAACTGGATGCGCATTCTGATTTGAGAAATGAATATTATGATTCAAAATATAACCATGCATGCACTATGGCAAGAATAAAAGAAATATCTCCTATTGTTCAGGCTGGCATAAGAAGTATGGATGTTTCAGAAAAAAAGGTTATTAAGGAAGGAAGAATTTTTTTTGCAAAAGACATTTATAATTCTTTAGATTGGATAAACAAAGTATTATCTCTCTTATCAAAAAATGTATATATTACTATTGATTTAGATGTTTTTGACCCTTCAATAATGCCCTGTACAGGAACTCCTGAGCCGGGAGGACTAGATTGGTATACAGTTTTAAAATTATTAAAAGAAGTGTGTATTAATAAAAATCTGGTTGGATTTGATGTTTGTGAGTTGTGTCCCGGTGAAAATAAATCTTCAGATTTTTTAGCAGCAAAACTTATTTATAAAATTATTACTTATCATTCATATTATAAAAAACAAAAAAAATAATTTTTTTTATTATTTTGAATATTATTTGATAAGCTCATAAATAAAATGTATAATTTAATTAACTTATTAATAATAATTTGAGGTTGTTAAATGAAAAATAAAAATATTGTTACACAACAAGAGCTTGATAAATTAGATCTTGATCAGGAGTTGTCTTTATCAGATAAAATAAAAAATAAGATAATATTAATTAGAAATGAATTAAATCTTGTAGAGAAAGATATTGATAAATATCCGGAAAAACAGAAAGTAAAGATTAAAAAATTATTAAGAAGAGTAATTAAAAGATTTATTAATATTAGAAAGTAATTTTATTTTTTTTCTCTTTTACCTAAAATAACTTCTTTAATTATATATTGATTATTTCTAAATATTTTTAATTTCATTTTTGTTCCAGGAGTAAGTTTTCCGATAAATACAGCAAGGTCTCTGCTGTTTTTAATTATATTGTCATTTATTTCCACAATAATATCACCAACTGAAATTTCATATTTTTCTGCAGGACTATTTTTTATTATTTCAGTTACTATCATTCCATTTTCTATTGAATTTAATCCCAGAATTTTAATATCTTCTTCATTTAATTCTTTATAATATATACCAAGAAAACCGTGTTTTACTTTTCCTTTTTTAATTAATTGATCAGCAGTATTTTTTACTATATTTACAGGAATTGCAAATCCAATACCAACATTTTCTCCGCTTTGTGAATAAATTAATGTGTTAATTCCAATTACTTCTCCAAAAATATTAATTAGTGGACCACCGGAATTTCCAGGATTTATTGCAGCATCAGTTTGAATGAAATCTGTTAATGTAATTTTATCAGAATAAATATTGCTTCTTCCAATAGCACTAATTATACCAAAAGTCATTGAATTGCTTAAACCAAATGGATTTCCAACAGCTGAAACAAAATCTCCTACCTTTATGTAATTTGAGTTTCCAAATTTTGCGATATTTAAATTATCATTTGTCTTTATTTTAATAACAGCAATATCAACATCCGGATCAGAACCTAAAATATTACCTTTATATGTTTTTTTATTAGTAGTTGCTATTTTAGTACTGCTGGCTCCTTCGACAACATGATTGTTTGTTATAATATAGTAAACATTTCCAAATCTTTTATAAATTACTCCGGAACCTAATGCCGTTTGTTTAAAACTTTTTTCATTAGGCTTGTCATTTGGATTAGCATCCTGTGGATTACCAAAAAAGAAGTCAAATGGATCAAAATATTTTTGTGTAATAATTTTTTCTGAGCTGATAAAAACTACAGATGAAGTGCCATTTTTTGCGATTGTATGAAGCTGTTTTTGCAGATCAGAAATTTTTTGATTTTTATTGAAAGGTAATATTGATTCTATTTTTTTTTCTGTATCCTGAGAATTTTTATTAATTTTTATACATGATACTATTGATAAAAAAATAAAAATAAATACTATATATGTTTTTTTCATTGTATAATTCTCAATCAAACGAAATTTTATTAATAATATGTTGTAATATATTTTATTAAAAAAATTAATAATGGGAAAATATTTAAATAATTTAATATGCTTATAATAACAATAATAATAAAAATCACTAACAATGTTATTGAAAATTTTTTATTTATTAACATTGGAATTAAAAACAGTATTCCAATAATCAGTAAAATGAAAGAAAAAATGTAATTGCTTATTGGTATAGAATCTTGAAGAAAAAAACCAAATTTAAATAATAGAGCAGGTAAATTATTAATAGCGTTAAATAATAATAAGACTCCAATTATAAATAAAAATAATCCGCTTATTTTTTTTACTGTATTTGTATGTTTTTTTAAGAAAGTTAATAAAGGATTAACATAATTAAAAAACATTGCTGTAATAATTAATGGAACAGCTAAACCCAGAGAAAAAATTAATAATAATATTATGCCTTTAATCAAAGAATCACCGGTTGAAACTAATGCTAAAATTGAGCCAAGTAAAGGACCAACACATGGGGTCCACCCGGCAGCAAAAGCCATTCCAACTAATAATGTTCCAATATTACTTGCAGGAAGTTTTGTGAAATTAAATCTTTTTTCATAATTTAAGAAAAATATATTTATAATTCCGGCAAAATGAAGTGAGAAAATAATTAAAATAATTCCAAAAATAATGTTTATAACCTGTTTAATATTTCCTGAAGTAAATGTTAACAAAGCTGTAATAATGCCGAGAGCTGTGAAAATTATTGTAAATCCAATAATAAAAAACATAATACGGATAAAAAATTGAAATTTATTATCAACTTTTTCTTCTACCCTTAATCCTGTAATATAAAAAATATATGCAGGAATAAGAGGTAAAACACAAGGGGAAATAAAAACTGCTATTCCGGCGCCAAACGATAATATAATATCTTTAATCATATAACCTACTTTAATAATTCATTTATTAAGTCAATTGATTCTTTAGAATACCAATCTCTCCCGCCTACAAATCTGGCAATAAGATAGCCTTCCTTATCAATTAGATATGTTGTTGGAATTGATCCGGTACTATAGACACGGGCAATTTCATTATTAATATCAATAAAAATAGGGAAACTATAATTATTATTTTTTAGAAAATTTTTAACTGTATCCAGATTTTCTCCTTGAGAAACAGCAGTAATAACAAAATTTTTATTTTTAAAGTCATCGTATAGTTTCTGCATAGAAGGCATTTCTGCTCTACATGGAGGACACCATGTAGCCCATAAATTAAGCATTATAACCTTTCCTTTAAAGTCTGATAATTTGCTGTTTTTTCCGTTTATATTCATAAATTTTGCATCAGTTGTTTTCGTTGGTTCTTTTGTGGTATTACCGCCTAATTTAGCGATTAATTCATTTTTACTTTGTCCTGTAGTATTTTGATCTGTTTTAACGTTTTTTATTGTTTTTGATTCAACTTTTTTACATCCAAAAGTTAGTATAATTGTAATTAAGAAAATATAAATAATTGAATTTCTCATGTTTCCACCTTAATAGTATAAAATTATTTTCTAAGACGACTATATATTAATTTTATAACATGATTTGTCTATCTTTGAAATATTATTAACATAGGGAAATAATTATTTTACATTTTAATTAAGAATGAAAAAGATATATTTTTACTTAAGTTGTTCCGGGAATTTTATAATTTATTGATAAACGAATATTTAAATGATATTATAAATTTAAGCATAGAAAAAAACAGCTGCAAAATAATATAAAAGTTAAGTAATAAATTTATAGTTTTATGTTACACTATTATTCATTTAACCAATATTTAAAAGATAAACATAATAAAAGGATATGGAGAATTCCTTTATCAACTGGTTATCCATGTCCTAATAGAATTAACGGGAAAACAGGATGTTCATTTTGCGACGGCAAATCATTTCTTCCATTTTACTTGAAAGAAAATGAGTTGTTGGAAAATCAGATAATTAAAGGAGTACAAGCCTATTCTATAAGATATAATGTTGATTTTTTTTATGGATATTTTCAGGAAAATACAAATACTTTTGGTCCTATTGATGATTTAATTAAAAAATATAAAAAAGTATTATCACTTGATAATATGAAAGGACTTATTATTTCAACAAGACCGGATTATATAAATCCGGATATCATTAATAATATAAATGCTTTAATAAATAAATTTAATAAGGATGTTTGGCTTGAGTTGGGGCTTCAATCAATTAATGATTTGACTTTAAATAGAATTAATAGAAATCATACATATCAGGACTTTAAAAATGCTGTAAAATTAATTAAAGAAAACAGTGATATTAAAATTACAGTTCATATGATAATTGGACTTCCCGGCGAATCAATTTCTATGATAAAGGATGGAATTAAAACTTTATTTTTTGACAATAAAATTGATGGAATAAAGTTCAGGCTTTTAGAAATAATATCCGGAACATCTATTGAAAAAGATTATGAAAATAATAAAGAAGATTTTTTAATTTTTGATGTAGAATCATTTTGTTCATTATTATGTGATCTTCTAGAAGTAATTCCGGAAAATGTTGTAATAATGCGTTTATTAAATGCAGCATCATTAAGGATTTTATGCAAAAATAAAGAATATTTTTCAAAAAATCAGGTTCTTAAGAAAATTGATAAAGAACTTGAACATAGAGGTACAAAACAAGGAATTTATTTTAAAAATAATTGATATGAGTATATTGACAAAACCTGGAAAAGTAAAATTAGTAATAGCTTTTTTTTCAACTTCTGCTAAAATTTTAGATGAGATAGAATCAAAATTTAAAAAAAAGTATGGTAAAATTGATTATAAAACTCCGGATATTGATTTTATAGAAACTGATTATTATAATGAAGAAATGGGCGAAAATTTAAAAACAAGATATATATCATTTGAAAAAATTGTTTTAAGATCATCTTTACCTTTAATTAAAAAATATTGCTGTAAATTAGAAAATAAATATTCAAAAACGAAAGATAGTATTTTTAAAAGACTGGTGAATATTGATCCCGGATTATTATCATTAGAAAATTTCATTCTTGCAACAGGTAAGGCGTATTCTCATAGAATATATTTAGATAAAGGCGTATGGGCTGATTTAACTTTAATTTACCAAAAAGATAATTATATTAATTTGCCCTGGACTTATCCAAATTATCAAAGTAAAAAAATAAAAAAAGCTTTAATTGAAATTAGAGAAATATATCACAAACAACTTAAGAATAAAAAGTAAGTATTTTATTTAAATGATCTAATACAACTTTGATACTTTTTTTAATTTAGAAACAATATCATAATAATTGTCAAGTTTTCCTATTGAACCTAAAATATCAGCCTTAAACAATTTTATAAGGTCATTGCCTAATTGATTATCAAAAATATGTTTTATTTTTGTATCGTTTAATCTAAAAAAATAAGAATTTACCATATGGTATTCTACTAAAAACTTGACATCATTGATAAAATAGTTTGGGTAACCATAAGGCTTTAATAATTCCATTACTCTATCAGCTCCAAGAGCAGAATGTTCTCTAAAATTTTGTTGCGTTGTAACATATGCTTTTCCATAGTCATGCAGTAACATACCATAAGCTAATGGTAATGACGGCTTTTTTAAAAACTGAAAACTATGTATAGTATGATTAAATACATCACCTTCCGGATGCAAACTTCTATCCTGCTCGATTCCAACCAGATCTTTTAAGAAAGGAAAAAAAGATTTTAATAATCCAATATTATTCAAAAAAATTAATGAATTGTAAGGATTTTTTGAAGTAAGCACTAACTCTATAAATGGTAAGTATTTTTTTATCTCAATATTATCTATTTCATTATTATTAAAAAGTTCGTTTTGATTTAGATTGATTTTTATATCTAATTCACTTGATATTAATGCAAGGTCCAATACATCTTCTATATTGATATTCGATAGAGAATGAATATTAAAAATTTTTGATTTAAGAAAATTATGGTATGTATCGCTTAGTAAGTAATATTTATCTTTGTTTAAAGAGTAAGTAAAATTGAGTAATGGATTACTTTGATATTCATTTAAAACATTGTATAAATATTCATAATCATTATTTTCTTCAATCTCATTTGTTAAAAAAGTTACAATAATTCCATTATCAAGTTCTATGTAACAATCAAAGTAATAATCACTAGAAAAACTTAGATTAGATATAACTTTGCCTAAGTCAGCAATATTTAAGCTTGTTAGTATTCTAATAAATTTTACATTTGGTTTTTTAAAATAATATGATAAAGCAGTTGATCCATAAAAAAAAATTTTACCTTCTTTTGAAAGATCGTTTAAAATATTGTTAAGAGCCGGTAATGTCATTTCTAGATCCAATTTTTATTAGTCAGCAGACATTAATAAAAAGTTTTTATAATATTAAGAACAGTAATAAATTAATATCACTATACTAAAAAAAATAAAAAAAACAAATTTATTTTACGAAAATATGAAACAAAAAATTTGTAATAAAATCTTCAATATACGATTTCTCTACATACTATCTCTTATCATAATTAAATAAAATTGGATTAAAAGTTAATTTTATTGTTAAATAATATTTTTTTTGATATATATTTAACAATAAAATAGTAATTAGAAAAGGATATAAATATATGAAAAAGGTCATTATTTTTTTATTAATAATTTTTAATGTTATATTTCTATTTTCAATTACAAATGAGAAAATTAAAATTTCAAATGATCTGGAATTAATAAAGTTGAAAAATGGAATTTTTATCCATGTTTCGTATATAAATATGCCGCAATACGGCAGAGTTCCGGCAAATGGCTTGTTAATTATTGATAAAAAAGAAGCTTTAATTTTAGATACTCCCTGGAATAACCAGTTGACAGAGCAGTTGTTTAACTGGGTAAAGAATAATTATAAAGCTGAAATTAAATATGTAGTTATTAATCATTTTCATGAAGACAATATGGGTGGATTGGAAACTGCTCATAAAAAAGGAGCAGTTTCGTATTCTTTAGATATTACAAAAGAGATTTTAAAGAAGAATAATAAAGTGCTTCCAATTAAAACTTTTAAAAATGAATTAAAATTAAAATCTGGAAAAATAAATATAATTGCTTTTTATCCCGGAGCAGGGCATACTGTTGATAATATTGTTATCTGGCTTCCTGAACAAAAAATATTATTTGGCGGTTGTTTAATAAAATCATTGTCATCAAGAAACCTTGGAAATACAGAAGACGCAGATATTAAAGAATGGCCAAAAACAGTTGAAAAAGTATTGGAAAAATATAGTTCTGCTGAAATAGTTATACCGGGTCATGGGGAACCTGGAGGAATTGAATTATTAAAACATACAATAGAATTATGTAAAAAGCATGGTAGTATTAAATAATAAATTTTTATTTTTTAAGCTTTGTCCTCATATACAAGGAAACAATGGGGCTTGACCCATTGCTATTTACAAGGGGCCAAAGCTAAAGCCCCTTGTTTCCATTTACTCTGTACTTTTTTTATTTAAATATTCATAGTATTCATTTACTATTTTTTTAAATTCTTTAAAATTATCAATTTTATTTAAAGCTTGTCTGACTTTAGATACCCCTGGCAAATCTTTTAAATAACCTCTAATAAATTTTCTGAATTCACATATCCCGGGTTTTTCGTCAAAATATTCAACCATTACTTTACAATGATTTATTAAAGTATTAATTTTTCTTTTTAATGAGGGAGGCGTGTAGGATTGTCCCATAAGGGAAATTTTGACTTCTTCAATTAAAAAAGGATTTTCAATTAATCCTCTTGCAAGCATTATCCCATCACAGCCGGTTTGATGTATCATTTTAACTGCATCAGTACCTGAAAATATATCTCCATTGCCAATAATGGGGACAGAGCTTTTATTTTTTATTTTTTTTATTAAGCTCCAGTCTGCTTTTCCTTTAAACATCATGCTTCTTGTTCTTGGATGAAATGTTATTAAATCAACGCCTCCTTTTTCAGCAGCATCAAGAACTTCATAATAATTTATAGAAGAATTATTCCAACCGCTTCTTATTTTAATTGTAACAGGTTTATCAGAGCTGTTTTTTAATGCTTTAACGATATTATATATCTCTTCAGGTCTTTGTAATAAATATGCTCCTGATTTTGCTTTTAAAACTTTTTTTACAGAACATCCGCAATTTATATCAACAAGATCAAATTTAATATTTTTTATTTTTTGATAAGCAGTTAAAAAACTTTTAGCATCCGGTCCGAATAATTGAATTCCCAGAGGCTTATCAATATCAGTGGATTTCAGTAATTCAGCAGATTTATCATAATTATATTTTAATCCCAATACAGATACCATTTCTGTATAAGCGATAGCAGCTCCCTGCTGACGATAGAGTAATCTGGTTGGCAGATTAGTATAACCTGCAAGGGGGGCAATAAATATATTGGAGGGTAATTTTAAGTTGCCGATTTTTAAAATATGATACAGCATAGTAATAACTCAGGATAAAAAAACCGTAGAATAACAATGACATTAATTAATGGAAGAATTAAAAGTCAGTGTAAATCTACGGTATAGATTTTTGATAATTTATTCAAATAATATTTAAATTTTAAGCATCTAATTTATTAATATTAAAAACTTTTAAACTATTTTCTAATAATTTTTCAGATAGTTCTTCAACATCCATTTCTTTAATTTCTGCAAGAAATTTTGCTGTTTCAACAATATAAGCCGGCTGATTCCTTTTTCCTCTGAAACCATGAGGTGTTAAAAAAGGACTGTCTGTTTCAATTAAAATATTTTCAATAGGTGTTTCTTTAGCAACTTTATGTAGATTTTTAGCATTTCTATAAGTTAAATTACCTGCAAATGAAATGTATAAGCCAATATCAATCATCTCTTTTGCAAATTCAGTATCTTCACTAAAACAGTGCATTATACCACCGCTTGTTACTTTTGATTTTAAGATTCCTTTCATATCATCTCCGGAATCTCTATTGTGTATAATTACCGGTTTATTAAAGTTTGATGCAATTTCTAATTGTCTGATAAAAAATTCTATTTGAGCATTTCTATCACCGTATTTATGAAAATAATCTAAACCTATTTCTCCTAAACCTACAACATTTGGATAAGAAAGATATTCTTCAAGTTTTAATTCCCAATCTTTACCGGGATTAATTACTTCTGAAGGACTTAATCCAACTGTATGAAAAACATTTTGAATGTTTTTCGTGTTAGCATAACTATCAACAAAATCGATTAAATTCGTTGAAATATTTGCTAAAGCAATAACACCTGCGCGTTTAGCTTCATCAACAACTCTGATTTGTTCTATGGGATCTTGATATAATAATGCCAAATGGCAATGAGTGTCGAATAATTTCATTCTGATAATCCTTATTTAAAAAAAATAATTGAAAAATGCAAATAGATTTAAATTTATTTGAAATAAAGGTTAGTTATACTTCTTTTATAAAGAAGGTTACCATTATAATATTTTGCTGTCAATTAAAATTATAATTTTAAAAAAAAATTAAAAAAAACTTACAAATTAAAAATTAAATAATTATTTACAATTTTATACCTTTATTATAAAAAATAGAAAGCATTTTTTATTTTTTTAAGGAGAAACCCAATTAAATTCATAGCTGATTTTCATATACATTCACATCGTTCTATTGCAACAAGTAAAAATCTAATTCCGGAATATTTGCATAAGTGGGCTCAATTAAAAGGAATAACAGTTGTAGGAACAGGTGATTTTTCTCATCCCGGCTGGTATGAAGAATTAATCGAGAAGTTGGAACCTGCTGAACAGGGATTATATAAATTAAAAAAAGAATATGTAAATTCTATAGATTATGAAATAAATAATCTTTCAGATAAAGAGGTAAGATTTATACTGACCGGAGAAATCAGCTGTATTTATAAAAAAAATGATAAAGTAAGAAAAGTTCATAATCTCATTTTTGCACCTGATTTTGACGCAGTAAAGAAGATTCAAAACGAATTAAATAAAATCGGTAATATAAAGTCAGACGGAAGACCGATACTTGGACTGGACGCAAAAATTTTATTAGAGATAGTTTTAAACTCTTCTGAGAAAAGCTTTTTAGTACCTGCTCATATATGGACTCCATGGTTTTCCGCACTTGGTTCAAAATCCGGTTTTGATACTATTGGTGAATGTTATGATGATTTGACAGATGAGATTTTTGCTATTGAAACCGGTCTTTCTTCAGATCCTCCAATGAACTGGGCATGTTCTTTTCTTGATAAATTTACAGTAATATCTAACTCAGATGCGCATTCTCCTGAAAATCTTGGAAGAGAAGCGAATATTTTTAATACTGATCTTTCGTATGATGCTATAAAAAATGCTTTGAGAAAAAATAATGATGAGTTTCTAGGAACTTTAGAGTTTTTTCCGCAGGAAGGGAAGTATCATCTGGATGGTCATAGAAAATGCAATATTTGCTGGAATCCGGTAGAATCAGTTAAAAATAATTTTATTTGTACGGTTTGTGGTAAGAAAGTTACCCTTGGGGTAATGTATAGAGTTGCAGAGCTTGCTGACAGGAATATTAAAAATGAAGTTACTGATAGAAATCAGTTTAAATATATAATTCCTTTAAAAGAAATTATAGGTGAAATAGTAGGTACAAAAAAAACATCAAAAAAAGTCGGAGAAAGGTATTTCGCACTCTTAAATAAATTTGGTTCAGAATTTGATATTCTTTTAAACCATACTTACGAAACCTTAAAAGAAGAAGACGAGCTTCTTGCAAAAGGAATAATGAGAATGCGTGAAAGAAAAGTGCATGTAAGTGAAGGATATGATGGAGAGTATGGAGTAGTTAAAGTATTTAAACAAGATGAGAATAAAGAATCATTATCAAAGGATTTATTTTTAATTGAAAATAAAGATGATTTAAGTAAAAATGATTTAACCAGATATTCTTATAATATTGATATTGAGGAATTTAGAAGATTAAAGTCAGATATTAAAGAAGATACTATTTTTAATAAAATTACAACTGATAGTATTATTGAACTTAATGATTCTCAACAAAAAGCAGTTAATCATATCACCGGTCCGAGTTTAATTATTGCCGGACCTGGAACCGGAAAAACTAAAACTTTAACTTATAAAATAATTGAACTTATAAATCAGAAAATAAACTCGGAAAATATTCTGGCACTGACTTTTTCTAATCAGGCCGCTAAAGAGATAAAATTAAGAGTTTTGGAGCTTGTGAAAGATAATAATGTCATAGATAATTTGATGATATCAACTTTTCATGCTTTTGGTTTGTCTATTATTCAGGAAAACCTGGAATTAACCGGAAGAAAAAATAATTATTCTATTATTACATTTAGAGAAAAAGAGTTAATTTTAAAAAATATTTTAAAAATAAAACAGGAAAATATAAAAAAATATTTGAATGATATTTCAGAAATTAAACAGAAATTAAAAGATATTAATAATGATCAAATTGATTTAGAATTAAAAAATATTATTGATAATTATAATAGGATTTTAAGAAAAAATAATTTTTTTGATTTTGATGATCTTTTAAATCTTCCAATAAAAATATTTAAAGAAAATTTAGATATTCTTAAAAAATACCAAGAAAAATATAAGTGGATAAACATTGATGAATATCAGGACATAAATTATGCACAGTATTCGATAATTAAACTATTGGCATCTGAGGCAAATGCAAATATAACAGTAATAGGTGATCCAAATCAGGCAATATATGGATTTAGAGGAGCTGATGCGGCATTTATAAATGCTTTTATTAAAGACTATCCTCAAGCAAAGGTGTTTCATCTTGAAAAAAGTTATAGATGTACTGATAATATTTTAAATGCTTCAAGTCATGTTGTAAGCGGAATAAAAAGGGAAGAACTTTATTTGAGAGGTATTGAGAAAGGAACAAAAATAATTATTAAAGAATTTAATACAGGAAAAAGTGAAGCAGAATTTATTGCACGACAGATAGAAAAAATGATCGGGGGTCTGAGGTTTTTTTCTATGGACAGCGGTATTACAGATGGAAATAAAGAGGAATCTTACAGCCTTTCGGATTTTGCAGTATTGGTTAGAATAAACCAGCAGATTGAAGCAATTGAAAAAGCATTTAAAGATCATTCTATACCATATCAAAAAGTGGGAGAATTACCTTTTTACAGATCTCAGCCTTTTGTCTTACTTGTCGATTTAATAAAAATTATTGTTAATCCTGATAATATATTATTAAGTAATATTACTGATAAATTAAAGATCAATCAAAGTAAGTTACATGATTTAGTAAATTTTTTAAAAGAAAATAAATTAAGTGATTTGATTAAGAATTTAATACAAAATTATTTTAAAGAAATTAAAGATGATTATAAAAATGAGATGGATGCTTTGTTTGAAATTACTAAAGATTTTGAAGATAATCCAAGTGGATTTATTAATTCTTTATCAACATCTCAGAGTATTGATTTGTATAAAAAAGATGCTGAAGCAGTAAAGCTAATGACAATGCATTCTGCAAAAGGACTTGAGTTTGATACAGTTTTTATTGCCGGATGCAGTGATAAGATTTTACCATTTTCATTGTTTGATAATTATGATGTAAATATCGAAGAAGAACAAAGACTATTATATGTTGCTATGACAAGAGCTAAAGAATTTCTATATATGACATATTCAAAATCATTAAATCTATTTGGAAGAAATTTTCAAACTGAACGAAGCGCTTTTTTAGAAAGGATAGAAAAAGAACTTATTGACTTTCAGGCTTATAAACTTGATAAGAAAAAAGAGAAAGGTGATAAAGATCAACTGAGTTTGTTTTAAATAAAATAGGGTCAGAGCTTTATTAATCTTGTCATTGCGAAGAACTTTAGTTCTGAAGAAATCTATAAATAAAAGAGTAATAAATTGATATATGGATTGCTTCGCTTCGCTCGCAAAGACGATGCATAGGATGCTTAATTAATTCCTGTGTTTAATAGAAAGGTATTTATTTAATGTAGTTGCTGTTACTTCTTCCGGGAATAAGTCCAAAACTTCAATGCCTAATTTTTTTAAATTA